>NZ_AP017928.1:5758444-6088916 GCF_003584645.1 Methylocaldum marinum
TCCGCCAGCCTGGATCTACTCACCCAAGAATCCCGCAAGCTGCTGCGGAAAATCGAAAGAGATTCTCCGGAAGTCGGCGATTTTTTGAAGGTGCTGGAGCGCAAAATCGATCTCGTCGCTCGATCTTTCCTAAGCTACGAAGCCAATCTGGCGGAGCAGTCCACTCAACGTGTCAGCCTCAGTGCTTCCGGTTTGTCCTTCGAGGTAGAAAAGCCATACGCTCCCGGCAAAGTGCTGGAGATCAAGATGGTCCTGCATCCCGATCTGGTCGGGTTGATTGCGTACGGCCGTATCGTCTATTGCAAGAAGAACCCGCCGGATTCCGATTTGCCCTACCAAATTTCGGTCGATTTCGTGGGTTTGCGCGACAGCGATCGGGAATTGCTGATTCGCCATGTGGTCCGGCGCCAGCTGCAACAGCTCAGAAACAGAAAACGGCCATCGGAATAAGCGTTTCCGCTCACCGGCTTATTCATGCAGTACGATGCGCTGACCAGGACCCTCCTTCAATTGCTGTCCGATAACGGCTTTCACTCGGGAGCGGAGCTGGCGAGGCGGCTCGGCGTCAGCAGAACGGTGATATGGAAGACGGTTCGTGCCCTGCAACAGCGAGGGATTGAAATTGCCGCCTTGTCGGGGAAAGGCTATCGCGTTACGCAGCCCGTCGAATTGCTCGATGAAACCGCAATCCAGTCCTCATTGAGTTCGGAAGCCGCTCGACTCATCGGGGCACTGCACATTTACGACGAACTGGATTCGACCAATACCCGCTTGATGCGTCTTGCTGCCGAGGGGGCACCCTCCGGCGCTATCTGCCTGGCGGAAACGCAGACCGCCGGCAAGGGACGTACCGGCCGATCCTGGCTTTCGCCCCTGGGCGCGAATGTTTATCTCTCGGTCTTGTGGCGTTTCGACGACCACTCCCTTGTAGCCGGTCTCAGCCTGGCGGTCGGAGTCGCTGCGATTCGTGCCCTAGATCGGGTCGGCGTCGGCGGGGTGGGACTCAAGTGGCCGAACGATCTATTGTGGGAAGATCTCAAGCTGGGTGGGATATTGCTGGAAGTGAGCGGGGAGGCTCATGGCGGATGCGCCGTCATCGTGGGCTTGGGTGTCAACCGATATATCCCCCCTGCCGTCGGGAGCGGGATAGATCAGGCATGGGTCGATCTCGCGACCGTGGCGGGAGCATCCGCCCCTTCGCGGAACCGCCTGGTTGCTTCGATATTGAGCGAGCTTTTGCCTTTGCTGAACGATTATCGGCGCACCGGGCTCGAGCCCTATCTTCCGGAGTGGCGCCGCCGGCATCGTTTGACGGGGCGCGCCGTGGTGGTCCACCAAGGTGATCGGGAAACCGTGGGCACGGTCACGGATGTTACGGCCGAGGGATTGCTGGTCTTGACGTGCAAGGACGGCAAGCGCCGCGAGTTCGCGTCGGGCGACGTGCGGCTCCGGATTGCCCGCTGAGGACATGAGCGCGATCCTGCTTCTCGTCGATATCGGCAACAGCCGTGTGAAATGGGGAATCGCACAGGAAAACCGTATCGTTTCGGGCCAATCGTTTGCTTCGGCCAGTGAATCGCTCGGAGATTCACTGGATGTTCATTGGCTGTCTCTTCCGGTTCCGCATCGTATCTTTGCCTGTAACGTGGCCGGCAACGAGGCGGAGCGTACCATTACGGACTGGATCCGGGGACACTGGAGAATTTCCTCCAACTTCGTGAGACCGGCGGATCGAGGCTATGGTGTAGTGAACGGTTACGAAAGGCCGGAAAAACTCGGCGTCGATCGCTGGGTGAGTCTGATCGCATCACGGGAATTCGCGAATCGATCAATATGCGTCGCCGACTGCGGCACGGCATTGACGTTCGACGTACTCGACGCAGACGGCCGGCATCTCGGGGGGCTCATCGCACCCGGTTTGGCTCTGATGAAACGGGCGCTGGTACAGGAAACGAAGGGTATCGGGAATGTCGGCCACGATCGTTCCGATTTTCTGGGACGCAGCACCTCTGCAGCCGTGCAGGGCGGCATCTTGACGGCTTGTGCGGGATTAATCGAGAAGTCTCTAGAAAGAGCGGCGAAAAAATTGGGACATGCACCGGACTTGCTGCTTACCGGCGGCGACGCGGAAGTGATCGCCGGCGTGCTCGATAAGCCGTGCAGAGTGGTTCCGGATCTGATTTTGCGAGGATTGCTGCGCATCGCGAGTAGCGTTTCATGAAGTATGCTTTTTTTAGCCTGATTCTGGTGAACGTCGTCTTCTTTCTTTGGGAAAGCAACATCCTCGGACGGGGCAGCGTTTCCTCCCAGTCCTATAAGGAATTGCGGCTTCCTCGTGCCTTGGACCCCATTACGCTGCTCAGCGAGCGGTCCGGGTCGTCCGAAAAGCCTGCCGGCATGGTTTTGGCCAGCGTCTCCGGAAGCCAGGTCAAGCCTGAAAAAATCAAGGAGACGACCCCGATTATCGAATCGGCGTCGGTGCAGGAAAAAGGGGACGTGGCCGAAATACCGCTCTCGTCGAAAGGCGGCGCGCAATCGAGCTGTTTCCAGTGGGGTCCGGTTACCGAGGAGTCGCAGGCGCGCGAGGTTTTGAACCTGGTCAAAGCGGAGTCGGATCAGGCTGCCGTGGTCAGGAAACCTTCCGATCTGACCGACGGCTGGTGGGTGCTGTTTCCCAAGGCTCATGATATGGAAGCAGCGCGAGCGAACCGGAACATGTTGCTGGAAAAAGGGGTGACCGATCTGTGGCTGTTCGACAAAGGGACACTACAAGGCGCGATATCGCTCGGTCTTTTTAAAGGTTTAAACCGAGCGGAGCTGGCTCAGCAAAGATTCACGGAAAAGGGCATCATTACCGAGGTAGTGCCGCGCCAGGTACGGGGCGACGCCTATTGGGTACGGATTCCCTGGAGTCGCCCGGCATCGGAATTGAATGAAGTGCTGAAATCTACGGATTCGAAGCAAGCGGCAGGGTCGTCCCCGTCACTCGTTCCCTGCGATTGATTGGCCACCGATATGGGCAAACCGGTCTATGGCCGGCCACTTCGACCGGCGCTTCGGGGTGCCGTATACCCGGATCCTGTTCTTACCGGCTCGCGTGAAAAGATCATAATGCGGCAGGGCGACCCTGACTCTCCGCAAGATCCGAAGTACTCGAACGGCCCCTTACCCAATTTTGCTTGTAGGGTCCAAGCCACCAAACCCCTTCAATGCGAATTAAGTGCTCTGCGGCAAACCGTTCAACGGGAACATGATGCGGTGAGTCGGCCGAAAACGTGGACGAGGAGGCCTCGGTAGGAGTGGACCTTGCCAGCGACTTCGATCCAGGTTTTCTCTTGAACCCAATGAAACAGCGCCTCGATTGGATGGCGAATCCGCGACGCGGCTGCCGAGAACGGCCGGTCAGCCGCATCGAGGTGCGTCTGTCCTGGGGCTTTTCGGGCCGGTGTGTAGGCGGTGAACGGGAGCGAGGATTGGCGCGAGAGATAGGCATAGGCCTTATCGGCAAAGAGGTTCTGGTAGGCGAGTACGGGGGCGACTTGTTCGAGCACCGGACCATCATTAAGACTGACTAGGAGTGATCCCGATATAGCGGAACAACGGCAAGGTTGCGGGGCGGTAGTCGCCGATCGCATGGATTTTCACGCCGTGGTCATAGTGTTTCTGGATGGGGCAATACCCGCTATTCGCCGCTTGGGGGGGCGGCCTTGGCGGTGAAGCGCCGGCTCTATTGGGCCAATTCCATCGGGAGGGAATCGGCGACACCGGTGGCGGTGGCCGGTTTGCCGGCTGGACTCCAGCGTTCCAACAGTGCGGGAAACACGTCCGCCAATCGATTCAGGCGCTGCACGAAGCCGCCATAGCTGGGCAGATGAGGTAACCAGTCGCGCCAATAACGGTCGGCCTGAGAGTAGAGAGCCTTGATCTCCTGCTGTGTATTCAGGATGCCGAACGATAGAGCATAATGAAACCTTCGTCTATAAAGTGGAGATCGGCATAGGGCGTAAAGCGTTGGACATGGACCCAGATCTCCCGGCGGTAAAGTTCGCACACGGTCAGGTAGAGGGTGATGCGTTGTGATTGCCAGTCCATGGTCGTCCCTCCGAGGGGTGTTGCGGAATACGCGTCAAGAGATGCCGTTGGACTGGCTCTCGCTCAGTTGGCTCTTAATTCGCATTCAAGCACGTGAACGGTGTTCGGGCTGACCCGGAACAGCGCGGCCGTCTCGCGCACGCTGTGCGTCAGGGCGTAGCTGAACATTCGAGTTCTCAGATCGAGTGAGTAAGCTTTCATTGCATGACTCCAAGGCGATGTTCACCCTTCGACCGCCAGTAATCGCAAAATTGTGATTTTGCTGTAATAATTAGGCAAACACGCCTAACGGAACGGATTCCAAGCGCCGGGGAAACGGCGGCTACGATGGTAAGCGTCCGGCTGTCCGCATAATTCCCACCGATTAGCGCCTGAGTCACAGTATCGCCATATTCCCGAAGAGGAGGAGATGGCGATGACGAAACAAGAACGAGAGATGCATTGGCGGGTCCTGCTGGAGCAACAGGCAGGGAGTGGGTTGTCGGTGCGCGCTTGGTGTGCGCGCGAGGCGGTCAGCTATGCGGCGTTCATCTACTGGCGTCGACGCGTAGCGCAGCCAGCGGTGGTGGCGCCACTGACGTTGATGCGGGTAGATGGCGGTGAGACAGCAGTCGGTGGTCTGTGGTTGTCGGTGGGCGGGGTTCGCATCGAGGTGAAACCGGGGTTCGATGCCGGGTTGTTGAAGCAGGTGGTGGCCGCATTGGTCTCGTGATGCTGGCGACGATTCTGAGTGCGGCGGCGGTGTATGTGGTGGCCGAGCCGGTCGATTTGCGCAAGTCCATCGATGGTTTGGCGCTGGCGGTGGAGAGCAGTCTGGGGCATTCGCCGTTATCGGGTGCGGTGTTCGTGTTTTTCAACCGGGGCCGGGACAAGGTGAAGCTGTTGTGGTGGGATCGTCACGGTTTCTGGCTGGCCTACAAGCGGCTGGAGAACGGCCGCTTCCGCAAGCCGGTTCAGGGGACGATTTCGCGCTCGGACCTGCTGCTGTTGCTGGAAGGCGTGGACCTGACGGTGGCCCGTTTCCGCGCGGTTCGCGCGGGTCGGGTCGGCTGAGTCGAAAGTGCCTGAAACCCGCATCAGAGCTGGGCTTTCGGGTGGTCCACCGGGTATAATGGCAGCCATGAATGCCGCCGCTCTCGCCGAAGAAAATCGTACTCTAAAGGCCACCCTGGCCCAGCGCGAGGCGCGCATCGAACGGCTGGAATTCGACCTGGCGCAGCTGAAGAAGCTGCTGTTCGGCGCCCGTTCCGAGCGACTGGCGACCCTCCCCGACATCGACCAACTGCCGCTGTGGGATGAGGTGCCCGAGGACGCCCCCGTCGCCAGTCCGGTGGCGTTCAAGACGGTGGTGGTGCAATCGCCCGCCAAGAATCAACCGAAGCGCACCGCACTGCCGGCGCATCTGCCGCGAGAGATCGTGGTATTGCCGTTGTCGGCACAAGACCGGCAGTGTCCTGCCTGCGGTGAGGAACGGCCGGTGAT
Organism: Methylocaldum marinum; assembly: GCF_003584645.1. Taxonomy (GTDB): domain Bacteria; phylum Pseudomonadota; class Gammaproteobacteria; order Methylococcales; family Methylococcaceae; genus Methylocaldum; species Methylocaldum marinum. Next base: position 5,764,019 of record NZ_AP017928.1, read on the forward strand.
CGGCTACGAAAGCTCCGAACGCTTGGATTACGTCCCGGCGCAACTGAAGGTCGTGGAAACGCGGCGGGAAAAGTGCGCCTGCGCGAAGTGCCAAGGGCAGTTGACCACGGTACCGGCCCCGCCGCAAATCATCGAGCAGGGCATCCCTCTGCCGGGTCTTCTGGCACATCTGCTGATGGCCAAATACGGCTATCACCTGCCGCTGTACCGCATCGAGCAAATCTTTGCCCACCAGGGTGTCCCCATTGCCCGCACCACGTTGTGCGACTGGGTCATCCAGAGCGGCTGGCAGCTGCAGCCCTTGGTCGAGCGGATGCTGGCGTTGCTCAAGCAACAGCCGGTGATCTTCTCGGACGACACCACTGTGGCGGTGCAGGACCGCGGCAAGACGCGGGAAACCCGGTTTTGGGTATACGCCGGCCACTCGCCGCCCATCGTCGTCTATGACCACACCGAAACCCGGGCGGGCAAGCATCCCAAGGCCAAACTGGAAGGCTACAGCGGCTACCTGCAGGCGGACGCCTATGCCGGTTACGACCAGATCTTCGCCGCGGGCAAGGTCCTGGAAGTGGCGTGCTGGGCGCATGCGCGCCGCAAGTTCTTCGAGATTGCCCGACAGACCGAGAACGGCAAGCGCATCAGCGCCCATGAGGCCTTGGAGTACATCGGCCGGCTCTACGCCATCGAACGGGAGGCCAAAGAACAGCAACTCGACGCCGAAGGCACCCGAAAGCTACGGCAGGAACAGGCGCGGCCGATCCTGGCCGAGTTCAAGGCCTGGCTCGAAGACCGGCTGCGCCAGCTGGCGCCCAAGACCCCCACTGCCCAGGCCATCGGCTATGCCCTCAAGAACTGGCCGGCGCTGGAGCGCTATACCGAAGACGGTCGCCTGGAGATCGACAACAACCGGAGCGAACGGGCCATCCGCCCGCTGACCATCGACCGCAAGAACTGGCTGTTCCTCGGCTCGCCCAAGGGCGGCCAGGTCGCCGCCACCGTCTTCAGCCTGATCCAGACCTGCAAGGAGCTGGGCATCAATCCGGAGGCCTATCTGAAGGATGTCCTCAACCGCCTGCCTTCCACCAAGCAGAAGGACATCGACAGCCTGCTTCCTCACAACTGCAAGCTGCCCGGGGCGTAACAAGCGACCACTTAACCGTTCGCCACTGCGACCACAAGTCCGGGTACCGCCGAACGCTTACGCTACGATGCAATCATATCTACAGCGAGGACGTAATATGAAACGCGAGGACGGAAAAATGACAGATCGGGCTTTAGCCCCAAAGGATGCTCCTAGGACTGAACCCCGGCTGAATGTGTTGAAAGGCTGTCTAGGTCTCGTGACCGGGTTCTGGGTGGCCTCGGCCTACGCCCAGCCCGCCTATACGCCCCGTGTTGTCAATAATCCCACGCCTCGGGCCGAAGCGGGTTTTGGAGCATCCGTGGCCGGGGTGGGCGATGTGAACGGAGACGGCAAGGTCGACTTCCTGGTCGGGGCGCCGGAGCAAACCGTGGACGGCAATCCTCGCCAAGGCCGGGCCTTTGTCTTGAGCGGAGCCGATCGAAGTCTTCTATACCGCGTGAACAACCCGGTGCCCCAGGCCAACGCTCTCTTCGGCGAAGCCGTGGCCGGGGTGGGTGATGTCGATGGCGATGACATTCCCGACCTCCTGGTAGGGGCCCCCCAGCAAACCGTGAAGGGTAACGATCGGCAGGGCCGGGTCTTCGTTTTCAGCGGCGTCAACGGGAGGCTCCTTTACAGCCTGGATACGCCGATACCCGAGAAAGGCGCCGCGTTCGGCACCTCGGTGGCCGATGCGAACGATGTCAATGGCGATGACGTTCCTGACCTGCTGGTAGGTGCACCCGGCCAAGACGGGCCCGACATACCTGGGCAGGGCGGGGCTTTTGTCTTCAGCGGGGCCGATGGGCGTCCCATCCTGACGCTTAACTACCCGCGTTCCGAGGGTGGCGATTTCGGCCGGTCCGTGGCTGGCGCGGGCGACGTCACCGGCGACGGCATTCCCGACTTTCTGGTGGGAATGCCTTTCCTGGGCCGCGTGGGCAGAGCCCTGGTTCTCAGCGGGGCCGACGGCGGCCTCGTTCACGTCCTCAATGTGGTGGCGCCCGAGGAGCGGGCCTTCCTGGGCGCAGCAGTGGCGGGAATAGGTGACGTGAGCGGCGACGGCGTTCCCGATCTGTTAGTGGGAGCGCCGTTCCTGCCCATAGGCGAATACGGGGATTTTGTATTCAGCGGAGGGGCATTCGTATTCAATGGCGCCACCGGTGAGCTTTTGTACCAGGTGGAAAACTCGACGCCGGAGAACCACGCCGACTTCGGCTCCGCCGTAGCCGGATTGGACGATGTGAACGGAGACGGCATTCCCGATCTCCTGGTGGGGGTGCCCGGAAGAGAAACCGGCGACGCTCCGCAGGGTAAGGTCGTTATCGCGAGCGGGGCGGACGGCAGTGAGCTCCTGGTTCTCCGTAACCCAGGACGTCAAGCTCTTGCCCGTTTTGGCCGATCCGTGGCGGGAATTGGGGATGCGAACGACGACGGCGTTCCAGACCTTGTGGTAGGGGCGCCTTTCCAAGATGCCAGCGGCAATCGTGACCAGGGCCGGGCGGTTCTTTTCCTCAGCGATGCTCCCGCTTCGTTCACGTGCTTCGGCGTGCCGGCCACGATCGTCGGCACGCCGGACAACGATATCTTGCGGGGAACGCCGGGTGACGACGTGATCGTCGGCCTGGCCGGAAACGACGTGATTGACGGCCGGGGAGGGGACGATCGTATCTGTGGCGGCAACGGCAATGATGTCATCCAGGCCGGCGCGGGCAGCGATAGGGTCGACGGCGGCGCCGGAAACGACGTGATCAATATGGTCGACGGCGTTCGCGGCAACGATACGGTTAACGGCGGCAGCCACGTCGGCGGCGACGTCTGTGTGGCCGACCGAGGAGACAGGATACGCAACTGTAACCCATGATCGAGTTGCAGCTCGGCAATCCCCGACGTTCGGGCGTTTCGAGTGCGCCGCGTCGCGGTTGCCGACGGCGAAATATTGCGGCGGCTGGAGGAGGTCTCCTTTCGATGGCACCCGCAGCTTGATCGCGCGCGCTTCCGTTCGGGCATTCAGCGGGTGCTCGGATAACGTTTTACGAAGTGCTTGGACCGGATTTTATAGCCGTTGCCAGGTAATAGCGGTGGGCGTCGAGGCGTCGTTCGCTGCAGGTTGACTCGCCCCGGTCACATCCGCGTACGACCCTACGGACACACGTAAACGATCCGAGGCCATAATAGCAGTCACGTAGGATGGGCAAAGCGCAGCGTGCCCATCGATGGCGCTTTCATTGTTTGGTTTATGGTCGTGGGTCGAGTTAGCGTACTCGCGTAACCCGCCTTCTGCGGGTAGGGGCATCGTTGCACCTGCACAATGCGGCGGCCGGTTGCGGGAAAAGAGACTGGGCGGCGTTCCCCTGAACGCGGCCCTGACAGCCCAGCCCGGTCTTCGCGTCACCGCGAAACGGGAAAGCAACGGCGAATACTCGATCCGCGAAAAGGGCGGGCTGGTTTTCTATTTCGAGAACGTGGCCGGTACCGTGCCGGCCGGAACTCGGCCAGACGCTTCGGTTCTGGTACGACAATGGCGGCCACCACATCACCCGGATCACCGACTGGGCGGGGCGGACCTTCCGCTACACCTATGACGGCCACGGCGATCTCGTCAAGTTCGAAAGTCCGGAGGTCGTCGCGGGCCGGCGTGGCGGTTCGACCACCTACAGCTATTACACCGCCGCCGACGGCACCAATCTCGATCATGCCCTGAAGACCTACACGCGGCCGAACGGCAACGGCATGAGCTTCGAGTATTACGCCAACGGCAAGACCTTCCGGCATACCGACAGTCAGGGCCACAGTTACACTGGCATACGGGGTCAGGTCTCACATTCCAACACGTGAGAATCGGCAGAATAATAGAGTTGTTTCCGATGTTAAGTAATTATAGATCAACAGATTTTGTAGTTCCAAAGCCCGGCGGAAAGTTAGAAGAAGTGGTCCACGAAGTAATCCAGATGATTTCTAATCCGATGCATCAAGCAGTGGAAGAACTTCATGCCACCGATGGCATGCTCAACGATGACCCGCGCGGCGGCTTGTTTTCTGTTCTGTTTCTTCGGCTCAGGCGTCAATGTCGGATTAGGGTTTTTCTTGGATTTTCTGGGTTTTTTGTGGGGTAGATATATTTGGGTACTTTGATAATCTTTGTCCACGCCCAGAAATCCTAAGTCAAGCCATAAATTGACCTTCTCGAACCACGCTGAACCCGGCGTGAAGACATCTTTCATGAGTGTGTAGTCATGTACGCTGCCTGCCACAATGCAGCACAAAAACAATATCCTTCGATTAAAGTCGGAGATTACGAGGGATTTGAGCGTATGTCTTTTTTTTCCACTGTAATGCTTTTCCTGTTCAGTTTCATCTTGGGGTCGAACGCAAGCGACCTCCACGCCATCGATCGCTATGTTCTTATATTGATCAATGAGTTGAGAGAATTCTTCTGGGGTTGTTAGCAGGGCTGTTCAATTCTTATGAATTCGGGTAAAAGGTTTTGATTTGCCGACGGAGTGAATCGTTGTCCCCGTTAAAACAAAGCCTGCCGCCGATTCCGGATCACCGTCGCGCGCAGGGGAAGTTGTACGATCTTCCCCACCGGCTGCTGTTCAGTATTTTGGCGGTGATGAGCGGAGCGACCTCGTACCGCCGGATTCATCCGTTCATCCGTACCCATCAGGCGCGGCTGAACGAGGCGTTTGGCTGCCGCTGGCGGCGGACGCCCGCCTACAGTTCGATCCGCTACGCCTTGCACGGGTTGGACGTGGAGGCGATCGCCCCGCATTTTCGCGCCCACGCGCTGCCCCTGGCCGAGGACGCCGCCGTCATCGCGCTCGATGGCAAAACCCTGCGCGGCCGCCTGGATCGCTTCGAGGACCGCCGGGCCGCCCAGGTGCTGAGCGGCTTCGCCGTCGGAGAGCGGATCGTGCTGGGCCAGGTGCTGATCGAGGATGCCGGCAAGGACCACGAAATCCAGGCCGCCCAACGGCTCATCGAAATCCTGGGACTGGCCGGGCGGCTGTACACGCTCGACGCCCTCCATCTTCAAAAAAACGGTTGAGGCCGTGATCGCCACCGGGAGCGACCTGCTGGTCCAACTCAAAGGCAATCATCCCAAGCTACGCGCGGCCGTACGGGCGGTTTGTTCAGACGCAGCCCCACGCCGAGCAGACCTACACGGTGGACCTCGGCCGGCGTAATCGCATCGAACAACGCACGGCACGGGTCTGGTCTCTGCCCGAAGGGACCGGTCCCGAACCCTGGCACGACCCCTTCAAAGCCGTGGTCGAGGTCCGCTGTCACGTGGAGGAATTCAATCCCCGCCGCCGCTGTTTTGAGCCGCGTCAGGCACCGGTCGCTGACGACCTCGTCACCCGCGACGCCTCGACGGCCACCTTGGCCGAGGCCATTCGTGGGCACTGGGGGATCGAAAACCGGCTCCACGACGTGCTGGACACCGCGCTCGGCGAGGATGCGAGCCGCATCCGCAAGAACCCCGGTGTGTTCGCCTAGCTCCGCCGTTTCGCGTTGAATCGCCTACGTCACAACGGCCAATCCAATATTCACGCCGCCCTTTACGATAACGCGATGGACCTGGAGCGCGTCTTGAATGACAAGGGCATCAAGCGTTGAACAGCCCTGTGTTGGAATGTGAGACCTGACCCCGTATGTGTGACCCCGTATGCCAGAGGGAGTCCGGTGGAACGCATTCGGGCCGAAGGTCTGACAGCCGATGAATTCTCGGCGGCGAACTCAGTCGAAATAATGGCCACAAGTAGATGGTCATGCGGTCCAGTATTGCGCATCCAGCAGCCCGCTCTGCTCAGAAGCAAGCAACGGTGACAGCGTCGCGTGGTGAGGCCAATTGGCACGCGTGAGCGCCGCTTGCGGCTCTGCACAGGGAACGTGCGGAGTGATTGGGTTGGGGTGAGGGTGATTCGAATAGGACTTTACTTTCTTTACGCACAGTATGTGGAATTTGATCTTCAGGAGGACTCTCTGGTGACCGAAATTCACGAAGAGATTTACCGCCAGGAATAGCGGTTCTAATTCGGCGCTTCAAGCAATGCCGAACCCGCTGCTCGGTCGGCATCGCTTTAGCTTGGTCGTTAGCGTATCAGTCACGCCGAAAAACGTGATGATCCACAGAGGAAAGAATTGAAAGGAGGTATTCTTATGAAAGATAACGACCACGAACCCACTACCAACGATGCAGGGATTCCCGTATCCAGCGATGAGTTTTCCCTTACCGTAGGGCCGGATGGCCCGATTCTGCTGCAGGACCACTACCTGATCGAGCAGATGGCCAACTTCAACCGGGAGATGATTCCGGACCGTCAGCCCCACGCGAAGGGCTCGGGGGCTTTCGGATACTTCCAAGTGACCCAGGACATCAGCGCCTACACCAAGGCGGCCGTGTTCCAACCGGGTATGAAAACCGAAGTGCTGGCCCGGTTCTCTACGGTGGCCGGCGAAAGCGGCAGTCCGGATACATGGCGGGACGTGCGCGGCTTTGCGCTCAAGTTCTACACCGCTGAGGGCAACTACGACCTGGTAGGGAACAACACGCCAGTGTTTTTCGTGCGCGATCCCATGAAGTTCCAGCACTTCATTCATTCACAGAAGCGCCGTGCGGACAGCGGCCTGCGCGACAACGACATGCAGTGGGACTTTTGGACATTGTCTCCTGAGTCTGCACATCAAGTCACCATTCTCATGAGCGATCGCGGAGTTCCCAGGAGCTATCGGCACATGAACGGCTATTCGAGCCACACGTACATGTGGATCAGCGCCAAAGGCGAACGCTTCTGGGTTAAATACCACTTCAAGACCGATCAGGGCATTGAGACTCTCACCCAGAAGGAGGCCGACCAGATCGCCGGCATTGACGCCGACTACCACCGCCGCGACCTGTTCGAGGCGATCAAGCGGGGGAATTACCCCAACTGGACGCTCAAGGTACAGATCATGCCCTTTAAAGAGGCCGACGCCTACCGGTTCAACCCGTTTGATCTGACCAAAGTCTGGCCTCATAGCGACTACCCCCTGCGCGAGGTCGGCCGGCTCACTCTGAACCGCAATCCCGGCGATTTTCACACCGAGATCGAGCAGGCAGCATTCGAGCCGAACAACCTCGTCCCGGGCATCGGCCCGAGTCCGGACAAGATGCTCCTCGCCCGCCTGGTTTCCTACGCCGACGCCCACCGGGCGCGCGTCGGCGTCAACTACAAGCAGATCCCGGTAAACCGGCCAAAGAGCCCGGTCCACAGCTACAGCAAAGGTGGCGCCATGCGGATTGAGAAGGTCTCCGATCCGGTCTACGTACCGAACTCAAAGGGCGGCCCCAAAGCCGACCCCAAACAGTACCCCGAGGCCGCCGCCTGGAGCGCCAGCGGTGAGTTCATCCGTGCCGCCTACACCAAGCGCAAGGATGACGACGACTTTGGTCAAGCCGGCACCTTAATACGCAAAGTGATGGATGACGCTCAGCGCGACCGGCTAGTATCCAACGTGGTTGGGCACCTGAAAAACGGCGTATCCGAACCTGTGCTGAAGCGTGTGTTTGAATTCTGGCGCAACATCGACAAGGAGATCGGCGATCGCATAGCCAAGGGCGTACAAGGGAGCTGATCTTAGATACTTGTGAGATAGCTCAAAAAAGAAATGTTGAGCCTGCGGATCGACGACCGGGCTTTTCTCAACCTCATCCGTAAATGGCTGAAGGCGGGCATACTGGACACCGACGGGCAGGTACTGCACCCGGTGACCGGGACCCCGCAAGGCGGCATCGTGTCGCCGATACGGGCCAACGTCTACTTGCACTATGCCTTGGATCTTTGGTTCGAGCGCAGGGTCAAGCCACGTTGCGGCGGTCAGGTCATTCTCATCCGCTACGCGGATGACTTTGTCTGCGCCTTCCAGTATCCGCATGATGCCGAGCGGTTCTACCGAGTGCTGCCGAAGCGCCTGCATAAGTTTGGGTTGCAGGTGGCCCCGGAGAAGACCCGCATCCTCCGTTTCAGCCGCTTTCACCCCGGACTCCCTCGCCGCTTCGCGTTCCTTGGCTTCGAGCTGTACTGGCGCCTGGACTGGCGAGGTGAGCTGCGGGTCATGAAGCGCACGGCGCGAAAGAAACTGCAAAGCGCCAAGCGACGGATGAAAGAGTGGATCAGGGCCAACCGCCACCTACGCGGTCGCCAGTTTGTACTGGAGCTGAACCGTAAGTTGGTGGGACACTACAACGACTTCGGGCTGCGGAGCAATGAGCAGTCGCTGAACAGTTTCTACACCGGGACGATTCAGTGTGCCTTCAAGTGGCTCAATCGTCGGGGTGGGAAGCGGAGCAGCTTTAACTGGGCTCAGTTCAGCGCAGCGCTGGAGAAGTTAAAGGTGGCTTTGCCCCGGACAACCGAGAGGCGGCGCGAGCCTGTGGCCTTTGTATAACAACGCGCTCGTCGCGAAGGCGAGTACAACCGAGGAACCGGATGCGGGAAAACCGCACGTCCGGGTCTGTGCGGGGGGGCGCCCGGTAACGGGCGTTCCTACCGCGAGAGTATCCAATAAAGAAGAGCCGCCAATATCCGATCGAATTTATTTGTGTGCTTGTGTAATGCTTCGGAATTGGCATACAAGAAAGGCAACGGACCATTTTCCAACATGCGGATCCAGGATCTTGGAAGGGAGAGTGCTTGAGCAACATTGAGAACATCCAGTCGGTGGACAAACTCGAATCCGAGCCTGCCCTCGGCTAAGACGAAGAGGGGCGGGCGGAGATGTGAACCTGATCAACCCACTGTTATTGATGATCGCCTTGGGTATGATGGCTCCTTCGGTTGAAGGAAGCGATCTGGCACTGAGCGACGAACCGGTATTGAAAAAACTGGCCCTGGCGGATTTCGACGGGAACACGGATGATGCCGTGTTGTTAGGCGAATGGAAGGCCATTGCGAAGCGCTGGCCGGGCAGTGTTGCGTTTCGGCTGGATCCGGGTTCATCGAGCGCTGCGCCCGGACGGTCCCTTCGCGTTGATTATGCGCTGCCACCGTCGGACGATTCCGTGGACCTCCCGGAAACCAGAGGCGAATTCGCCGCATCGCTCGCTTTGAGGGGTCTGGATGCGGCGGACTATGATCATCTGAGCTTCCGGGTGAAGGGTGATCCGGCCGAGGGCTTCAATCCCGAGTTCGAAGTGCAGTTTCACGGTACGGAACCGGCCGGGAGCGGGATGAAGGAAGTCGGCAATTTCATGGTCAGCGGCATTACCGATCAGTGGAAACGGGTCGTCGTGCCCTTGAATTACATGATCGGTATCAGGAATTGGAAGCAGTTGTCCGCTTTCGTCATCAGTTTTCCGCCGCGCGAGATGGGCGTTCACAAGGGAGCCTATTGGGTCGACGATATCGCCCTGATCAAGACCGGCAAACCCGGTCCCGGCACCGGCGATCCGGTTGTCGCCGAAAAGAAGAAGGCTTGGGAGGACGCTTTGGGCGGCGAAGCGGCGGCGCGCCCCAAGTTGCGGGAGCGACTCGCCGGTTGGCCCGCTTCCCCCTTGGTCGACGGAAAAACGCTGCCTTGCGATGAGCGCGAATTTCTGTCTCGGATTGCCCACGATACCTGGCGAGGCCTCGACGCCCTGATTGACAAGCCGCACGGTTTGCCGCTTGATCGGGTTCACTTCGGCAAGGGCTCGGTCAATCTCTCCGATTCGAAAATCGGCGATTACACCAGCGTGACCAACATCGGATTTTACTTTCTCGCCGTGGTATCCGCTCACGAACTCGGATTCATTACTCGGGAATTGGCTCTCAAGCGGCTAGCGGCGACGCTCGCGACCCTGGAGTCTCTGGAAACCTACCGGGGCTTTTATTTCAACTACTACAACACCACGACCCTGGAGCGCACCAGCAATTTCATTTCTTTCGTGGATTCGGCCTGGCTGACGGCGGGGCTCATGGTCGCGCGGCAGACGTTCCCGGAACTTGCGTACCGCTGTACCCGGCTGATCGAACACCAGAACTACGGCTTTTTTTACGATGCGGGTCACAAGCTCATGTCCCATGGGTATTATATGAATATGGCGCTGCGCTCGAGCATCCATTACGGGCTGTTTTACACCGAATCCCGCATAGGCAGCCTGATTGCCATCGGCAAGGGCGACGTCCCGGAGGAGCATTGGTTCCGCATGGCGCGCACCCTGCCGGCGGAATTCCGCTGGCAATCGCTTCCGCCTCTGGATCGTACGGAGAGGAGCGAGAATGGTTTTCGCTGGATCGGAGGTTATTATCAGTGGCGCGAGTACCGTTATGTACCTTCCTGGGGCGGGAGCCTGTTCGAGGCACTGATGCCCTCCCTGGTGCTGGATGAATCCCGGCACGCGCCAGCCAGCCTCGGCTATAACGGCAAGGTCCATACCGATATCCAGCGGGTCTACGCGCTGAAATCGCTTGGTTATCCGGTATGGGGCATGTCGCCCAGTTCCGTGCCGGGCGGTGATCGCTATGCCGAGTACGGGGTAAAGGTTCTCGGTGCCACGGGCTACGGCGGTGGTGGGGTGACCCCCCACGCGGCGGTCCTGGCCGTGCTCACGGAACCTTCGGAAGCCGTGGCCAATTTGCGTAAACTGATCGAACTTTATCCGATCTACGGCGATTTCGGGTTCTACGACGCGGTGAACCCTGTCACGGGCGAAGTGGCGTACAACTATTTATGTTTGAACCAGGCGATGATACTCGTCGCACTCGCGAATCATTTGGCCGATCATGCGGTTCAGAAGCGTTTCGCGGCCGATCCGATCATACAGCGGGCTTTACCCCTGATCGGCTTCGAAAAGTTCGTCGATGACGAGCCGCAAGCATGACGGCAAGGCGTATCCGGACTTTTGATGGCGGTGACGCGTACTGGGCTGTCGGTCCTCCGTTTTAGGCGTGTCAAGGATGGCGAGCGTTGAATTGGAACACGTAGATAAGATCTATCCCAACGGCCATCGGGCCGTCTCCGATCTCAGCCTTCGCGTCGAAGACGGTGAGCTGATGGTTTTCGTAGGCCCGTCGGGTTGCGGCAAATCCACTTTGCTGAGACTCCTTGCGGGACTTGAGGAAATCACGGCCGGCGTCATTCGTATCGGCGACCGCGTGGCGAACGAGCTCAGCCCGCAGCAGCGGAATATCGCCATGGTGTTCCAGGACTATGCCTTGTATCCGACCATGACGGTGCGGGGCAATCTCGAATTTCCCCTGAAGATGCGGAAGCTCTCGAAAGATGAAATCAGGCGCCGGGTAAGCTGGGCCGCGGACATGCTCGGATTGGGGGAGGTTATGGATAGGCTGCCCAAGCAGCTTTCGGGTGGGCAGCGTCAGCGCGTCGCCATGGGCCGGGCGCTGGTAAGGGAGCCGACGGTATTTCTGCTCGACGAACCGCTGTCGAACCTGGATGCGAAGCTGCGCATCCAGGTGCGGGCGGAAATCGGCGATTTGCAGCGGCGCACGGGCGCGACCATGATTTATGTCACCCACGACCAGGTGGAAGCAATGACCTTGGGGCAGCGTATCGCCGTGCTCGACCAGGGCCGCATTCAGCAAGTGGCTGATCCCAAGGATCTATACGAACATCCGGCGAATGCCTTCGTTGCGGGATTTATAGGCAATCCGCCGATGAATTTGTTTACCGCGGAGCTGCGAAAGGACCTCGACGGACGTTTGCAGCTCAGGGCCGGCGGACACGCTCTGCTGGTATTGCCGGACGGGCGCGCGGCGAGCCTTCGCGACCGCGGCTTGCCGGTCACCGCGGGGTTTCGTCCGGAAGCCGCGCGCCTGGCGGAAGAGGGCGGAAGCGGCTTCCCAGCGGTCGTGGTCAATGCGGAATACCTGGGCCACGAGACTTTGCTTCACTTTCGACCCGGACGCCCCGGCGATCGATTGCCGGAAGCGCCGGTCTGGACCGCGAGATTGCCGGGCCTAAACCTCTTTTCGAAGAACGAGGCCGTACGCTTGACGGTATCGCCGGATCGGATTTACTTGTTCGACTAGCTGAACGAACCGGATAAACTCCGGTCGGAGTTTTATTCGCCGTCGGCTCTAACCATTTGTCCGGCCCGTAAACACCTTCCCGTTATCCGGGCCGCCGCCTACTCCGGCGGTACGCATTCGGCCCTGGCTTACGCAGCGTGTCGCCGCGGCGGATTAACCCGGCCCAAATCCATCCGGCCGGGTTAACGAACCGGCTGCCATGACGAGGCCGGGGGGATCATGATCGACTGGAAACAACCGGCATTCTTCCTCGAATTACTGGTCATTCTGACCAGTTCGCTGGTCAGTGTCGTCATTTTTCGGCGTCTTCGCATTCCCGACATACTGGCTTACCTGTTCGCCGGTGCCGTGATAGGGCCCTATGCGCTGGGTCTGGTGAAAGACGACGCCAACATCCGCTTATTCTCCGATCTGGGCGTCACTTTCCTGCTATTCGATCTAGGACTCGAATTCTCTCTGCCCCGGCTGCTTGCGATGCGCCGGTCGGTGCTCGGACTCGGGATATTGCAGCTGACTTTCACCATTGCCGTATTGTCCGGCGCCCTGATCGGGTTCGGAGGCTACTCCTCCATCGCCTCTTTGGTCATCGCCGGGGCGCTGACGGTGTCTTCTACCGCGATCATCGCGCGGGAACTGCACGAACTGAAGCTGATCAATCGCCACTATGCGCGGTTGTCCCTCAGCGTTTCGATTCTTCAGGATCTCGCTGCGGTAGTGCTCCTGATACTGATTCCGACGCTCGGTGCCGCTTCCGATCAGGCGGTTTATCGGCAAATCGCGTGGACCATAGGGTCGACTCTGTTTCTCGGAGGCCTGCTCCTGGGTGTGGCGCGCTGGGTATTGCCACGCGTTTTCTACGAGATCACCAAGATGCAGTCGGAAGAAATCTTCGTGCTGACGACTCTGGTGATCGTATTGCTTTCGGGCTGGCTGATGAGTGCATTCGGCCTGTCCATGGCGCTCGGAGCGTTCATCATCGGAGTCATGCTGGGCGAGAGCGAATTCCGACATCAGGTCGAGGTGAGCATTCGGCCGTTCCGGGATATCCTGATGGGGCTGTTTTTCGCAAGCCTTGGCATGAAGCTCGACGTCGGGCTATTGAGCGGCGAATGGTCCCTGCTCCTGATCGGCACAGCCCTGGTGGTGCTGGGCAAATGGGCAATGACGGTCGTTTCGGCCCTGATCATCGGGGAGTCCTTCAGGACTGCCTGCAAGTCCGGGTTGTTGCTGGCCCAGGTGAGCGAGTTCGGCTTCGCCCTCATTGCCCTGGCCACTCAAGTGGGCATACTCGCAGCGGATACCAGTTCGCGGGTCCTCCTGATTGCCTGGGCCACGATGGTCGCGAGTCCATTGTTGATCCGCTACAACTTCGAAATCAGTGAAGCGCTGGCAGGAGTGGCGGGACGGCGGGTTTCGGCGCGGGACAACGAACGCGACCAGATCCCGGTGGACTTGAGCGATCACGTGATTCTCGCCGGTTACGGCAGGGTCGGGCAGATGATCGGGAAATTCCTGAGGACCAACGGGGTTCCGTTCATCGCGATGGACATCGACAGCGAACAGGTCAAGAAAGGGCGCAAGGAAGGCGAGTTGGTGATTTACGGGAGCTGTGACCGGATCGAATTGCTCGAACGCTGCCACATCGCCCAAGCGCGTCTGGCGATTCTAACCTTCAAATCGCTCAAGGAGGCTCAGCGAGTGGTTTCGAAAATCCGCTCGTCGGGTTATGTGCTGCCAATCATCGTCAGGACCCAGCATCACACCGACTATACCGGCTTGATCATGGCCGGCGCCAACCATGTGGTGCCCGAGATGTTCGAAGCCAGCCTGCTGATCGCGGCGGAAGTTCTGACCATGCTGGGTTTCTCGAAAGCCGAGGTCGAAGATCAGATCGATACCGAGCGGAAGCGGCATCGGCATTTGAGGTGGACCAGCGCCAGGAATCGCGAGGCCTTGTAAAAGGCTGCGGAGCGTCCGGAACCGCTCCAGGCGCTTACGAGCAGTCAAGAAAGTAAAGCCACAGGAGCCCCCATCTCCCTCTGGGACAAATCGGCAGGGCGAGGCGCAACGCGACGAGCGGGCAGACCAGGGATGGGCTGCCCCGGACTCGCGAGAGAAGCGGGACAGCCTCGCGTGGCGAGGCCGATTTGCACGCGTGAGCGTCGCTTGCGGCTCCGCACAGGGAATGTGCGGAGTGATTGGGTTGGGGTAAGGGCGATTCGAATGGGGCTTGACTTTCTTTACGCACAGTAAAATCTGCGGGCGCTAACGATTGGCAATGCCGTGCGGGACGTGGCCCGTGGCGACGTGAAGGCAGGCGGATTCGCAATGGCCCTTCTGGTCGTCGAAAAAAATGTCCGCGCCGAACGCGCGCAGGAACGGGCCTTTGTCCATGCCGCCCAGGAACAATGCTTCGTCGATGCGAATATTCCAGGCGCGCAAGGTGCGGACCACCCGTTCGTGCGCGGGGGCGGCCCGGGCCGTCACCAGCGCGGTCCGGATCGGCGATTGATCGGGGCCGAACAAGGTCTGAATCTGGTGGAGCGCGGCCAGAAACGCCTTGAACGGTCCGCCGGACAGCGGATTTCGCGCTTCGGTGATTTCGTTTTCGGTGAACGCCTGCAAGCCGTCGGAGCGGTAGATACGCTCCGATTCGTCGGAAAACAGGACGGCATCGCCGTCGAAGGCGATTCTCAGTTGCTCGGATTCGTTCGACGACTTGCTGGACGACATGATGGTCGCCGCCGCGTACCCGGCATCCAAAGCCTTGGCCACATCCTCGGCATTGGCGGAGAGAAATAGGTGGGCACCGAAAGCCGCGATGTAATTGAACGGAGACTGGCCGCTGGTAAAGGCCGCGCGGCTGATATCCAGCTGGTGATGCCGAATCGAGTTGAATACCCGGAGTCCGGTATCGGCGCTATTGCGCGACAGTAAGATGACCTCGACCATGGAGGCTGGCAAGACCCGGTTCAATGCCAAAAGCTTTTTGACCAGCGAAAAGGCCACGCCCGGAGCCAATAGGCTGTCTTCGTGTTCGACTTGATACCGGCAGAAGGCTTCTTTCCCTTCCTGTTCGAAAACGGCGTGGGACTCATCCAGGTCGAATAGGGCTCTGGACGAGATCGCCACCACCAGTTTCTTGTCCTGCCGGGTACTCTTTGCCGTAAGATCGGGCAGATTGCTCACGCGCTCAGGAATCCATCAGAAAGGCACTTCATAACGCTAATGCGGGCACTAATGACCGTCTCGCAGGTCTTAGCAGCAGTTTTGCGGCCGAAAGTTCGGCCCGGCCTCAAAGGCTGCGAAAAAATGCCCCGGATAGGCGAACAATATATACATTTTTTTCCCACTGCCGCAAAATCTGTCCTCCTTTTTGGAACGTGCCGAGATTCATTCAATAGACAATCAACTGAAACTATAACTAAAGCGTCAGCCATGAAAGACTTATTCCGTAGCAAGTATTCACTCCTATTCTTGATTCTCTTCATCATTCTGCTTTATGTCATTCTCGAAAAAGCAATTCTTCCCTTCGTGATGAACGTGGTCGAATCGGATGTGTTCTTTGAGGAAGAAACGGAAGCGGAACTATTGGGAAATGTGAGGAACGAACGCACCGATTTCGCGCTGATGCACTGCAAAAACTCTATGAAAGAGGAAGAGATAGTGCCCGAAGACGCGGATTTCCTGGACGGCAAATATGATGCCTGGGCTCTGGGCAATCGGACTTACATCATTCGCTCGGGCGTCAGAATGATCGACCCTGAGAAAGGGCAGGTGGAAAGGAAATTCGCCTGTAAAATTCGTTTGGTCGAGAACGATCCGACAGATTTCAAGAATTGGTCGATTCTCGGCATCGATTTCCACGGGGACGACGAGGAGGAATAAGCGACCTCCGGATGTTTAGGTGTTTACGGGACATCCATCGGGACGGATTAAAGATCCGGCACACGAATGCGGGATCTTTAATCCGGGCTTGGAGCGATCCGCCGGTGTCGGAATCAGCCCGGCGGCCAGCTCATCGGCCGTCCGCCGAGGACATGGAGATGCAGATGATAGACCTCCTGGCCTGAATCGCCCCGGCAATTGATGACGGTTCGAAAGCCCGTTTCCGCGATGCCCTCGGAGTGGGCGACCTTCCTGACCGCTTGCAGCAACTCGTGAGGCAAGGCCGAATCCGATTCGGACAAGTCGTCGAGAGTCGGAATATGGCGCTTCGGTATGACCAGCACATGAACCGGAGCGCGCGGACGGATATCCCGGAACGCTAGCACATGATCGTTCTCGTACACCACCGCAGGCTTGATCTCGCCGGCGACCATCTTGCAAAACAGACAATCCGTCATCGTTTCCTCCGCTGGGTTGAATTTGAAAACGGCAATGGTAAGGTCGATCGGCCGAAATCCATAGGGCTTTTCGGCTTGGTCCGGCAGTCAACTGCCGTTGCCGAATTTAATAATCTTTGCGGCCGTTGAAGGAGTGTGCCAAGGTGGCGCCGTCGACATATTCCAGTTCTCCGCCGAAAGGAACGCCGTAAGCGATGCGGGTAGTCCGAATCCCGTTCTGCCGCGCCAGCTCGCTGATGTAATGAGCTGTGGCCTCGCCTTCCACCGTGGTATTGGTGGCCAGGATGATTTCCTTGACTTCGCCCGATGCCAAACGCTGTTCCAACAAATCGAGCCGCAATTCGTTCGGGCCGATGCCGTCGAGCGGTGATAGCCTCCCGTTGAGTACGAAAAAAACTCCCTTGAACCCGGTCGCCTGATCGATGGCATAGACCTCGGCAGGGGTTTCCACAACACACAACTGGGTTCTGTCCCGGCCGGGATTGGCACAGATCCGACACAGTTCGCCTTCGGTCAAGGTTCGGCATTGGATGCAGTGCCCGATTTTTTCGAGGGCCGCCAGCAGCGACTCGGCGAGATTCCGAGCGCCTCGGCGGTCGCGCTGAAGCAGGTGGAACGTCATCCGCTGGGCGGATTTCGGTCCTACGCCCGGCAAACAGCGCAAGGCTTGCATCAACTGGGACAAAGCCCCGGTTTTGGGCATGAGCGATGGGGACGGTCAGGTGTAAGGACTGGCGTCTTCAAAATGGCAGCTTGAATCCGGCGGGCAACTCGATGCCGCCTGTCAAAGCGGACATTTTTTCCTGTTTGAGGCGATTGACCCGGTTTACGGCATCATTCACGGCGGCAGCGACCAGGTCCTCCAACATGTCGCGATCGTCTTTTACCAGACTTTCGTCGATGCTGACCTTTTTGACTTCCTTCTTGCCATTCATGACGACTCTGACCAGTCCGCCGCCCGATTCGCCCTGAATTTCCATGGCGGCTAATTCTTCTTGGGCCTTTTGCAGGTTTTCCTGCATTTTTTGGGCCTGCTGCATGAGATTTGCGAGCGGGTTTTTCATGGGAAATCTCCGTCAGTCTAGGGGTTTGGTGGAACCTGGGACGATACGGGCGTCGAAACGCTCTTTCAGTGCCCTGATGTTTTCGTCTTGCTCTATTTCGATTTCCGCGGTCCGCTGGCGTTCCTCTTTCTCGCGCTGAATCCGCAAGGCGGGCGTTTCCTGTCCGGGCGTTTCCAGCTTAATCGTCAGCTTCAAGGGGCTTTTAAAATAATCCCTGAGGGCCTTTTCCAGGTTGGCTTCCACCCGACTGACGCGAAGATGGCCATGTTGCGGATCGAGAGCCAGGATACAGGATTTTTCGTCCAGGTCTTGCAGAATGCAATTGTTTGCCAATTCGCGGGTGAGTCCGGCCAAGCCCATCGCATGGATCAGTCCGTGCCAGTCGCGGGTTGCTCCGGTTCGGGGCGTGGGGGCCGGTTCGATGTCCGCCCGAATTGGTGCAGGTTTGGGCTCGGCCCTGATTGGTGCGGAGACGGGATTAGGTTCGACCGAACGGGCCATTTTCGGCGATTCGGCTTTCTTCGGAGGCGTTGCGCCGACGGTATGCTGTATGTCCACCGATTTCGCCGCCGGACGGAAGGCCAGCATGCGCAGCATCACCATTTCGAAGCCCGAGCGAGGATCCGGTGCGAGCGGTAAATCCCGTTGGCCGATCAGGCCGATCTGATAAAAAAGCTGCAAATCCTCCGCGCTGATCCGGTGCGCGAGGTCCAGTATCCGGTCCGCGTCGTCTTCACGCTTGATCGCTTCGGGCACCCATTGAGCAAGCGACGCGTGGTGCAGGATGATCAATATTTGTTGAAGAACGTCCGCGAAATTCGGTGCATGCTCAGCCATCTGCTCGATATGCTGCAACAGCGCCGGAGCATCGTTCCCGGCCAGTGCCGACAGCAGTTCAAAGACCGGATGCCTTGCCACGGTGCCCAGCATGGCGCTGACTTCCGCTTCCCTGAGGCGACCGCCGCCGTGGACGATGGACTGATCGAGAAGGCTGAGCCCGTCGCGCATGGAACCTTCGGCAGCGCGGGCGAGCAGCTTTACTGCGTTGGCCTCGAATTCGACTTCCTCGCGTCGCAGGATTTCTTCCATCTGGCTTCGGATCTGATCCGGTGTCAGCCGCTTCAAATTGAATTGCAGACACCGGGATAGTACCGTGACCGGAATTTTTTGCGGATCGGTCGTGGCTAGCAGGAATTTGATGTGTGGCGGCGGCTCTTCCAGCGTTTTGAGCAGGGCATTGAAGCTATGCCCCGACAGCATGTGTACTTCGTCGATCAGGTAGACCTTGTACCGTCCCTGGCTGGGTGCATATTGCACGTTTTCGAGCAGATCGCGGGTGTCTTCGACCTTGGTGCGGGAAGCGGCGTCGACTTCGATCAGGTCGACAAAGCGGCCTTCATCCACTTCCCGGCAGACAACACACTCGCCGCATGGGTCGTAGGTCTTTCGATCCTCGCAATTGAGCGCCTTGGCCAGAATCCGCGCGATGGTGGTCTTGCCGACGCCGCGGGTGCCGGTGAAGAGGTAGGCATGATGCATCCGGTCGAATTCGAGGGCGTGGGTCAATGCCCGGACTACATGTTCCTGGCCGACGATTTGGCTAAAAGTGCGGGGACGCCATTTCCGGGCTAGGGCCTGATACGGCATTGAGGGTTTGTGCACGCTATCGACCGGGATGAGTGAATTAGGGCGGCAAGCCGCGCCAGCCACACCTCGGCACACGAATCCGCTGCTACCGCTGCTCCCTTCCGGGCCTGACGGGGTTTGCAGAGTATCGCTGCGAGGGGACCAACGCGACTCGCCATTGAACTCGGCGACCCAGCCCGGTGCTCGGGCTGGGCTAAAGAAGCGTTATTATCGTCGATTAAGAGCACGGCTTCAAGGCTATATGTCGTTTGTTTCAAGCGGCTTTGCGGCGCAGCAGTTTCCGCTTGTGGCGAATCGATGACAGCAGGGACAACAGAATAAACCCCATACCGGTCAATCCGGTCAGCAATTCGGACACTTCGACCACCATGCTGGCCAGCATCAGCAGGGCCAAGGCACCTATGGCGTAGTGGGCGCCATGTTCCAGGAACAGATATTGATCCAGGGTGCGCTTTTGAACCAGAAAGATCGTCAAACTGCGAACGAACATCGCGCCTATGGCCAGCCCCAGCATGATGATCACGACGTCTTTCGACAATGCGAAAGCCCCGATGACACCGTCGAACGAGAAAGAAAGGTCCAGTATTTCCAAATAAAGAAACGATATGAAACCGGCCTTGTGCACGGTGGTTTCGGCGGATTTGGGGTTTTCGAACAGCGCGGAGAGACTTTTTACCAACACGAATAGAATGACGCCGGCCAACCCGGCGATGAGGGCGTCCAGGCGCTGGTCCAGCGGAAGGTAGTTTTGGGCCGTCAAAAGAAAAGTGAGCGCAGTGATGACCTCGATGGACTCCAGTTTACCCAGGCGCGCCAATCGGCGTTCGACCCAGCCCAGCCAATGCAGGGTCCGTTCCGACTCGAACAGGAAGCTGAAAAATACGAGCAATAGGTACATGCCGCCGAAAGCGGAAATCTGTATATGAGCGGACGTGATATGACGCGCATACTCGTCGCTCTCCCGAAAAGCCATAATAACCACATCCTGCAGGCTGTGCCCGGTGATGACGGCGACGATCAGGATGGGCAGCAGAAAACGGGCGCCGAATACGGCGATGACCATGCCCCAGGTGAGGAAACGCCTCTGCCAGCGGAGGCTCATTCTTTTGAGTACCGAGGCGTTGACTACGGCATTGTCGAACGAAAGGCTGACTTCCATGACGCTGAGGATACCGGCGAGGAAAAGACCGGTAAGCCCGGCCCAATAATACGCTGTCGACAAACCGATCAGTAAAACCAGGAAGGAGAAAAGGAAATACCGCACAAACGACTCCGCATTAATTAAGAATACGGCTAGAAATTTTCGATAACGGAGCGGCCCGGAGCGGTATCCCCCGGCGAGATCCGCTGAGTCGAACTAAGCTGCGAGCTGTTGCAGCAAGCTGTCGATGAAAGCGACTTTACTCTCGGGGGTATCGAAGCGAGCGAAAAATTTAAGTTTATCCGGGCCATCCAGTTTGTAGGTTTGCGGTTGGGCCTGGATCAGCCGGATGACCTTCGCCGGATCGATGGCAGGATTCGCGTTGAATATCAGGCGACCGCCGCCGGAGCCCGCTTCGATCTTGTGTACGCCCAGGGCTTCCGCTTTCAGTTTGAGTTCGGTTATTGCAAACAAGTTCTTGGTGGGCGGCGGTAAAAGGCCGAACCGGTCGATCATTTCCACTTGCAGCTTGCGCAAATCCTCTTCGCTCTTGGCATTGGCGATCCGCTTGTAAAGTACGAGGCGGGTATGGACATCCGGTAAATAAGTGTCGGGAATGAGAGCAGGGCACTGCAGGTCGATTTCGGGACCGGCCTCGTGGGGAAGTATGTCGAGACTCAGCGATTTGCCGGATTTGAGGGCCGCCACCGCCCGTTCCAGCAATTCCGTGTACAGGCTGAGGCCGATTTCCTGGATCTGACCGCTTTGTTCGCCGCCCAACAATTCGCCGGCCCCGCGGATTTCCAGGTCGTGGGAAGACAGCATGAACCCGGCTCCGAGTTCGCCCGTGGCTTCAATGGCCTCGAGCCGTTTGACCGCATCGGCGGTCATCACGGATTTCGGCGGTACCACCAGGTAAGCGTAAGCACGATGGTGCGAGCGGCCGACCCGGCCTCGGATCTGGTGCAGCTGAGCGAGTCCCAGCAAATCGGCGCGGTGGATGATAATGGTGTTTGCCGTGGGAACGTCGATTCCGCTTTCGATGATGGTGGTGCAAAGCAGCACATTGAAACGCTGATGATAGAAATCCAGCATGATCCGCTCCAGTTCCCGTTCCGCCATTTGTCCGTGGGCGATGCGGATACGGGCGGCGGGCACCAGCTTTTCCAGGTCTCGTGCCGTTTTCTCCATGGTTTCGATCTTGTTGTGCAGGAAATAGACCTGTCCACCGCGTTTGATTTCGCGGAGAATCGCTTCCTGAATCAGTGCATCGTCCCATTCGCTGACGAAAGTCTTGATGGCGTGACGGTTGGGCGGCGGGGTGGCAATGATGGAAATGTCCCGGAGCCCCGACATCGCCATGTTGAGCGTGCGCGGAATCGGCGTTGCCGTCAGAGTCAGGAAGTCCAGTTCGCTGCGCAGTTTCTTGAAATGTTCTTTTTGGGCGACGCCGAACCGGTGCTCCTCGTCGACGATCACCAGTCCCAGATTCTTGAAGCGGACATCCTTTTGCAAAATCTTGTGGGTGCCGATGAGAACGTCGACCGCCCCCTTGGACAGATCTTCGAGAAGTTGCTCCTGCTGTTTCTTGGAGACGAAGCGCGAAACCACCTCGATCCGAATCGGCCAGTCGGCGAACCGGTCCCGGAAGTTCTGAAAATGCTGTTGTGCCAGCAGGGTAGTGGGCACCAGAACCGCCACTTGTTTGCCGTTCTGTGCCGCGATAAAAGCCGCGCGCATGGCCACTTCGGTCTTGCCGAAGCCGACGTCGCCGCAGATTACCCTATCCATGGGGCGGGTCGAGGCCATGTCTTTTATGACGTCCACGATGGCGGTTTCCTGATCGGGCGTTTCCTCGAACGGAAAACCTGCCGCGAAAGCGCCGTATTCCTCGCTTACCGTTTTATAGGAATGTCCTTGCCTGGCGGCTCGCTTCGCATAAATATTCAGCAATTCCGCCGCAATATCGCGTACCCGCTCCAGCGCCTTGCGCCTGGCCTTGTGCCACTGCTCTCCGCCCAGTTTGTGCAGAGGGGCGGTTTCCGGGCCGGCGCCGCTATAGCGGCTGATCAGGTGCAGCGAGGAAACCGGGACGTAGAGCTTGTCGTTATTGGCATACTCGAGCGCGAGAAACTCTGTTTCGATTCCGCCTACCGTTAGTTTGGCAAGGCCGAGATAGCGTCCGACGCCGTGGTCCTGATGCACGACCGGCGA
Organism: Methylocaldum marinum; assembly: GCF_003584645.1. GTDB lineage: Bacteria > Pseudomonadota > Gammaproteobacteria > Methylococcales > Methylococcaceae > Methylocaldum > Methylocaldum marinum. The sequence continues at coordinate 5,786,569 of NZ_AP017928.1, forward strand.
GCCGACATCCAATTCTTCCAGATTGCGGAAAATCTGCTCCAGATTGCGTTCGGTTCCGGATCGGCGGCGCCTTCTCTGTTGAACCTTTTCTCCGGAAAGCTGGGTTTCGGTAATGATGGCCAGCGGAGGATCGGCCAGCCATAGACCATGATCCATCGGCGCCACGACCAGACAAGGGCTGTTCTCCGCGGCAAGGAATCCTTGCCAGCTTTCGACGACCTGCGGCCTTATCGAGTGCTTTGCAAGCGTATCCAGTAGCGCTTCCCGATGTCCCGCGGTTTCGGCGACAAACAAGACCTTGCCTTCGTTCTCGGCGAGAAAAGAGGCCAGAACGGCAGCCGGCTGTTTCAGCTTAGGATCTATCGCCAGGCCGGGAAGCGGCCGGCAGCCGAAATCGATCGATTCGAATTTTTCGGCGGCGCGTGCGGAAGACGAGGTGACATAGATTCTGGGGTGAGCGGAAAGCCGTTCGGACAGGTCTCCGGGCGTGAGATACAGCAATTCCGGTGAGAGTGGGGGGCGGTCAATGTGGCCGGACCGGTGAGCGTGGCGTTTTGCGGCTTCCTGAAAAAACGCTTCGGCCGCGGCGTCCGTGGCATGGTGCAGAACGATAGTGGTTTTCTTCGGCAGATAGTCGAATAGGGTTTCGGTTTCGTCCACGAACAGCGGCAGATAGTACTCGATGCCTCCCGGTGCTATGCTTTTGCTGACGTCTTGAAATAACGGATTGTTGATGGACGTGTCGGGAAAATGTGTTCGAAAAGCACGTCTAAATCTCTTTATCGCTTCTTCGTCGAAAGGAAACTCGCGAGCCGGGAATAGGCTGATTTCCCCGACCTTCTCCAGCGACCGCTGAGTTTCCGTATCGAAAGTCCGAATCGATTCCACCTCGTCGTCGAAAAGTTCGATTCGAAAGGGAACGGTACTGCCCATCGGGAAAAGATCGATAATCGAACCCCGCACTGCAAACTCGCCGTGTTGCAGTACTTGCGAAACGCACTCATATCCGACGCTTTCCAGTCTTTGCCGGGTTTCTTCGAGATTGAGCCGGCTGCCTACCTTTAGCGCAAAGGTATTCGCCAATATATGGGAGCGCGGGGCCAGTCGTTGCATCAGGGTGGCGACCGGCGTGATCAGAATCCCGTGTTCGATGCGTGCCAATTGAGCGAATGTTTTCAGCCGCTCCGAGACGATTTCCGGAAGAGGGGAGAAAACATCGTAGGGCAGGGTTTCCCAATCGGGAAAGTGAAGTACCGATGTGCTTCCGTCGAGAAAAAACTCGATTTCATGTTCGAGCCTAAGTGCGCTATGCGTATCTTCGGTTACGATCAGATAGAGCCGCTTGTCCTGCTTTGCGGCTTGGGCCAAAGCCAGAGAATCACCACAGCCGTTAAGGTTTTGCCAGATCATGGACGGGGCGATTTCCGTCGGTACGGCCGGTGTGAAAGGCGAAATGGCTCCCAGGTGTTTTTCAGCTTGATTCATGGCTATGAACTGATGAATGTCTAATGAATAACTCGGCCGGCAGCGCATCGAAAAATTCGAGCTCTCGTCTGAATCAATGCGTCTCGCTTCTATCTAATTGTCTAGAATATGAACGATTTATTTTTTGTATTTTTTTAATATACTAATTACGTCACCACAAGATTAACCCAATCCTTGGTACATCAGTCTTATAATCGAGGTAACCTATGAAGAACAATTTAGCAGACCTTTCCGAAGCCGAACTGGCGAGCATGATCGAAAATGCCCAAAAGGCACTGAAAGAGAAGAAGGAAACCAAGCGCAAGGAAGTCATGGCCCAGATAAAGGAATTGGCTGCCTCGATCGGCGTTAATGTGGATATTACCGAGGGCACGAAAGTTTCCGGGAGAAAGGGCAGTAAAGTTCCGGTCAAATTTCAAAATCCCAATAACCTGTCTCAAAAATGGACCGGCCGCGGCATGAAACCGAAATGGCTACAGACGCTTATCGAACAAGGCCATCGTCTGGAAGACTTTGAAGTAAAGTCTTGATCGAAAGCTGATCGAGGTTCCCGGCCGGATCGCCGGGTTCCGCTGAACATTGCTAATGAGCGAAGTGGATCGAAGGGATTTCGCGCTTTTGAAATCCGGCCGTCGGTGAGTTTTGCTACCGAGTTTGTAGTGATGCTGGCTAATCCAGGTAACGTTCGGTCAATCCGGCGTAATCTTCGATCCGCCGGTCGCGCAGGTATGGCCAGATACGACGGACGTCCTCAGACCGCCGGCGGTTAATTTCGAGCACTATAACGCGCTCTTCGTTCTCATTGGCTTGACGGAGAATTTCCCCCTGGGGGCCGGCGACAAAGCTATTGCCCCAGAACATGATGCCTTTGCTTTGACCGCTGGGATCGGGTTCATGTCCGATGCGATTGCAGGAGATTACCGGTAGGCCATTGGCAACGGCGTGTGCCCGTTGAATGGTTGTCCATGCATCTAATTGCCTTTGCTGTTCCTCGGCGTCATCGTCCGGATTCCAGCCGATGGCCGTTGGATACAGCAGCAAATCGGCACCCGCCAGGGCCATCAACCGGGCCGCTTCCGGGTACCACTGATCCCAGCATACCAAAACCCCGAGTTTTCCCAGTGAAGTCGTTATGGGTTTGAAGCCCGTATCCCCGGGCGTGAAATAAAACTTCTCATAATATCCGGGATCATCGGGTATATGCATTTTTCGGTACTTGCCGGCTAAACTGCCGTCCTTTTCCAGGACAACCGCCGTATTGTGATAGAGTCCCGGAGCGCGTCGTTCGAACAGAGAACCTACAATAACCACGCCGAGCGACTTGGCAAGCGCGGCCAGCGTTTCTGTCGCTGGTCCCGGTATGGGTTCTGCCAGGTCGAAGCGGCTGCAATCTTCCGTCTGGCAGAAATAAGGGCCGAGATGGAGTTCCGGCAGTAATACCAATTCCGCACCCTCGGCCGCAGCTTCTTTCATGCCTTGAATCGATGCCTGTAAATTGACGTCCCTATCTCCGGAACCGCAGGATTGTTGTACTAAGCCTACCTTGAATGTCTGTGTCATATCAGCTTACTCGAATGGTATTCGGAAACTGCATGGTCATGCAGTGAAGGCTGCCATATTGGCGGATGAGCGGCATACAGGGAATGCCTATGATTTCTCTTCCCGGGAAAAGATCGGCCAAACCTGCAATAGCCTCGGCGTCCGACGGGTCGTCATATACCGGAACCAAAACGGCTCCGTTGATGATCAGAAAATTGGCGTAAGTCGCCGGCAATCGATCACCTTCCTCGCTGTATATCGGTCGCGGAATATTTAACGGTATCAACCGATAGGGTTGACCCGAAAAACTGGCGAAGGTTCTCAGTTGGTCCTCCATCGCATTGAATTCGCCGAACAGCGGATCGCCGGGGTCGCTGCAGGCGGTGTAGGCAATGGTATCCGGTGAACAAAAGCGGGCCAGCGTGTCGATATGGGCGTCCGTATCGTCGCCCTCGGCATGGCCGTGATCGAGCCAAAGGATACGGCTGGCGCCGAGGTCGGTTTTCAGTCGATCTTCGATCTGTTCGCGCGTGAGTTCCGGGTTGCGGTTCGGATTCAGCAGGCAGCGGCTGGTTGTCAGAATTGTGCCTTCACCGTCCGATTCCACACTGCCGCCTTCAAGGGTAAACTCAACCCTGTCCATGGGGGTATCGCCGAGCACTCCATTTGCGTGCAGGCGTTGAGCCAATCGCGCATCGTTCTCGTGCGGGTATTTTCCGCCCCAACCGTTGAAGCGAAAGTCGACGAGTTTCGCGCCCTGTCCGGTTGCAAGTGTCAATGGCGCGGTATCCCGCACCCATACGTCGTCATAGGGCAAATGAACAAAGCGAACCCGATCGAGGTCGGTTCCGTTAGATGCCAACCGTTGGTGTATGTGTCTTTGGTGGGCATTATCCCGACAGATGATAATGACCGTTTCCCGCCGAGCGATTTCGAGCGCGATCCGATCATAGGTTTCTTCAACGGCATTCAGCCATCGCTCGAAATCGCCATGAGAATACGGCCAGGCGATCAAAACTGCTGATTGTTCTGCCCATTCGGGTGTCAATACGGATAGAAGGGATGATGTCACAGTCAGAATATCGGCCCTGGAAAAACGGGTTATTCTACCGTAAAAATGTCCGTAGTAGCGGAAGCACGGCGTTTGGTATAGGTTGGGAACCGGCGTGACTCGATATTCTTAATTATATGTAGAGAGATCGGCCGACCCCTTCGGCACCCGGCAAACATTGTGCCGATGAAAGGGTATTGGATTGCAACAAGATTTTTTACATCGAGACCGTTATGACATCCATGACATCGACTTTTGACCATGAACCGAAAATCATTCGTCTATCCGTGTCCGGCATGCGTTGCGCCGGATGTGTCGAGGCCGTGGAGACCGCGCTGCGCAGGGTGCCGAATGTGTTTTCGGCCGATGTCAATTTTGCCGATCATTCGGCTTTGGTGCGCGGGGACGTGGAACCGGAGGTTCTGCGTAAGGCTGTGCAGGACGCGGGCTACGATGCGGCGGTGATGGAGGGGTTGGAAGACCCTGCCGAGCAAGAGGCTCTGGAAGCCGCCCGTTACCACGCGTTACTCAACAAGGCCGCAGTCGCCGGCGCAATCGGTGGGCCGTTGATGCTGGTGGAGCACTTCGGATTGTTTCCGATGCTGGGAGAGCCGACGGCCGGAGGTATCTGGCTGATCGTTTCCATGGTCACGGCGTGGGTTCTTTATTATTCGGGCGGGCATTTTTTCAGGGGAGCGATAAAAAGCCTGCAGCATCGGCAGGCCAATATGGATACCCTGATCGCGCTTGGCACCGGCGCCGCCTGGTTCTACTCCACCATGGCCATTTTCTTTTCCGATAGCCTGCCGATGCTGGCGCGGCACGCCTACTTCGAAGCGGCGACCATCATTCTGGCGTTCATCAACCTGGGAAGCGCCCTGGAGATGCGCGCCCGCGGCAAGACGTCGTCCGCAATCCGGCAGTTGATCGGTCTGCAGCCGCGAACGGCTCGTGTTCTGAGGGAAGGGCAGGAAATCGATATTCCCATCGCCGAAGTGGGGCTGGACGATACCCTAAGGGTCAGACCGGGCGAAAAAATTCCGGTAGATGGCGTGGTCATCGAGGGGCATTCCAGCGTGGACGAATCCATGCTCACCGGCGAGCCGATGCCGGTCGAGAAATCCGAGGGCGACGAAGTCGTCGCCGGCACGCTCAACCAGTCGGGAACGCTGCTGTTCAAGGCAACCCGGATCGGCCGCGACACGGTGCTGGCGCAAATCATCGCCAGCGTCCGCAAGGCGCAGGCGAGCAAACCGGAAATCGCCCGCCTCGTGGACCGTGTTGCTTCCGTGTTCGTGCCTGCGGTGGTGGCGGTCTCTCTGCTGACCTTCCTGGTCTGGTGGGCGGCCGGGCCGGCTCCGGCCCTGGGCTACGCCTTCGTCACGGCGATGACGGTGCTGGTAATCGCCTGTCCCTGCGCCTTGGGACTGGCCACGCCGATCTCCATCATGGTGGCTGTCGGAAAGGCTGCGCAAAAAGGCATACTCATCCGTAACGGCGACGCGCTGCAAACCGCGGGGAAGCTGACTTGCATCGTGCTCGACAAAACCGGAACGGTAACGGAAGGCAAGCCGCGGCTGGTCAGAATCGAGAGTGCTCAAGACTGGACCGAGGACCGGGTATTGCAATGGGCGGCCAGCCTGGAAACCGGGTCCGAGCACCCCCTGGCCGCGGCGATTTTGGCGTCGGCCGCCGAGAAGAACGGCACGCTCTTGCCGGTGACGGGATTTGCGGCGGTCGCGGGGCACGGGGTTTCGGGGCTCATCGAAGATCATGCCGTGCTGCTGGGCAATTTGACCTTGATGGCCGAACAGGGTATCGATTGCGGACGTTTCGCCGACCGCTTGACCGAGTTGGCCGGCGAGGGGCAGACGCCCGTCCTGTTGGCGGTCGACAGGACCGTGGTCGGCCTGCTTTCGGTGGCCGACCCGATCAAGGCCGATTCCAGGCAAGCCATAGCGAGTTTGAAGTCCTTGGGGGTGCGGGTGCTCATGGTGACCGGCGACAACGAGGTAACGGCAAAAGCCATCGCGGCGGAGGCCGGCATTGACGAGGTGCGCGCGCAGGTTCTTCCCCAGGATAAGGCTGCCGTCGTGAAAGCCTTGCAGGATACCGGAGAAATCGTGGGCATGGTCGGCGACGGCATCAACGACGCGCCGGCCCTGGCTCAATCGAATGTCGGTCTGGCGATCGGCACCGGCACCGATATCGCCATAGAAAGCGGCGATGTGGTGATCATGGGCGGATCGCTCCTGAAAGTCGCGGAAGCCATGGATCTGTCGCGAGCTACCGTGCGCAATATCAAGCAGAATCTATTCGGAGCCTTTATCTACAATACCTTGGCGATTCCGATTGCCGCCGGTTTTCTTTATCCCATCTTCGGAATTTTGCTCAATCCCATGATTGCCGGCGCGGCTATGGCGATGTCCTCGGTGACGGTAGTGAGTAATGCCAACCGATTGCGTTATTTTTGAGATATCGACTGGTGATTTGCAGAACGAAAAGTTGAACACCCGCTCGTGTCAAGACGATTGATGCGGTGGATGATCGTTATCGACTGCCAATCTTTTGGTGCTCGTCGAACAGGCCGGTTTGATCTACGTCGTGTGCCAGCCACCGATAGCGGCGCGGTTTGTATAAACTTTGCAATTTTTGTTCGGATATGGCGCGTTTCAGCCAGGCATTGAGCTGAGTCTTGTTGATATCGAGTTCTCTCGCCAGTTCGTCCGCCGTTCTTGGTTCTTGCTGAGCGAGGTTTTTCAGTTTAATCAGGAAAAACTGATAAAAATTGGTCTCAGCGGAGATTTCCTCGAGAGCGGGTGTCGCGCTACGGTTCTCAACGCAACCAGTTCCCTCGTTGGTTTGTTCCATAGATTGACCGGTCCCAGGCGGTTTGTTGTCAGCGATTTTTTTCTCGGTGGGCTCTTTCGCAAACTTGTCGGACGAATCGTTATAAAGCGAAGTATTCACGGGTTTTTCGGACCCGTCAAACAATTCGCTCAGGCTCAGTTTATCGAGCGCCGCCTTTATCCAACGTCCCCCTTCTCGCACGATGTGTGCATTACCGGCATCCGGATTGTCAGTTTCCTTCACCCAAAGCGGGACCCAAGCATTTTTCAGGTTTTCGTGAGCTCCGGTCCACGTGCCGCCTTTGTTGCCGGAATGTACCACCACCGCTGCATCGGCAAGGCAGTAAATATATTTGTTTCTCGCCATGGCGTTTCCCGCGTTGAATCCTGCTTCTGGGTAAAACGTTGATACCAGCACGAGATTGTTATTCAACAAATGCCGCCGATAACGGGCAGATACGGCTGCGGATAGCAGGCTGTCGGCCAGGACGCCGATCACCGTACCTTCGGTGTCCAGCGCCCCCACCATTGCTGCCTCGTCGATGCCGCGCGCGCCGCCCGACACGATGGAATAGCCCTGTTGAGCCGCAAGACGGCCCAGGTTGCGGCTGAATGCCAGATCGCCCGTATCGGCGTCGCGCGATCCCACTACGGCAACGCCTCCCTGGTTGAGGAGCTGTGGATTGCCGCAACCGAACAGCAGCGGCGGAGAATCCAGCTTGAGCCTTTGTTTGACTCGGATGGGATAGCCGGGATCGGAGCGGGTCATGACCCAAAGTCCGGCGCGGAGCCATTTTTCCATGGCCAGTGCGAGCGCTGCGCTGCGGCTGAGCAGTTGCTCGATTCTTTCCAGAGTGATGTCTTTGTCGCTCCAGCCGTCCAGCAGCGTTTTCGGCTCACCCATCACCAATTGTTCGGGCGTCAGAGACCGTTCCTTGAGCCACAGGGCGAAGCGTCCCCATTCCTTGGGACTCAGCGGTTTAATCTCATCCTTGCCCGGTTTTGAGAAATGGGCCGTCAGCAGGAGGACAGCCTGAGTGTGGTTGGAAACAGTCATTCAATCTCCAGTACTGGTTGTTGCCAGCGCCACCGGAAACACCGGTCCGCTACCCTTTTTGCGCAGCAGTGCGGCGAGGATGGTCATGGTCCATCCTGAATCCACTACATCGTCTACCAATAGAACCGGTTGATTTTTGATCACGGTCGTCACCTCGAACGCCCCATCCAGGTTGCGACACTGGTGGAATCGGTTTTGCTGCAATTTCTGAGGTTCATTATCCTTCACTTTGATGATTGCTTCGATAAAGGCCAAGCGGAGTTTCTCGGCCAGCCGTCTGGCGAAGTCCGGCACCAATTCCGGATGCCTTCGGGAGGATGCACAAGTGACCCACGCCGGAGCGGGTTGCGGCTTCCAGCGTTCGCCGATCATCTCGGCGACTGCATTCACCAGGTCGTCGGAAAACCGGTTCCGATGCTTGTCATCGGCCACCAATCCGCCCCAGCCAGCGTCGCCCCAACGAGACAGGATGCGCCCGGTTTCCGCCCGCAGATTCTCGGGCAGATTGCCGGAAAAGCCATATTCGATAAAGGCTTTGGCTGCAACTTGTTTCTTGGGTTCGAGGGCCATCTCCGCACGTCTCAGGTAATGCGCCGCCCGGATGCCTAATTGGCGATCTGTTCCGTGGTCCACGACGGGACGCCCGAGGCACGCGGCGCACTGACCGCACGGAGCCGCTTCCGGGTCGTCAAGCACTTTCCGCAGATAGGCCATCAGGCAGGTTTGCGAGTCGATGTAATCTTGGACCAGCTGCCATTCGATTTCGCGTTGGCGTGTCAGTTGTGCTATCCGTTCGCGGTCCATTCGGTAGGCCACGGGCGTGCGCTGCCAAAGGCTTCCCTTTTTGATTACAGGGGAAGGATTTTCGAAGCTCAGATAGTCGAGTGCTTTTTGGATCTGCCCACGAGTGAAATTCACTAGCGGTTCCAAGCCCGCGGTCGATAATCCGTCATGCTGTTCCAAGATTTCCAAAATTTCGATTACATGCGCTTCCTCGGGAAACGCGGTACGGCGGAAATAATTGTGGATATCCTTATCCTCGCGTCCGGAAAGAAGCACGCCGTAAGCTCGGTTGATACCCCGGCCAGCACGACCTACCTGCTGGTAATAGGTCACCACGGAGTTCGGTGCCTGGTAATGGATGACGAAGCCAAGGTCCGGTTTGTCGTAGCCCATGCCGAGTGCCGATGTCGCCACTAAGGCTTTGAGCCTGTTGTGCAATAACAGCTCTTCCAGCCGTATTCGATAGGCATCACTATCGGCAAACTGCGGATGCTCGACGCCGCTGAAGTAAGGTCTCGTCACGATGCCATTCTGGTTCAGCCAGTCCGAAACCAATATGGCGTCTTGCTTGGTCAGTACATAGATAATTCCGGGACCCGGAAATCCCGGTACATGCTGTGCCAACCAAGCCAACCGCGCTGCTTGATCCGGTAACCAAAGGGTCTGCAGACAAAGGTTTTCCCGAACCGGAGAGCCGCGCTGAATTTCGATGTCTCCCAGTTGATGTTTGATATCCGCCACAACCCGGGCATTGGCGGTAGCCGTGGTGCCAATCACCGGCATATTCGGCGGTAACTGCCTGAGGATATTGACTAGTCGTCGGTAATTCGGACGGAAGTCGTGCCCCCAGTCGGAAATACAGTGGGCTTCATCCACTACCAGCAAACCGATACGTTCTGCAATCGGCAACAGCACCGTGCCAACGAACTCCTCATTAGCCAAACGCTCCGGTGAAATTAACAAGGCGTCTACAGAATCGGCAAGAATCTCACCCCTGATTGCGTCCCAGTCTTTCCGATTGGCGGAGTTGATAGTTCTTGCCCGAATGTTCAGACGTTCGGCCGCCGCGACTTGATTTCTCATCAAGGCTAACAACGGGGAAACGATTACCGTCGGCCCGGCGCCCCGATTCCGTAGAATCCGCGTGCTGATAAAATAGATGGAGCTTTTGCCCCAACCTGTCCGTTGTACCACCAGAAGCTTCTGGCGGTAATTGACCAAAGCGTCGATCGCTTCCCATTGGCCGGCGCGGAATTTTGCATCGGGTATGTTGAGCGCGATTTTTAGCAGGGATTCGGCTCGGTTTTTGTTCATTTTTCGTCCTTCTGAAATGATAAGATTTGCCGTTTCCCAAGAAATTATTGACCCATGAGGGAGGTTGTTCAAAAACATGGCAGGTCATAGCAAATGGGCCAACATCCAGCACCGCAAGGGCGCGCAGGACGCCAAGCGGGGCAAGCTGTTCACCAAGCTGATCCGGGAGATCACCGTATCGGCCCGCAACGGAGGCGGCGACCCCGCCAACAATCCGCGTTTGAGGGCGGCGATGGACAAGGCCCTTTCCGCCAATATGTCCAAGGACACCATCGAGCGCGCCATCAAGAAAGGTTGCGGTGCGGCCGAAGGCGACAATTACGAAGAGGTGCGCTACGAGGGATACGGCCCCGGCGGCATTGCGGTGATGGTGGACTGCCTGACCGACAATCGGAATCGCACGGTTTCGGAAGTGCGCCATGCCTTTACCAAGGCGGGCGGTAATCTGGGTACTGACGGTTCCGTAGCTTATCTGTTTTCCAAAACCGGCATTATCAGTTATCCGGCGGGTGTCGATGAGGACCGGGTGATGGAGGCCGCGCTTGAAGCCGGCGCGGACGATATCGTCAGCAACGGCGACGGCTCGGTCGATGTATTGGTGTCTCCTGAACAGTTCGAAACCGTACGGGATACGCTCGTACAAGCCGGAGTCACGCCGGAAAACGCCGAGGTGACCATGCGGGCCAGCACCAGCGTGTCGTTGGAAAAGGACGATGCGGAAAAGATGATCCGCCTTCTGGAGCGGCTGGAAGATTTGGACGATGTTCAGAATGTCTATTCCAACGCCGACATCAGCGAGGACATCCTCGCTCAGATCGGGTAAAGAGGCGACGTGACGGTTGTTTTGGGATTGGATCCGGGGTCGCGCCGTACGGGTTACGGTATCGTCCGCGATGGCGACAAGGGACCGGTATTGCTCGCTTGCGGGTGTATCCGAACGGAGACGGATAGCTTTCCCCAGCGCCTCAAGCAGATCTATGACGGGGTCTATAAAATCGCGATTGAATACCGTCCGGACGAACTGGCCATCGAGCAAGTGTTCATGCACAAGAACGCCGATTCGGCGCTGAAGCTGGGGCAGGCCAGGGGAGCCGCCATCTGCGGCGGTCTTGCCGCGGGTTTGCCGGTTCACGAGTATGCCGCGCGGCAAGTCAAGCAGGCCCTTGTCGGAAAAGGCAGTGCGGACAAGCTGCAAGTTCAGCACATGGTACGTTTCCTGCTTAAGTGTTCTTCGCCGCTGCAATTGGATGCCAGCGATGCCTTGGGTGTGGCCTTGTGTCATATTCATCACAGACAGACCTTGCGGCGTCTGCAACTGGCGGGAGTCGTCCTGCGATGATCGGATTTTTGCGCGGCGTGGTGGTGGCCAAGAAACCGCCTTCTCTTTTGTTGGACGTGCGCGGGGTGGGGTACGAGATCGATGCGCCTATGTCGACCTTTTATAAGTTGCCGGACATCGGTGAAGAAGTGACGCTGTACACCCATCTGGCGATCCGGGAGGATGCCCACAACCTGTTCGGCTTCGTGTCCGAGACGGAGCGTGCTCTGTTTCGCAGCCTGATTCGAGTCAGCGGGGTCGGGGCGAAGCTAGCCCTGGCCATTCTGTCGGGCTTGAGCGTCGAGGAGTTCCACCGCTGCGTGGAAGCGCAGGACGCCGCCCGGCTGGTGCGCCTGCCCGGAGTCGGCAAGAAGACCGCGGAACGCTTGATCATCGAAATGCGCGACCGCTTGCCGGAACTGCCGACCGTTCACCTGCCAGGAGCCGGAATCTTGCCTACGCCCACAGCGAGTCCGGTGGACGATGCGGTCAGCGCGTTGATCGCCCTGGGGTTCAAGCCGCAGGACGCCAACAGTTTGGTGCGGAAGGTATCGGTCGACGGCAAGAGCAGCGAAGAGATCATCCGGTCGGCCTTGCAGTCGGCAGCGAAGTGACAACCGGCTGAACTTTGATACGATAGAATCCGAGCAGTCATGGCCAATCCAGCGATTAGACCCGCGACCTACGAAGACCTACTCGCCCTTCCGTCCAATCTGGTGGGGGAAATCGTTTACGGGCGCCTGATCACCCATCCCCGTCCGGCGCCGCGCCATGCGCGGGCATCGTCGAATCTCGGGGTTCGCATCGGCGGTCCTTTCGATCTGGGTGATGGCGGCCCCGGCGGCTGGTGGATCCTGGACGAGCCGGAGCTTCATCTCGGTGAGCATGTCCTGGTGCCGGATCTGGCCGGATGGCGGCGGGAGCGGATGCCTCGCCTGCCGGATGTCGCCTGGTTCGAATGCGTTCCGGACTGGGTTTGCGAAGTGCTGTCGCCGCCTACGGCCCGCGACGACCGCGCCGAAAAGCTGCCGCTCTACGGCTCCCTGGGCGTGGCCCACGCCTGGCTGGTCGATCCGGACACGCGGGTTCTCGAGGCCTACGAAAACCAGCAGGGGCGCTGGTTGCTGGCACAGACCCATGCCGGCGACAGCCGGGTTTCCGTCCCGCCCTTCGAAGCCCGTCGAATGGGCGCTGGGGGAACTGTGGGCGGATTAGTTGCCACGTAAAACAGATTGTATTTTGACCATGCCCACTCACCGTCTCATCAATCCCGCCGGCTCCCCGGACGAAGACGCAGTCGACCGCGCCATACGTCCGCGCCGTCTGGACGACTACATCGGCCAGGCGGCCATGCGCGAGCAGATGGCGATCTTCATTCAAGCGGCCCTGGCGCGGCGCGAAGCGTTGGATCACGTCCTTATTTTCGGCCCGCCGGGACTCGGCAAAACGACCCTCGCCAACATCATCGCCAACGAAATGGGCGTCAGCCTGCGCCAGACTTCCGGGCCGGTTCTGGAGAAGGCGGGGGATTTGGCGGCATTGCTGACCAATCTGGAGCCGCGCGATGTTCTTTTCATCGACGAAATCCATCGCTTGAGCCCGATGGTGGAGGAGGTTCTCTACCCGGCGATGGAGGATTACCAGATCGACATCATGATCGGCGAAGGTCCGGCGGCACGTTCGATCAAGCTGGATATCCCGCCGTTTACCCTGATCGGTGCGACGACACGGGCGGGACTTTTGACGTCGCCTTTGCGCGACCGATTTGGGATCGTCCACCGCCTGGAGTTTTACACGCCCGAGGAATTGGCTCAGATCGTCAACCGCTCGGCCAAAATTCTCGGCGTTGAAATGAGTCCCGAAGGCGCTCGCGAAATCGCGCGCCGCTCGCGCGGAACGCCACGTATCGCCAACCGGCTATTGCGGCGGGTTCGGGATTTCGCGGAAGTCATGGCGGACGGCCGGGTAACCGCCGAGGTGGCTGGAAAAGCGCTGGAAATGTTGAACGTCGACCAAAACGGCTTCGACCAGCTCGACCGGAAGCTGCTGCGTACCATGATCGAGAAATTCGAAGGTGGGCCGGTTGGACTGGACAATATCGCTGCCGCGATCAGCGAAGAACGTGGCACGATCGAGGACGTTCTGGAACCTTACCTGATTCAGCAAGGCTTCATCATGCGCACGCCGAGGGGGCGGGTTGCGACGCGCACGGCCTATCTTCATTTCGGCCTGGAGCCGCCGAAGTCGGTGCCGATGAACGAACAGCTGTTTTGACCAATCGCATTTCCGGATCGAGGTTTCCAAACCAGCATGAGCCAGTTGTATCAAAATAGACCCGCCGCAAGCTCACATCCTCATCCTCATCCTCATCTGCATCGAATTGTATGAGTTTTCGCTGGCCGATCCGGGTGTATTACGAAGACACCGACGCCGGCGGTGTCGTTTACCATGCCAGCTATCTCAGATTCTTTGAGCGTGCCAGGACCGAGTTTCTTCGGTCATTGGGATTCGAGCAGGACGATCTCAGGACTCGATACGGTATCTTGTTCGCCGTGCGCTCGATGCAGATCGATTATGTGAAAGCGGCCCGATTCAACGAAATGCTCTGGGTGTCTGCCGAAGTGGAGCAATTGAAATCGGCGAGCCTGAGCTTCAAACAACTGGCCATGCGGCAGGATGACCAGCTCGTGTGCGAGGCACGGGTGCGCGTCGTTTGTCTCGTCGCCGAAACCTTCCGGCCCACGGCCATTCCAGATTTTTTGTTGCAACGGTTAAAAAATGACCTCTGAACTCTCCATATTCAAGTTAATCACCGAAGCGAGCCCGGTCGTCCAGATCGTAATGCTCATTCTGGTTTTGGCATCGGTCATTTCGTGGACCTTCATTTTCTCGAAATACAAGGAGATCCGGCGTGCCGAGGATACTTCGGAGGAGTTCGAAGAACGCTTTTGGTCAGGGATAGACCTTGCCGATCTTTACCGGCAACTGACCCGTGAGGATCACGGAACCGAAGGACTGGAAAACATCTTCATGGCAGGATTCAAGGAATTCGCGCGGCTCCGGCAGCAGCCGAATATCGGCCCCGACGCGGTGATGGAGGGAACGCAGCGAGTGATGCGCGTGGCCTTGAACCGCGAGCTGGAGAACTTGGACGAGCGCTTGCCGTTTCTCGCCACGGTCGGTTCCACGAGTCCGTATGTAGGACTGTTCGGCACCGTGTGGGGCATCATGAACTCGTTCCGATCGCTCGGCAATGTCAAGCAGGCGACCCTAGCGATGGTGGCGCCCGGCATTTCCGAAGCCTTGGTGGCGACCGCCATGGGCTTGTTTGCCGCGATTCCGGCGGTCATGGCCTACAACCGCTATTCGACCGACATCGGGCGGCTGGCCAATCGGTACGAAGCATTCACCGAAGAATTCTTGAGCTTACTGCATCGTCAGGCACATACAAAATGAACGCATCAACCGGGGGAGGCGGACGCGGCCGACGCCGCAGGCCCATGGCCGAAATCAACGTCGTGCCTTATATCGACGTCACTTTGGTGCTCTTGATCATCTTCATGGTGACGGCTCCGCTGCTCCAAACCGGGGTCGACGTTGACCTTCCACAGGCCGAGGCCAGAACCGTCGATCCGCAACAGGATCTGCCCATCATCGTATCGATCGATGCCGAGGGCCGATTATTCGTGGACGCCGGCAATGAGGAAGACGTTGAAGTCGATTCCGATGAACTGAACGTGAGAGTCATGGATGCTCTGCGGCGGAAGCCGGGGCTCCCGGTCCTGATCCGGGGCGACAGAACCGTGGATTACGGCAAAGTCGTCATAGTCATGGCTTCGCTTAAAAACGCGGGCGTTCCGAGCGTTGGTCTGATGACGAGCCCGGTCAGGGACGAATGATTCATCGCGATTACAAACGATATCGCGGCCCGTTTGGGCTGTCCCTCGCGCTGCATATCGCTCTGATCCTGCTTTTCGCGGTTCGGTTCGATTTCGTTAAGCCTGTCGAACAGCCTCCGCAGCCGGAAATCATTCAAGCGATTGCGGTCGACGAGTTGCAGATCGAGCGCGGCCGGCAAGCCAAGCGGGACGAGGAACAAGCCCGCCGGGAAAGGCTGGCAGAGGAAAGGCGCGCTCGGGAAGAAGCCGAGCGCCGAAAACAGGCCGAGGCCGCCGAGGCCGAACGGCAAGCCGAACTGGAGGCCCAGCGCAAAGCCGAGGCGGAGGAAAGGGAACGTCTGGAGCAGGCCAAGCGCCTCGCAGACCAGAAACGCAAAGCCGACGCATCCAGGCAAGCCGAGCTGGAAGCCAAGCGCAAGGCGGAGGAACAGGCTCTGCGCAAAGCCGAGGCTGAAGCGAAGAAACGCCAGGAGGAAGATCGCCGCCGGGCCGAGGAAGAAGCGAAGCGGAAGGCCGAGGCCAAGCAGAAGGCCGAGGCAAAACGGAAAGCCGAGCTGGAGGCTAAGCAGACGGCCGAAGCGGAAGCCAAGCGTAAGGCTGAGGCCGAGGCAAAACGGAAGGCCGAACTGGAGGCTAGGCAAAAGGCTGAGGCGGAAGCCAAACGCAAGGCCGAGCAGGAAGCCAGGCAGAAGGCGGAAGCGGAAGCCAAACGGAAAGCGGAATTGGAGGCGAAGCGCAAGGCCGAGCAGGAAGCCAGGCAGAAGGCGGAAGCGGAAGCCAAACGGAAAGCGGAATTGGAGGCGAAGCACAAGGCCGAGCAGGAAGCCAGGCAGAAGGCGGAAGCGGAAGCCAAACGGAAAGCCGAATTGGAGGCGAAGCGCAAGGCCGAGCAGGAAGCCAAGCAGAAGGCCGAGGCGAAACGAAAGGCCGCGGAAGCAGAAGCTAAGCGCAAAGCCCAAGAAGAAGCGCGGCGTAAAGCCGAACTCGTGGCCGCGCTGGAAGAGGAACAAGCACAACAAAGCGCGCGTGCCGCCGAGAAAGCGGCACAAAGTGCAGCGGAAGCATGGCTTCGGAACAAAATCAAACCGAAAGTGGAGCGCTCGTGGCTTCGTCCGCCGTCCGCCAAGAGCGGGCTGTCCTGTATAATTCAAGTCCGCTTGCTGCCGGGCGGTGAGGTGGCTGAAGTCCACGTGGTCAGTAGTAGCGGCGACGCCATGTTCGACCGGTCCGCCGAAGCTGCCGTGCGCAAAGCTTCGCCTTTGCCATGGCCCCCTGATCAAAAGGTGGCGGAACAGCTCCGCTCATTCAAGTTCACATTCAAGCCCGAATAATTCTTGTCCAGGTGTTTGATGAATAGACGATTTCGCAGCGTTTTCCTTTTGAGCACCCTGCTCATGCTCTTTAGCGGTTTGGCGCGCTCCGAACTGAACGTGGAAATTACTCAAGGCGTCGAAGGGGCCATGCCGATCGCCGTGGTGCCTTTCGGTCAGCAAATTTTGCAGGGCGACAACATCGGCAGCATCGTTGCCGCCGATTTGGCACGTAGCGGCCGTTTCAAGCCTTTGCCGGAAAACGAAATGCTGGAAACGCCGACGGCGCCGGAGCAGGTTCGATTCCGGAGTTGGCAAGTGTTGGGGCAGGATCATCTGGTCATAGGGCGGGTACAGCTCGGTGCCGGCAGCCAGTACGAGGCCGAGTTTTTCCTGTACGATGCGATAAAAGAATCGCTGCTGACCAGCGCCCGAATCCCGTTCAATGCGCCGGAGTCGCGCCGCACCGCGCACCGTATCGCCGACATCATTTATCAGCATTTGACCGGAGAGCCCGGCGCGTTCGCTACTCGTGTGGCGTACGTGACCGTGACCGGCAGCGGTCCTCGCGATCGGCAGTACCGTCTCCAAATCGCCGATACCGACGGACATAACCCGCAAACCATCATCAGCTCGGTCGAACCGATCATGTCCCCGGCTTGGTCGCCGGATGGCAAACGGATCGCTTACGTCTCGTTCGAGAATAAGGCCTCGGCTATCTTCGTCCAGGCCCTCACGACGGGAGAACGTCAGAAGGTGTCCGACGCGCCGGGCATCAACGGGGCTCCAGCCTGGTCGCCGGATGGTTCTCGGTTGGCAATGACCCTATCCAAGGATGGCAACCCCGATGTTTACGTGATGAGCTTGGCGTCCCGCTCTTTACGCCGGATTACGGATCACATCGGCATCGATACCGAGCCGAATTGGTCACCGGACGGCAGTAGCATCGTATTCACTTCGGACCGCGGCGGAAAACCGCAGCTCTATATCGTTTCCTCCTCCGGCGGACCGGCGCAGCGTTTGACCTATGAGGGGGAATACAACGCGCGCGGCGTTTTCTCGCCCGACGGGCGCAGCATCGCAATGGTCCACGGCAACGGCGGCGACTACCGGATCGCCGTGATGGACTTGCAAACTCGGGCTTTGCGCGTGCTGACCAAGGGACGGCTGGATGAATCTCCAGGTTTTGCGCCTAACGGGAGCATGATTCTTTACGCCTCGAAGAGGGGCGGCGTGGGACGGTTGGCGGCCGTTTCAATAGACGGCAGAGTTCAGCAGAGTCTTCGCATCGACAGCGGACAGGTGCGTGAACCGGCGTGGTCCCCGTAAGCCTGAATCAGCGAATTTTGCGCGAATGGCGGAAGCTTGGAAAAGGAACAGTAGGTCGATTTTTTATCTTCTTGCGAGTGGGGAATACACATGAAACTTGTAAAAACCGGATTGGTCGTCGCTATGATGACGCTAATCCTGAGCGGTTGTGGCTCCAAGGGGGGCGTGCAGCAGGAGGCCGGTCCCGAAGCCGGCATGGAAGGCGGTCCCGGCGGCCCGGAGATCAGTAAGTACGGTGAAGACGTGGACGGCGGGCAGTACGGCACCGGTTATGGCACTGAATACGGTACCGGCACCGGTTATGGTACCGGCGATCCGATGCTGGACGATCTCTCAAGTCCTTTGTCCAAGCGAGTCATTTATTTTATGTACGACAGTTACGAAGTGCTGCCGGAGTATCAGCAGGTCGTCACTGCCCATGCGAACTATCTGGCTTCTCATCCTGAGCGTACTGTCATCCTGGAAGGGCACGCCGACGAGCGGGGGTCTCCCGAGTACAACATCGCGCTGGGCGAGCAGCGGGCCAAGGCCATAGCCAAGATGATGCAGTTCCAGGGCGTTAATGATGGCCAAGTCCAGGTAGTCAGCTTCGGCGAGGAAAAACCTGCCGTATCGGGCCATGACGAATCTGCCTGGCAGCAGAATCGTCGGGTGGAAATTTCCTATTCGGGACGTTAGCCCTATGTATCTAAGAAAGCCGGTTTTTACATTGCTGTTCTTCGGATCGCTACATGCAACGGTTTCGGCCACCCAACAGTACGACCAGATGTACGATCGAAGGTACGATCAGAGCCAAGCCGGCTATGGGGTGCCGACCCTCGAGGAGCGTGTTTCCCAGTTGGAAAAGCGCGTCTCGGGCAATACCTTGATGGAGATGTTCAACAGGATGGAACAGTTGCAGGCGGAAGTGCTCAAGCTCCGCGGTGAAAACGAGGAGTTGGCGCATCAGCTGGAAGAGCTGAAAAAGCAGCAACGAACCCTATATACGGATCTGGACGAGCGTATCCAACAGTTATCGGCAGGCGGCGAGTCCGGAGCGCCGCAGGCGCCTCTCGATCAGTCCGCGTGGCCGGACGGCACGGCCACGACGGAAGCGACCGCGCCCCAGGTGCCCGTTTCGCCCGGAGATCCCGCAAATCGCCAGGCGGCCTACCAAAAGGCTTTCAATATATTGAAAGAAGGAAAATATCCGGAAGCAATCAAGGAATTCAAAAGCTTCATCGCGGCTTATCCGAGCGGCGAATACGCTGATAATGCGCACTACTGGCTTGCCGAAGCGTATTATGTCAGTCGCGACTTCAATACCTCGCGCGACATCTTCCGCAGACTGATCAAGGATTTTCCGCAGAGCGCAAAAGTGCCGGACGCTCTGTTGAAGATCGGTTTCATCGAGTACGAAACCGGACAGAAGGCGAATGCAAAGGAACTGCTCACCGAGGTAGTCAAGCGTTACCCTGGCTCCAGCGCCGCCAAGATGGCGGAGAAGCGGCTGGATAAGCTACGGCAAGAAGCAAAGCGCTGATTTTTGGCAACACCTGATAAGTGAATCAACTTCGAGTAACCGAAATTTTCTATTCCCTGCAAGGGGAATCCCGCACTGTAGGATTGCCGACAGTCTTCGTCCGTTTAACGGGGTGTCCGCTGCGTTGTGTGTATTGCGACACGGCTTACGCCTTTACCGGCGGTCGCAAGATGTCTATCGATGAAATCCTGGATGAAGTCGGGTCGTATCATCCATGCTATGTGACCGTCACCGGCGGCGAGCCCTTGGCCCAGCGCGGGTGTTTCACCTTGCTGGACGCTCTGATCGAAAAGGGCTACGAGGTCTCGCTGGAAACCAGCGGCGCTTTGGACGTGTCGGAAGTCAATCCGAGGGTCGTGAAGGTTCTGGACCTCAAGACGCCCTCGTCCGGCGAAGCGTCGAAGAATCTCTATCGAAACCTGGACTTTCTCGACCGGAAGGATCAGCTCAAACTCGTTATCATGAACGAAGAGGATTACGAGTGGGCCAAGGCCGCCATGAAGGAATATCGTCTAGTCGATCGCTGTGAAGTGCTTTTCTCGCCGGCCATGGGCGCGCAAAATCCGACGGAACTCGCCGAGAAAATCTTGCGCGATCGTTTGCCCGTTCGCTTTCAAATACAGCTACATAAGATCCTATGGGGCGATGCACCCGGACGCTGATGACGACAATGAAAAAAGCGGTTGTTCTACTCTCCGGCGGCCTCGATTCCGCGACCACCGTGGCCATCGCGAAGTCGCAAGGGTATGCGTGCTACGCCCTCAGTTTCGATTACGGGCAGCGCCATAGCGCGGAACTCGACGCCGCCCGCCGCGTGGCGCAGAGCGTCGGTGTGATCGAACACAAGATCATCCGCATAGGCCTCGGTGAATTCGGCGGCTCGGCGCTTACCGATACCCGCATTGCCGTGCCGGAGACACCGCAGGACGGAATTCCCGTCACCTACGTGCCGGCGCGGAACACGGTTTTTCTGGCGTTCGCCCTGGGGTGGGCGGAAGTGCTGGGCAGCACGGACATCTTCATAGGCGTGAATGCCGTCGATTATTCCGGCTATCCCGATTGCCGTCCCGAGTACATCGAGGCGTTTGAGCATCTGGCGAACCTGGCGACCAAGGCGGGCGTCGAGGGGAACCGGTTCAAAGTGCACGCACCGCTGATCGCGCTGAAAAAAGTCGAAATCATCCGCATCGGGACGGATTTGGGTATCGATTATGCGTTGACAGTGTCGTGTTATTCGGCCGACGACGAAGGGCGGGCCTGCGGGTTGTGCGACTCCTGCAGATTCCGTAAAGCCGGTTTCGCCGAAGCCGGCGCAGCGGATCCGACCATCTACAGGTGCGAGCAAAGCCGGTAGCTGGAGGCTTGATTAACCCGGCCTATAAACATAGGCCGAGTTAATCCGGCGCGGCGACAATCCGCGTGAGCCAAGGCTGGGCGTTACCGGCCTTGGCGGCGGCCCGTAAATACCAGGAGGGTATTTACGGGCCTGATTAATAAGAGGGCATGTGGGATGCGTCGCGAGGGCGAGCGCGTCCTGAGTTTAGTCGAAGGGACACCCGGAACGTAGGCGTCGGGAAAGGATTCCCTACCGATAGGTCCGGAGACGACAACGGATCGAGGCGTAGGTCGGCAACCCTTTGCCGACGAAGGCTGCTAAAGCGTTACGGGTGCTGCGGGAATGCACTCGTTCATACCCCCATCGAAGCCATAAAACTTCAAGATTCGCGGCGGCGAGCACGGCGAGTAAAGGCATAATCGGCTCGCGGTACCGAAAGATGACATAGAAGATCATATGGACGCCCGTGTAAGCAGCGATAGCCAGCCATACCAGGCCGATGTGTCGCGTGCGGAGCCCCGATAAGAACGCACCGCCTATCGCCGCAATTGTCAGCACGCCGAATTGCAAAAGCCAGATTCGTCGCGCTACGGTTTCCATCGTCGAGCCTTGTCCCTTGCCCTCGTGCAACGGGGGCGTCCAGAAAAGAACGGCTTTACGCAGCGCAAGTTCGACGAACCGCCGCGGGTGTTCGAGTATCCAGTCGACGGCTTCACGCTGAAGCGTCTCGGAGGCACGGGCCTCACCTTCCCCGCGTAATGTGTTCCAGGTCGGTCCGCGCGGCGTATCGGCAATAGACACGAAGTATCCGGTTGCCGCGGGATTGTTACCCAAGTAGAGGTTGAAGCCGCCATTGGTATTCAATACCGGTGCCCCGATGGCGTAGATATTCCGGATCATCCATGGCGTGGCGATGACGCCGCTGGTGATAAAGGTGATCAGCAATGCGGCAAATTTAAGCCCTTTGCGAGCTGGGGCGAGCAATAGCGCAGCCATGACGACGGTAACGAGTGCCAGCCCGGCATTGCCGGTGAGAGCAAGTAATCCGAGCAGAGTCCCGCATCCCGCAGCGTTCTTGACCGAAATCCCCTTGGTCAGGCGGAGTGCACACCACGTCACGCCGAGCATTAGCGGAGTCATGAGATTTTCTTTGGCCAGATATTCGGCATAGAGCCAGGAGGGAAGGTAAAGCGCCCACAAAGCAGCGGCGAGAAGGCGCCCGATGCGGCCGGCGCCCGCTTCGTTCGCTATCGCATAACACATTGCCGTGGATGCGATGCCAAGTACGGCATTAACCAGTTGGGCGGCCAGAAGATCGGCGCCGAACAGCGCAAACACCGGAGCAAGTATAAAAAGCGGATATCCAACGTTGTACATGGCGTGGTTGCCCATGGAATCGATGATTCCTTTTCCCTCGAGAAGATTGAGCGCCATGGTCTGATAGCTCAGGTAATCGCTATCGGGTTGGATATCCAAAATGACGACGGTTACCACGCGCGCGGCAAGGCCTACCAGTATGATTCCGGCCAACCATCGCTTTTCAATGCTATCCGCTGTCAATTTCATGTTGGCTCCTTCCGGTATTCACGTAGTGTATGAACGGTTGACGATGTGTCCCGGTAACCCAGTGCGATGCTGACCCGTGCAAAGACGATGAGCAAATCGGTCGGTATGGGCATCGTTCCGTAAAGGGTTTGCTGCAGGCTATTTGTATGCAAAGCTCCCTACGCCCCGGGAAGCTACGATTCCGCGCAATAGACCGAGTACTGCCCAATGGACGAAGACCGGGTATTGCCGCAGCAACGCTTTTCCCACGGGAATTTTCGTCAACTTCGCCCTACCAGGACCACGCCGGTGCAAATCAACATAATTCCCAAAAGCCGCCATAATCCGACCTGTTCGCCCGCCAGCAGTCCGGCGAGGGCTGCCATGCAGAATCCCAGCCCGACGAGGGGATAGGCCTTGCTGACATCCCAGCGTGCGAGCACGGTGAGCCACACGGCAGCGCCCAGGCCATACAAAAAGAAGCCGCCGGCCACGAATCGGTTCGTCAGTATCGTGAGCAAAGTGGTGGGCATGAACGGCTGCCCGAGGAGACTTTTGATTTCCGGGTGCGACATCCCGGTTTTTAACGAGAACTGGGCTGCGACCGACAGGACGATGCTGATTAAGGCGATCAGGAGCGTATTCATGGATCACCCCAAAGCGACGAAATGGGCAGCCAGGGTTGCCGTAACCATTGCTGCGACGGTGACCCGGCTGCCGAAGTCGCGCAAGGCATAGACGAGTGGATCATCATGCATTTCGCCGCGTGCCGTCTTGATCCAAAGGCGGCCCAGCCAATAGATCAGTCCGACGGCGACCAGCCACAGCAGGTCTGGCGTCGCGTAGCGTGCCTCCGTCTCGATTGCGCTGACGAATAGAGCGAATACCAGCACAGCGCACAGCCCCGCTCCAACGCCCATGGGCCAAAATACAACCAAATCCCCTACCCGGTAGTCGCGTCCGTTGGTTCCGGTTCGCCCTATAAGGCTTAACGACAACAGTTCGGAACAACGTTTGACCAAGGCCAGGCTTAAAAAAATGAAGACGGAAAATGCGAGCAGCCAGACGCTCGTCGTAACTTCCACCGCTGCGGCGCCCGCAACGATACGCAGCGTATAGAGCACCGACAGCATTAGGACATCCAAGAGCACATACTGTTTGATGACCCAGCTATAGCTTCCGGTCAAGAACAAGTAAGCGATCAGCAGCAGGAGAAAGTTTGTCGATAAAGTTGATGCCAAACCCGCCGAAATGACCAACAGACCGGCCGAAGCCGCGAGTGCTCGCGGGATCGGGATTTGCGCACCGGCGAGAGGGCGATGGCGTTTCCTCGGGTGACGGCGATCACTGTCCAGATCCAATAAGGCGTTGACCACATAGGTAGCGGATGCTGCAAACGAAAATGCAAGAAATGCAATAGCGGCCGCAGCCAGATTTTCGAAGTCGGTAAATGCAAAAGCGGTCAGCAGGGGAACAAAAATCAAGAGGTTCTTTAACCATTGATGCACTCGGCATAACCGCAGCCAAGCGGATAAGCCGCCCGTCGAGCGAGGAAATTCTCTTTCAACCAAGGTGCTGTTTCTGACGGATTTTGAAACTCGAGAGGACGCTCCGACCAGAACAGCCGCATGGGCTTCTTTCCAGATAGGCAGATCCGCTGTGCTGTCGCCGACATAAACAAAGCGGGTGCCGACACGTTGTCGAATCGCGCGCAGTTTGGTTTCCCCTTTGAGATTGCAGGTTTCATCACTGGCCAAGACCTCATCGAAAAAACCCAGATGGGCGGCGACCGCATCCGCGATGATCCGGTTGGCGGCGGTGGCAAGAACGATGCGGCGTCCTTTGGTCCGCTCGTCTCGTAAGAAATGACATAAGTTTTCCTGGTAAGGGATGGTGTCTGCCGTAAAGCTGATTTGAGAAGCAATCCGTGCTTTTAGGGTGGAACGTCCCTGAATGAGCCAGAAAGGTAGACGGAGAACGTTCCAGGGATCACGTTTTACCGCCTGGACAGTCGATTCGACCAGAGTGTCGGTCAGGGTGAGCGTACCGTCCAGGTCGACGACCAGCGGGGGAAGACCTGCTGTACCGCCGGGGCGGATTTCGGGCACCCGCTCCAGGTTCCCAAGAAAAAGATAAGTTTCCCGGGATTTCAACGTCCATGTAACCGATTGACTCATATAACCTCCAGAATTGCGCTTCGAGCTTTCCAAGCACGCGAATCGGATTATTTTCCGTCGAGAATATTCAATTTCCGTACCATATTTATAGATATCTGATTTTGAAGGGATTGTGAAAAAGACTTGGGCTGCGTTTCCGTAAGCTTTATTCGACGTGCGGCGAGCACCCAACCTGGCCGGGACTGGAGCGCTCGATGGCAGATCCTTGATTTGCAAGAATCTTGCGATGATTGAGGCAGCACCGGTAGCTGGCCGGGACCCGTAAAGTTTTCTGACGCAGCGGTCCGAGGCCGTCTTGGCGCCGCCTTAGCGGCTGATTCTGGGAGTTTGCGGTGGTATGGAAGTTTTCTCCTTACAACATGAAGGCGATGAGGCAGAGAATGTGCGCTGAGCGGCACTTCGTTCGTAAAAAGTCGAACCAAATGCCACCCGGGTTTCGCACTGAAAGTTGCGAGGTTCTCGTCCAAATCCAGGCGAGTCCGAAAAATAGTCGGCTTTCATTTCCGTCACAAAATTCCTTTTTCCGGAAGTTTACCGCTTAAGGAGTACGCGAAAGCGATCACTTCCGCCACGGCAAGATAGAGCTCGCGCGGAATCTCATTGCCCAGCGGAATCTTCGCCAGCACGGTCGCCAAACCTTCGTCGGTATGCAGCGGAATATCGTGTTGCCGCGCCAGCTCGAGGATCTGCTCCGCGACCGCGCCTTTGCCTTTCGCGGTCACCCGCGGGGCGTTTTCTCCGTCGTAGTGCAGGGCGACGGCGATATCGGGGGGATTGACGAGCCGGCTCATGCGCGGAGATCCACCAGCGGCATGGAGATGTTATCGGAGGGCTTCGAATCGGGCGGGCGATCCAGCGGCGTCAATTGGCCTACGCTCAGTCCCGCGCCGTGCAGACGTGCTCTCAAACGTTCGCATTGCTCGCGGATCAGGTCCGACGTCGCTGCCGTGTCGCTCCACAGATACGTGTCGATTATGTGGCCCTTCAAGACGAGGCGTGCGTAGAACCTTCCCAGCCCCGGCGGATGCAATTCCAAACTGACCGCCCAGTAATCATCGGCCTTCTCGCTCCCGGACCCCGCATCTTTGGCGATAAGCAGCTTTGCCGCGTCGTGATGCGGACCATCGGTAAAAGGGATTTCCAATTGCCATACGGAAGGAGCGGTGTCTTCCGCGGCCAGAGACCCGAGCTGATCCGTCACTACCTTGGCCAGCGCGGCTTCTATTTGTCGCTGGATACGTTCGATTCCGGGGCCACTCTCGGGCGCCGGAACGTTCGGTTGGTCCGGTGTTCGGTGCGCCTTGAGCCTGTCGAGAACGCGCAGCAGGTTCGCCTTGAAATCCGAAACGACGGTGTCGGCAACCGTACCGATATCACCCGCGAGTTTTGCCTCCAGAAATATCCCCGAGTTCGATAAACCTTTCGCCAAACCCTCAGGCGTCGCCAACTCGGATTTTTCGGGGATCGCATCCACCAGGTGCGCCAGCATTCGCATGATCGTGGCGGGCAGGGCGGATGTCCGGCCGGCCTGAGCAATGAGTTGGCGGAGTTCGTGGATTACTTCGGCGAGCGGTTTCTGTTGCGGCAAAAACCGGCGTAAAGCCTGCTGAACCGGCGATTCCGCGGATCCGGAGTCGGGACCACGAGGGATCACACGAAGCTCGGGCATGGTTCCGAGTTTGATTACCTCGAGTTCGAGCATCTGTCCCGGCCGCAGGCTCGCGCTGCTGCTTGCGGTCAGGGTGCGGCCATCGCCGTCGAGTCGGAGCAGAAAGACCTTGTCTTCGAGCTGCTCTTGAACGAAGGCCCGAAGAATTTCACCGAGCTTCAGCGGCTGCGTACCGGCTTGAAGCAGGGTCGTCGTCTGAATCTGGACGGGGCGTCGGACTTCCATCGGTGTCAAGGCGTGAGCATCTGCTGGATTTGTAAAATCTCTTCCTTGGCGAGACCTAGCACATCTTTGCTCAAGTCCGTCGCGGGCTGTCCCGCGATGAGCTTGCGATAGGCGGGAATTTCATCCATCCGCGGATGTTTGTGAATCTGCAGCGTGCCGACGAAGCTGTGGAGCTGGGACAGGATGACCAGATCCGTGTAATCCGGCGCGCCGGAGTGATCGCGAAACCAATTTTCCGCATGGACCGTCACATTTTCGAAATCCGGCGGAAAATTCCATTTTCGCAATATCATCGCACCGATAGGTGCGCGTAGCGCTTGTATCGCCTGGTCGAGGTGGCGGGGATCGACGAGCAATTCGGGATGCCTGTCGGCAAACGTGAGCACGGGAACGCTGCCGATATCGTGAACCAGTGCGGCAAGCATCGCCCGATCCGGATCGAAGCCCCGCGTCTTGTGGGCCAGTACGGCGCAGATGGCGGCGACATAGCTGCTGTGTGCCCACAGTTCATGCATGCGCTTCCGAATCTGGGGCGTCCTGGCGATGAACACGGTCTTCAGGGAAAACGTGGTGATGAGGTGCTGCGCCGCTTTAAGTCCCAGCCGCGTCAAGGCTTCCGGGCAACTCTCGATTTTCTTGCGGCCGTGATAAAGCGGACTGTTGGCAATATGGATCAGCCGTGCCGTAATGGCGGGATCAACCTGAACCACCCGTGCGATCTTCGAATTGTTCGCGCGGTCATCGTTGATGGCCTTGCGAATCTTCATGGCAATGTCGGGGAGTGTGGGCAGCACGAGCTTTTCCTCCCGCATTTCCCGGTAGCAGAGCTGCAATAATGGATTTTGAAGAGTATCTGCCTTATCGAGAGTCATTACGAATGGCTTGTTTCAATGGGATCGCCGGCAATGCTTAATCCGAGAAAACTATAAAGATAGTTTGGTTTTCATCCGTGGTGGCCGGGGGGCGGGCTCCACGATGAAGGAGTTCGCGCGATTTTGGTATCATTACCCTTTCGCCTCCATCTCCTAGTCACCGAGCGCTGACGATAAAGTCGGCGGATCTAAGTCTTTTTTCAGGATTATTCGAATGACCATACGTACCCGATTTGCTCCCAGCCCTACGGGTTACCTGCATGTTGGCGGCGCGCGAACCGCGCTTTTTTCCTGGCTTCACGCGCGCAAGCATGGCGGCACCTTCATTCTGCGCATCGAGGATACGGACTTGGAGCGCTCCACGGTCGAGGCGGTCAATGCGATTTTGGAGGGTATGACCTGGCTCGGGCTGGAATACGACGAAGGACCGTTCTATCAAACCCACAGGTTCGAGCGCTACATGGCCATTGCCCAGCAGTTGTTGAACGAAGGCAAGGCCTATCACTGCTACTGCACTAAGGAAGAACTCGACACCCTTCGTGCCGAACAACAGGCCCGCAAGGAAAAGCCTCGCTACGACGGGCGTTGCCGCCATCGTACCGCGCCGCGCGAAGGCGTTCAGCCGGTCGTGCGGTTTTGTAATCCGGACGAGGGCGAAGTGGTCATCGAAGATTTCGTGCGCGGCCGGGTGGTCGTAAAGAACAGCGAACTGGACGATCTTATCATTCTTCGTTCGGACGGCACGCCCACCTACAACTTTACCGTCGTTGTCGACGACCTCGACATGCAGATAAGCCATGTCATCCGTGGAGATGACCATCTCAACAACACGCCGCGCCAGATCAACATTCTGAAGGCACTGGGCGCGACGCCGCCGAAATATGCGCACGTGCCGATGATTCTCGGCCCCGATGGTGCGAAGCTATCGAAACGTCACGGAGCGGTCAGCGTCATGCAATACCGCGACGAAGGCTATTTGCCCGAGGCGCTCATCAATTATCTGGTTCGTCTGGGCTGGTCGCACGGCGATCAGGAGATCTTTTCGGTGGACGAAATGATCGAGTTGTTCGACATCTCCGACATCAACCATTCGGCCTCGGCGTTCAATCCGGAAAAATTGTTGTGGCTGAATCATCATTACATCATGCACAGCGATCCGCTGCGCATCGCGCACCATCTACGCTGGCATCTAGGGCAGCTCGATATCGATCCTACCTGCGGTCCGGATCCGGTCAGGGTAGTCGAAGTGCAGCGCGAGCGCTGCAAGACGCTGGTCGATATGGCGAAAGCCAGCGTGTTTTTTTACAAGGAGTTCGAAGACTACGACGAGAAGGGCGCAGCCAAGAATCTGAACGCAAACACCCTGGCGGCGCTGCAGGCTCTGGAAACACAACTGTGGGCACTGGGCGATTGGAGCCGCGAGGCGATTCATCAGGTCATCGTAAAGACGTCGGAAACGCTTGGGGTGAAAATGGGCAGTGTTGCTCAGCCGCTTCGGGTTGCGTTATCCGGATCGACGGTGTCCCCGCCCATCGATGTTACCCTGGAGTTACTTGGAAAAGACACTACGCTTTCCCGAGTCGGCCGCGCCATTGCCTATATCGACAAAAAAACCTAGACAAACGCGAAGTCTTTCTTTAATATTCGCGTTCTCGATCGCGTGGGGCCATAGCTCAGCTGGGAGAGCGCAACAATGGCATTGTTGAGGTCGCGAGTTCGATCCTCGCTGGCTCCACCACTCACCGACCGATCAAGTTCCTTGTCCCCATCGTCTAGAGGCCTAGGACACCGCCCTTTCACGGCGGTAACAGGGGTTCGAATCCCCTTGGGGACGCCATGTTCATATAACCATAGGGCAGCAAGGCCGTATCGGTTATTTGCCCATCCCGCCGCAACACATTTTTCCACTCCCGCTTTACCGGAATGCACCGAATCGGTCTCTTAAGCCGTTGCCGGTGTGCCTGTCGCACCGCGGCCATATCGCCTTGTATCGGGTTCTTGGAGCGTCCTATTCCATCATGAATAGGTTTCGATCGCCCCGCGCATACCCACCGCCAGATTTGACGAGAGACAGTCCTGCCCGTGGAATAGCAACACAAAAAAGTCATGCGATGAAATAAGCCAGCAGAAACTTCAGTATGGAAAGCTTTTCGTCGATAACAATCACCAGCGCATTTTGCGGCAGATTCGGATACAACTCGATCATTTAGGCCGCGTCGATGGCAAACGGCGGGTCCGTATTGATTCTCGGTCATCTCCCAAGAACGATCCGGGGGATCGGCCGGTCGCTTTCCCTCGTAATTATCTGTATTGATCGCGCAACCACCCGAGCGCATCCTTATGCGTCGGAGCCTACAGCGAAATCATTCAATTTCGGGCGCTTTTGCCGGATGTCCGGTGTGTGCGGAATTCGCCGATCGAGGAGTTATCGAGACCGCGACCGGCCGCTAGGGATAAGCAGGAGCGAAAGGCCAGGCAAAGGGTGGAAGGATGGCAGAGGAAGAAAGCCCCGGATCCGACAAAGTGACCGCGACTGCCGCGGAGAGTATGAGACAGCGCCGGGCTTCCATGTCATCCGAATATTGGCTGGACATTGCCAGCGCTATTCTGCTGTCGGTGGCGGCTCTGGCCTCGTCGTGGGCCGGGTACCAGTCAAAACGCTGGAGCAGCGTGCAATCGTCCGGCTACAATGCGTCCTCCACGCTGTGGGTCCAGTCGTCCCGTGTTGCAACGGTTGCCTATCTTTACCGAGCCGTTGATCTACAAGTATTTATCGAATGGCTCAATGCCTATAAAGACGGCAACGAAGAACGGGCAAGATTCTTTGAAGAACGATTCCGGTCCGAATTCATGCCGGCCTTTGAGGCATGGAAGGCCACTCGGCCACTGGAAAATCCCGCCGCCCCCAGTTCTCCCTTCGTCTTGCCGGAGTACCGCCTGGAACTTTCCAGCCGCGCCTCTCAATTGGAGCAGGACGCAAGCGCGGCCTCGGTTCACGCTCAAGCCGCCGGCCAGCAGGGTGACGATTATGTACTCAGCACAGTCATCTTTTCCGCCGCCCTGTTCTTTACCGGTATTGCTGCCCATTTCAGCAAACTCCGCGTCCGCGTTGTGTTGTTGGGCATCGCCGGGGTGATGGTTCTGGTCGGGCTAGCCGAGTTGGCGACTTATCCGATGACATAGACGGTGTAAGCGGCGTGGCCGGTTGCCGGCAAATCGCGCGGCGCAGGAAATTGCCATCACGCTCTTCTAGTTCGCGAAACTGACACGGAGGATTTTTCCCGATGAAACCCAAAGTTGCGATCGCCTGCCAGGGGGGCGGAAGTCAGACCGCATTCACCGCTGGTGTTTTCAAGGCTCTTTCGGAAAACAAAGTCCGAGATCATTTCGACATCGTCAGCATAAGCGGAACCTCGGGCGGCGCCATCTGCGGCTTTATGCTCTGGTACGCCATCAAACGCGGCGAAACTCCCATTTGTAAACGAGTACTGGATTTTTGGAACGACAATGCCGCCAAGACCTACCAGGAGCGGGTTCTCAACGATTCGATCATTCACTCGCTTTATTTGGGCGGCAAGGGGCTGATACCCCAATTCAATTTGAGTCCCTCTTCTCCGTGGGTAAAAAATTCGTTCTCCGTCGCTACGCTCGGGATTCGGAACGAATTCACGGATCTTGGCGCATTGCTGGCATCCCATGTCGATGCTCGGGAGCTGGCGTCCTTGGGGCGGCAGCCGGAGCCGCCGATTCTGGTCATCGGCGCCTGCAACGTCCTTACCGGAAGACTGCATAAGTTCAGTTCATACCTCGAGCCCGTCAAGATCGAACATCTTCTGGCCTCCGCTTGTGTTCCCAGCATCTTTCCGGCGGTATCGATCGGCGACATGGCATTTTGGGATGGGCTGTTTTCGGATAATCCGCCCATCGCTACCCTGATCGATCCTCGTTTTGTCGGACCTCGAAATATGCCCAATGAGATTTGGGTGATAAAAATCAATCCGACGACGGCCGATGAGATCCCGGTCGCGCCGGACGACATTCTCGACCGGCACAACGAACTGACGGGCAACATATCCCTGTTTCACAGCCTGCGCCAAATCGAGCGGATCAACGATTTCATCATTACCGGAGCATTCAACGACGAGTTTCTCGCCGAATTCGATATCAAGGATCCGATAAAGATTCCTCGCTCGTTTCCCGACGATCCCGATGCGCCCTACCACATTCCGAGAATAGAAATGTCGGTCGAATTGGCGAAAAGCCTGGATTATGAAAGCAAGCTCGACCGCTGCCCCGAACATATTGCCCGCCTCATCAGGGATGGCGAAGAGCAAGGACGGCGGTTCCTGGAATCGAGATTGTCGTAAGAAGATGAAAGTTACTGCAGTTATTGACCGGTTATCCGAATGACCGGCTCACGGGGATTCGTACGAGTCCGGATACCGAGCGCAAAACCTTTCGGACAAAAAAGCCCGGCTACGGGGTGCGAGCCGGG
This sequence comes from Methylocaldum marinum, assembly GCF_003584645.1. Taxonomy (GTDB): domain Bacteria; phylum Pseudomonadota; class Gammaproteobacteria; order Methylococcales; family Methylococcaceae; genus Methylocaldum; species Methylocaldum marinum. The sequence goes on from NZ_AP017928.1 coordinate 5,818,344, forward strand.
CTGTCGCCGAAGGCAATCTCAAGGATTGATGCGACGTTTTCAGCGTAGTTCAAAATCGGCAGAAGGCAAGTCGTGGGTAATACGTAGGAATACGCATTTCCGTACGTCCGGTGCTGAGACAGAATGACGCCGCCAACCAAGGTTCATGGACGAACCGCCCCAAAGCTAGGGGCTTTTTTTCGGCTCCGATAAAAAACCCGGCCGAAGCCGGGTTAGCTCAACATTCGTTGAAGTGGGAGGATAAGATATGCCACTTCAATTCCAGCAAGTACCATGCCAATCGCTTGAAATCAAGCTAGGTCATTGAAAATTGGTGTGCCCTGAGGCGGGCCGAGCGAGAAAAGCCGAGTTGTCGAGCTATTGCGCGCTATTGTGGTGCCTGTCTGTCCATCTTGGATCAGTGCAACTACCTGGGCAGAAAAAAACGTTCGGGGATTGCGCGGCTAGGGTGTTCCGTGCCTCATCCGTCATTGTTTCAAGTCATCGAGAATCAACCGCTCGGTTCGGTCCGATTGGTCGTCCGGATTTGTAAGAAGTCTCACAAAAAGGAAGCGATTGTCGCGTTTGCCACGAATTTCCGCCATCGGTATAAGCATATTAAACATTGATCTGAAAGCATTTTTGTCCGGAATTGCCGTGGCATGGCGCGTGCTTCGATAGATATAAATGATCGCTGAGTGATCGGGCAAGAGTTCATGGCTGCTGCGAGGCCGGATGCGGGTCGGACTCAAGTGCTGTCTTCCAAGCGGACCGGCAGCGGGATTCGGGCCTGCGAACGGGGCGATCGATGGTTCTCCATAAATATTTTTCACACCGTCGTACGAACGCGATAGAGGTAGCGCGATAATGAGAAATCGAGTTTACAACGAGATTCCGGACTCGGAGGCCGAGTCTCCCTCGAATGCGGGCGTTCGACTTGAATCGGCTTCTTCGTCCGAGCCGGTCGTCCGTCCTCCGGCCCGGAGTCTGTTCGCGGAGTGGCGGGAAGATGTGGCTTGCGTTTTCGGGCGCGATCCGGCCGCGCGCACTCGCTTCGAAGTGTTGACGACTTATCCGGGCTTGCATGCTGTTCTCATACACCGTCTGAACCATCGCCTGTGGCGGCGCGGCTTTTTTTACGGGGCACGCCTACTGGCGTTCTTGACCCGGCTTTGGACCAATATCGATATTCATCCCGGAGCAACCATCGGGCGCCGCTTTTTCATTGACCACGGCGCGGGGGTGGTCATCGGCGAGACGGCGGAGATCGGTGACGATGTTACGCTCTACCATGGGGTTACGCTGGGAGGAACTACCTGGAACAAAGGCAAGCGGCATCCCACTCTGGGTAACGGCGTTCTGGCCGGCGCCGGCGCCAAGATTCTGGGGCCGATTACGCTGGGCGACAATGTGCGGGTCGGCGCCAACTCCGTCGTCGTCAAGGACGTGCCGGCGAACCGTACCGTGGTCGGTATTCCGGGCAGAATAGTTCAGCCGAAGGAGGGGGTCACCATGAACCCGAAGCGAATCGATCTCGACCATCATCATATTCCGGATGTGGTAAACCAGACCATGGCCGACATGATGGCCCGCATCGAATCGCTGGAGAATTTGGTTGCCGCTCTGACGCCCCCCGAGAACGAGCGCTTGGTCCCGTTACGGAATGTCGGAACGATACGCGGCAGAAGGATTTAGAGCCCATCACGGGAGGCCTACTAATGGCCAAGAAAGTAAAGCCACAAGAGCCCCTCTCCCTCTGGGACAAATCGGCAGGGCAAGGCGCAACGCGACGAGGGGGCAGGCCAGGGATGGGCTGCCCTGGACTCGCGAGCGAAGCGGGACAGCGTCGCGTGGCGACGCCGATTTACTCGCCTCATCCCTGAGGCTCGCCCTTCGGGCCGTGCTTCGCACGTTCCCGTTCGCTCCCGGCGAACGGGAACGTGCGGGCTCCGCTTGCGGCTCCGCATAGGGAATGTGCGGCGTGATTGGGTTGGGGTGAGGGCGATTCGAATAGGACTTTACTTTCTTTACGCACAGTAACAACTTTCGCCAGATTCAGCGCATGTCCCTTGACTCGCTCAGGGCGAGCAAGACCGATACCGGGACGATCTCGGAATTCGGATGTTATGAAAGCCTGCCCCTGTCCAATCGAAATCCCGGCGCTTCAGGTGTTGGATTTTCCGTAGTTTCATCCAGACAGCCCTCCGGGATCGTGCCGGTTTCGATTTATGACCGACATATTCCCGCGGTGCTCACTTTGACTTACCTTCGCCTTCCGGATCGCAATCGGACGATAGAATTCAGTTTCTATTAAGGTCGCCAGAAGGCACAGATCCTGCTTTAACCATTAGTTTAGGTTTTCTAGTCGCCAGTGGAAGCTCATCGGAGCCGTATTCGTGCGCCTCAGGGCAGTGCGGGCTAACCCTACCGTATAGGCCGGCCATGTCAGCAAGGCAAGCAGCTAACCCATGGGAGAAGCGTAGAAGTCTTGAGCTGATCACGCTTTACGAGATCAGTAAGATTCTGAGTTCGTCCCTGGATATCCACAAAACTCTGCGGGAGGCGCTCAACGTTCTTTCGTCGCACATGCATTTGCCGCGCTGCATGATCAGTTTGGTGCAGGAGAATACCGACGTGCATGTTATTGGGGCGGCGGGCTTGTCGCGCGAGGAAATCGCACGCGGACAGCTGCGCAAAGGTGAAGGAATCGTTGGCAAAATCATTAAGACCGGTATTCCCATCGTCCTTCACGATATCGCCGATGAGCCGCATTTTTTGAACAGAACCGGTTCGCGTGATCTTTCGAGCGGACAAAAAATCGCGTACATAGGGATTCCGATCAAGGCCGTGGGCGAGACAATCGGCGTTCTCGGCGCCGACCGCGACATGACGACCTATCATGGATATCTTGAGCACGATGTCCGTTTGCTCAAGATGGTCGCCAACTTGGTCGGCCAGGCGATCAGGCTTCACCAGTTGGTAGCGGCGGAGCGCGAACAGCGGATGAAGGAACAGCACCGGCTGCAAAAAGCGGCGGCGCCCGTTCGAGGTCTGGTTAACGTCATCGGGGAAAGCCAACGTATGCAGGAGGTGTTCGCCGAAGTGGAAAGGGCGGCGGCGGTTCAATCCACGGTGCTGCTGCGCGGAGAAACCGGTACCGGCAAGGAAGTGATCGCCCATGCGATCCACCATCTGAGCTCGCGCCGTAAAGGCCCTTTCGTGCGGGTCAATTGTGCGGCTTTGTCCGAGACGCTGCTCGAATCCGAACTGTTCGGGCATGAAAAGGGGGCTTTCACCGGCGCGACCCAGGAGCGTAAGGGGCGATTTGAAATGGCGCATGGCGGTACGCTGTTTCTCGACGAAATTGGCGACGTGTCCCCGAACTTCCAGGTCAAGCTTCTGCGCGTACTACAGGAACGGGAATTCGAACGAGTCGGCGGCAATCGGCCGATACAGGTCGATGTGCGCCTGATCGTGGCGACCAACCGCAATCTCGAGGAGGCGGTGCTCAAGGGCGAGTTCCGCGCCGATCTCTATTTTCGGATCAACGTGATCTCCATACTTCTGCCACCGCTTCGGGAGCGCCGTGACGACATCTTCTTGCTGGCCGATCACTTTCTGGAACGTTTCAACCGGACCAACCAACGTCAGCTCACGCTCTCGCCCGAGGCGAAGCAGATTCTGGCGGAGTGCTATTGGCCGGGCAACGTCCGCGAATTGGAAAACTGCGTGGAGCGGACGGCCGCCATGTCGCGCGGCAAGGCGATTCGCGATATCAATCTGCCATGCCAGAAAAACATGTGTTTTTCACTGGCCCTGAGGCCGATTTCCCAGATCTCGAGCCCGGTTCCCGCAGCGCCTGCGGAGCCGGTCGCGGCAAGTCTGCCCGGGGGCGATACGCAAACCCGGGGACGGGTACCGGAGTTCAAGTCCCCCCGCGACAGGCTGGTCTGGGCGATGGAGGAGTGCGGTTGGGTGCAGGCCAAAGCCGCGCGGCTGTTGGGCATGACGACGCGCCAGATGCACTACGCGCTTCAGAAGTACCATATCGAGATCAAAAAACTCTAGATCATTGTCTTTTTCGCACGCTTCGGAATCCGGCTCCAATTGCCGCCGGAGCGGCTCTTATTCGCCTCGGCATGCGGTAAATCAATCGTTGCCTGTACCGGAAGACGTGTGCGTATTCGATGGATTCGACCTTGGGCGCTGTGAAGCGTGTTTCCGGCTGGCGAAAATCAAGCGTTGACTTGGAGTCGGTTCGCATGTTATCTATACGATGCCGGCACATGTATACTTTTTGTGACATGAATGCGCGGTAGGTGCACGGAAAGGCGGCTCAACCGACATTTGGATGCCGTCGGAAGTGGACAAGACCTTTGAACGTCGATTGGCTCACCGTCTCAGACGGGCGGTGAATCGGAACACAGCCATTAATGGAGCAATAACACGATGATGAAGTCAATTTCTACAAGGCTTGCAGCGGTTTTTTTGTTGGCCTCTTCGGCCGGTTCGTATGCTGCGACCGTAGACGACCTGCCGGCGATTCCCGGCATTCCCCCGGCGGGTTCTCCCGCCTTCGTCAATACTCTCAAGCTTAAGTTGAGCAATTTCGGCGACGGATACAAGCTCACCGCGACCGCTGTGAAAAACCAGCCATTCCTCTTTCAGCTGGGCTCCGACAACTATGAGATCACGGGTGGCACTTATAGCTTGAATGCCTATTTTGATCAGGACTCCAACCTCGATACGGTAAGAAGCAACGTTCAAATCCGGGGCACCTTCAGCGATGCGGCGCTGGAAGCGTTGAGCGGCACCGAAAGACAGCATGAACTGTGGGGCGGGAATCTGTTCTCAGCCCGTCTCGACAACGTCGGGCTCAACCTGGAAGACGGAAATCTCGCAGTGGGCTTCGCCACCGCGGATTTCGGCGGCTGGGCCTCCCAGTTCGGGAACTACGAAAGCATTTGGCTGTTCGATTTCAGCCCGTCCGCAAACAACGTATTCGGTTTCTTGGACGGTCTCTACAAGGGAACGCTGCAAGCAAGCGCCGTTACGACAGTTCCGTTGCCTGCCGGGATTTGGCTGATGGGCTCGGCGCTCATCGGCTTCGGATTGATCGGATCCCGCCGGAATGCGATCTCCGAGTCTAAGAAACTCCCGTTCGACACCGCTTCGGCCTAATAGCCGGCTCGACATAAAAGGATTTCCTGCGGCGCAGGGATGCGCCGACAATATCAGCCGTCATAAACGGCTTTCTTTCCATATGAAGGCGGATCCACGCCTACCGAACCGGGCGTCGATTCCCCGCATGGCGGTGTATTGCCAAGGGACAACACCCGAAGCCATGCCTGCCGAGCGGCAGGACGCTAGCGTTCGAGCTCGTGCTCCTCGACCAACTCCGGTGCTTGCTTGATGTAGCGCCTGGGACAATGATCCAGGCGGTCGGACCAGACTTTCAGCTTCAGCCATTTGCCGCCCGTAAGCCGCCAGGCGATGACCCGCTCCCAGTAAACGCCAACCTCGATGGGGAATTCGTCCGCGTCGAAGCGGTCTTCGGTCAGTGTGAATTCATGCCGATAGAAGCAGCGGGCTCCTAGATCGTCGAACCCCACTTCCTTGCTGGCATGAGCAAAGTCGTCCACGCGCCGTTGGATGGTAACGGGCACCACCGCTTGCCCGGAGTAGTCTTCCGGCAGTTCGGCGTTCCAGTGAATGGCCATGGCAAACCCCCAGTGATCAGATAGTGATATGGTCTCGGTGGCCCAATATCGCGAGCTCCGGAAACCCCGGACCGGTTCGATTTTACATTTTCACGCTATTTAGTAAAGGAAATATCGTGGTACGGTGTGGCAAAGAAGGAGGGATGTCGAGACTCGGACAGACAGCGACAAGTTGGCTGGACTTGAGGCGTTTTGTCATGAACCCGACATAGCGAGAACGCGTGCAGGCTGCTGACGCCACAAAAGTAATCCTTATAAAACAATCCTCTATGCCTGTGATGAGAATGGGCATCGTTATTGCTTGATGGTTCGGGAAAGTTTTTCATGTTTCATTTCGCGCAATGGATACCCAACTCGACTGGTCAGCCTACGACAGCTACGGTGCGGGCGACGCTTATGCGGCGGTACCCGCCGCGGGCGGCGCGTTCGGCAAAGCCGCGGCCGTCTGCATCGGAAACCGGCAATGCCAGCGCACCGAAAAGGGCGTGATGTGCCCGAGCTTTCGTGCAACCCATAATACGGTTCACTCTACGCAACATCGAGCAGCCACACTCAAGGCAGCTCTCAACGGCGAGTTGGGCGCGGAGCCTTTTGTCGGCCCCGAGCTTGCCGAAGCCATGGATTTGTGCGTCGGCTGCAAGGGCTGTAAACGCGAGTGTCCCAATGGCGTGGACATGGCTTTGCTTCGCGTCGAGACGCTCGCGCAGCGCTGGGCCGCGCGTGGAGGCGCTCCCTTGCGCGAACGGCTTTTCGCCCATTTGCCTCGTTTCGCGAACCGTTTCTCCATGTTGAATCCACTGATCGCGCTGCGCGAACGCTGGTCGCCCCTGGCGAGGTGGATAGAACGAGTATTGGGTATTGCCGCCAAGCGCTCGCTGCCGCGCAGTGCAGCACGCAGTTTCATGTCGTCTGCACCGGTTGAAGCCGTCGGCACTCCGGACGGACGCGAAATCGTTTTGCTGGTGGATACCTTTTCCAATCATTTCGATACCGAAACCGCGGAGGCCGCGCTGGAGTTGCTCGCAGCGGGCGGTTACCGGATACACCTTGCAAGGCCGCCGGCGGGCGAGCGGCCGCTGTGTTGCGGGCGGACCTACCTTTCCCATGGTTTGATCGCGGACGCCCGGGCCGAGGCGCGCCGGATGGTTGAAGCACTCTGGCCGTATGTGGAACGCGGGCTGCCCGTGGTCGGGCTCGAGCCGTCCTGTCTTCTGATGCTGCGTGACGAGTATTACAGCCTCGGGCTCGGCGAAAAAGTCGAGAAAATCGCCAAGGCTGCGGTTCTCCTGGAAGAATTCCTCGCCCGAGAACATGATGCGAAACGCCTCGCTCTGTCTTTTAAGTCCATGTCCGGAGTGCGGGCAATGGTGCATGGACATTGCCACCAAAAGGCATTCGGCGCGCTGAAAGCGATGCGCAAGGTGCTCGGGTTGGTGCCGGAATTCCAGGTCGAATTTATCGAATCGAGCTGCTGCGGGATGGCCGGCGCTTTCGGACTGGAAGCCGAACACTACGAAGTCTCCATGCAGATGGCCGAACTCGCACTGTTGCCGAAAGTACGGGAGGCTGATCCGGACACCTTATTGATTGCCAACGGTACCAGTTGCCGCCACCAGATCCGTGACGGTGCGGAACGCGAGAGCATGCATTTCGTACGGGTACTTCGTATGGCTCTGGCTACTTAAACAGAGGAGAAAACAATGACGGTTGCATCGGGTTTTTTCGTGGATTGGGCCGGCAATGCGCGCCGTACCGAAGAGCCGGGCGGAGGTTACCGCTGCGAAGTGGATACGGTAGCGCGTTATGTCGCGGTGCTATCCGCTAAAGGTACGCTGATCCACGAAGGCACCTTTTACAAGACCATGGCGGACATGGCAGCGGCCGGAATCAAGGCCCAGTTGGTGGACGCCTCGGTGCCTTGGTAGGCGGGATTGTGAGTTACACCAGTCTATGCAAGTACAGGAACCTCGGAGAAGGCGACATGGTGGCCTTTAACGTGGAAGGACGCGAGATTTTGCTGGTATGGCCGAAGGGCGGAGAACTCAAGGCATTTCAAGGGACTTGCCCGCATCACAACGGCCATCTGAAGTATGGCGGCTTTGACGGACGAACCATCCGGTGCACTTTTCACGATTGGGTGTTCGACGCGCGTACCGGGCGCGGCGTGATGCCCCCGCATTGTTCTCTGGCAGAGTATCCGCTGCGGATCGCGGACGGGTTGGTTCAGGTGTCGCTTGTCGGGTGTTCACCAACCTGAATCGGTGAGTGTTCTTATCAAGAATTTAAGCTTTGTTACTCATATCACTTTGGGAAAACTGTTATGGCTAATTACGACAAACTGAAGAATGACATGGCGATTTGCGACGGCGAAAGACTCGGTGGGTATGCCACACCCTGCCGAGGACAGCTGTATCGCTGCACGGCTTGCGGCGCCGTAGGCTGCCGGCAAAACAAGGAAAATGCCTGCAGCAAACAGGGGTTCGACGTCGCGTTCAAGTGCTACGCCTGCGGTGCCGTCGGTAAAGAAGAATTGGTGGCTTCCGGGCACGAGGCCAGCAAGAGTGCGGCGAGCACGGCGGAGCGGGTGGCGAACACCGACTGAGGAAAAACGGAAATCGGCGGAGGCGATACGACGATGCACGATTACCTGATGCTTTTACTGGGCACCGCCCTTGTCAACAACGTGGTTTTAGTCAAGTTCCTGGGGCTGTGTCCCTTCATGGGCGTGTCCAAGAAGCTGGATTCGGCCCTCGGCATGGGATTGGCGACCACCTTCGTACTAACGTTGACCGCCGTGGCCAGCTGGTTCCTGGAACATTACCTGCTGGCCCCGCTCGATATCGGATTCCTCAGGATTCTGTCCTTTATCCTGGTCATCGCCGCCGTGGTTCAGTTCACCGAGATGGTGGTGCGCAAGACTAGCCCGGTGCTCTATCAAGTTCTGGGTATTTTTCTGCCCCTCATCACGACCAACTGCGCCGTGCTGGGAGTGGCTCTGCTGAACATCCAGCAGGAATACGACTTTTTACATAGCGCCCTGTTCGGATTCGGTTCCGCATTGGGTTTTACCTTGGTGATGGTGATTTTTGCCGGCATTCGGGAGCGCTTGGCTCTCATGAGCGTTCCGGAAGCTTTTGCCGGCGTGCCGATCGCTTTCATTTCCGCCGGGATTCTGTCCCTGGCGTTCATGGGATTTGCAGGACTCAACACACATTAGGCCAGCTTATGTACATCCTATTCGCCGTAGTCAGCCTTACCGCCTTAGGACTTGCTTTGGGTTTCATGCTCGGAGCCGCCGCTCGGTATTTCAAGGTCGAAGATAACCCGCTGATCGACGAGATTGAGAAGATGATGCCGGGATCGCAATGCGGCCAATGCGGCTATCCGGGCTGCCGGCCGGCGGCGGAAGCTCTGGTCGCGGGTAAGGCTTCCGCTACGCTGTGTCCTCCCGGGGGCAAAGCCTTGGCCGAACAGCTGGCGAACAAGCTATCGCTCGACATCGACCTGGCCGGTGTGGAAGACCAGCTCCCCATGGTGGCCAGGGTCAGTGAAGCGACGTGTATCGGTTGCACCCGCTGTTTCAAGGTTTGTCCCACCGACGCCATCGTCGGAGCGCCCAAACAGATACACGCGGTGGTCGCCGACGCCTGCATCGCCTGCGGCAAGTGCGTCGAGGTTTGCCCCACCGAGTGTCTCGGCATGCAGCCCATCGAAACCACCCTGCGCAACTGGCGCTGGTCGAAACCGGATTTGGCGGCGGCCGGAGCCTGACCATGGTCGTACTCGATATCAACGCACTCTGGCGAAGGCGCAGCAAAATCCGGGGCGGCGTCCATCCGGAACCGCGTAAGGAAACGACCGCAGACAAGCCTATCGTTACCGATTTTCCGCTGCCCGAACGTCTCTACCTGCCGCTGCAGCAACACCTGGGGCAACCCGCGGATCCAGTGGTCCGCGCCGGCGACAAAGTATTGAAGGGGCAATTGCTGGCAGCCAGCCGGGGAGCGGTCTCGGCTTCGGTGCATGCATCGACGTCGGGAACCGTCATCGGCATCGAGGATTATCCTGCTCCGCATCCTTCCGGACTGCCGACTCCGACGATTATTCTCGAACCGGACGGGGATGATCGCTGGATCGAAGGGGATGAAGAAACCGATCCGTTCAGTCTCACGCCGGATGAGCTCTGCGCCCGCGTCGATCGCGCGGGCATCGTCGGGCTCGGAGGTGCGGCCTTTCCGTCGGCGATGAAATTGAACCTGGGATGGCGAACGCGGATACACACCCTCATCATCAACGGCGGCGAGTGCGAACCCTATTTGACTTGCGACGACCGGCTGATGCGCGAGCGTGCCGCGGGTATCGTCGAAGGCGTGCGGATCATGCTCCATGGGCTGCAATGCCCAACCGCCCTCATCGCGATCGAGGACAACAAGCCGGAAGCCTACTCGGCCATGGCGGATGCGGCGAAAAAGCACGGCCGCATCGAGGTGGTAAAAGTCCCATCTTTATATCCCATGGGCTGGGAAAAGAATCTCGTGACCCATCTGACCGGCAAGGAAGTACCCGCCGGCGGACGCCCCACCGATGTGGGCGTGCTGCTCCACAACGTTGCTACCGCGTATGCCGTACAGCAGGCGGTTCGTTACGGAAGGCCCTTGATCAGCCGGGTGGTCACGGTCAGCGGAGAAGCGGTCGAGTCGCCGCGCAACATCGAGGCGCCGTTCGGTACTCCGCTGTCCGAGCTTCTCGCCTTTTGCGGACATAGGCCCGAGCGAACCGCCCGTTATGTGATGGGCGGACCCATGATGGGCGACCACTTGCCGCACGTCGAGGTTCCCTTGGTCAAGCGTACCAGCGGAATTCTGGCGTTAACGCCCGAAGAAATCCAGGCGGCGGATGCCCGACCGTGCATCCGCTGTGGACGCTGCGTCAGCGCCTGTCCGGTCGGTCTTCTGCCTCTGGAGATGATGACCCGCATTCGGGCGGGGCAGCTCGACGCCGCCGTGGGCTTCGGTCTTCGTGACTGTATCAGCTGTAGTTCCTGTTCGTATGTCTGTCCGTCGCGCATTCCTTTGGTTCATTACTTCAAATATGCGAGCGGAGAGCTGATGGCGCACCAACAGGCGCAACAGAAGACTGAACACACCAACCGGCTGGCCGAGGAAAAACGACAGCGGCTGGAACGTGCAAAGCAGCGCCGGGCGCAGCCGGCCAACAAGGGGGCCGGATCGTGAGCAAGGTTTATCTGCCCGTCGCACCCATGAGTCGCGCCGAACACCCGGTGCAGGGCATCATGGCGCAGGTCATGTTTGCCCTGTTGCCGGCAACCGGGTTCGGTTTGTTTCTGTTCGGCTGGCCGGCGATCTATCTATTTCTGTTAACTGTCTTGTCAGCGGTGCTGTTCGAAGCCGTTTGCCTGAAATTATCGGGCAAACCGGCTTCGCTTTTTTTGTGGGACGGTTCCGCTTTGTTAACCGGGTGGTTACTGGCTTTGAGCCTTCCACCCTGGGCTCCCTGGTGGCTCGGCGTAACCGGAGCGGGCCTTGCGATCGTCGTCGGAAAACAGATCTATGGCGGCATCGGCCAGAATCTATTCAATCCGGCGATGCTTGCCCGAGTCGCCTTGCTGGTGTCGTTTCCACTGGAGATGACGACCTGGGTACAGCCTGCGCCATTATTTTCGGACCATGGCCCCGGCTTTTTGCAGGCGCTTGCGATCACTTTCGGCGGTGCCGGCGGAATCGACGGATACACCAGTGCAACCGTAATAGGTCACGCCAAGACCGAATTGTCGCAAGGTAAAACGCTCACCGAGGCTTTCGCGAACGGTCAGTTCGGATTGGCAGGCGCGTGGCTCGGGTGGATGCCCGGCAGCCTGGGCGAAACCTCGGCTCCCCTGGTGGCATGCGGCGGGCTTTGGCTACTGCGGAAGCGAATCATCACCTGGCACATACCGCTTTCCCTGCTGGGCACGGTTGCAGCGCTGGCTTCAGTCTTCTATCTCATCGACAGCGAGCGTTATCTCGGACCACTGTGGCATCTGGGTTCAGGTGGCGTGATGCTGGCTGCATTTTTCATCGCCACCGATTACGTCACTTCGCCCGGAAGCCCGCGGGGCCAACTCATTTTCGGCGCGGGCTGCGGCCTTCTGATCTTCGTTATTCGCACCTGGGGCGGATTTCCCGAGGGCGTGGGCTTCGCCGTTCTGTTGATGAACGCACTCACGCCGGTGATCGACTATTACGTCCGGCCGCGCATCTACGGACGCGATTACAAGGGGAGGCCCCTGAAGATGCCGGAGGGTAAAGAATGATCAGTCTCAATCGTAAGCCGCATGGGCAGGCGTCCGGTGGTTACTGGGAAAAACTCCGGAAGAGCTTCGATGACATGGATGCCCTGCGGCAGCGTCTGGATTATCAGACCGCTCTACTGGCGGTTTGCGCATTGGCCGCCAGTCTGCTCCTGGGCATGGGCGATCTGGTGACCAAAGGCTCCATAGCAGAACGCCAGGCAGAGGATCTCAAGGCAACACTCGGTCAGGTGCTGCCGGAAGGGATATACGATAACGACGTGCTGGCGGAGCCGCGCTTGGTTCCGTCGGCGGGCGAGGAAACAGGACTTGAACAAACCGAGGTTTTCATCGCCAAGAAGGGAAGCGAAGTCACCGCCGTTGCCTTCAAAATGTTGGCCACGGGCGGTTACGCAGGCGACCTTACCCTAATGCTCGGGGTGGACCGCGAGGGGAAAATTCTCGGCGCGCGGGTGATTGCGCACGCCGAAACACCGGGCTTGGGCGACAAGGTCGAAACGTCGAAGTCCAACTGGATTCTTGGATTTAACGGTCGCTCCTTGGGCAACACGTCCGCTCAAGCTTGGCGGGTCAAAAAGGATGGCGGCGACTTCGATCAATTCGCCGGAGCCACCATTACGCCGCGAGCGGTGGTCAAGGGCGTCGAAGGCGGGCTCAAATTCTTCGAGCGCCACCGCCGGGAGCTTCTCGCGGCAACCGATTAACGGAGGAAAGCCGTCATGTCCGAATCTTTACTCAAAATGACCAAAGACGGTTTGTGGAGCAATAACATCGTCTTCAGTCAGAGTATCGCGCTGTGTCCCCTTTTGGCGGTAACCGGCACGACCACCAACGGGCTAGGAATGGGTATCGCCACAACTGGCGTGCTGATGATGTGTAATCTGCTGGTTTCTTATGGACGGCAGCTCATTCCGTCGGAAATCCGAATTCCCGTCTTCGTGGCGCTCATCGCCATGGTCGTCACGCTGGTGGATATGGTGATGAATGCCTGGCTGCATGAACTGCACAAGGTACTGGGACTTTTCATTCCGCTGATCGTGACCAACTGTGCCATTCTCGGCCGCGCCGAAGCCTATGCTTCGCGAAAGCCCCCGGCCTATGCATTATTCGACGGCCTCATGATGGGGCTGGGATTCACCCTGGCGCTGGTCGTCCTGGGTGCTGCCAGGGAAGTCAGCGGTGCCGGAACCTTGTTCGCCAATGCGTCGCTTTTGCTGGGAGACGGATTTGCCTGGCTGGAAACCACACTGATTCCGGAGTATCGCGGATTCTTGCTGATGGCCCTTCCGCCAGGCGGATTTTTAATGCTCGGCTTTATTCTTGCCGGCAAGCGATTGCTGGATAAGCGTTTGGCCCAGCGGCCGGAACCGAATCGGGCGATTGATCAACCTTTGGCTGAAAACGTCTAAAGTCAGGTGAAGAAAAATGCACGTGGGTGTATGTTACGCGGTAGCGGATAGGCAAGTCTGGATGAGGCTGGAAATTCCAGACAACAGCGTGGTAGAAGAAGCAATCCGCCGCTCCGGTATCCTGGAGTGCTTCCCCGAAATCGATCTAAGCAAACAGAAGGTCGGTATCTTCGGCAAACTCGTGAAGCTCGACAGTCCCGTCAGCGACGGCGATCGCATCGAAATCTACCGTCCAATCACTGCCGATCCCAAGAAGGTCAAGCGTCGCCGCACGGCGAGCGATGATGATGATGATGATGACGACGACGATTGAGCGTGTGGCGCTTGGATTATTTTCGCTATAACAATTCCAAAGGAGAACTTTCCACGTGAAAGGCGACAGTAAGGTTATCGAATATCTCAACAAAGTTCTCACTAATGAACTGGCTGCAATCAATCAGTATTTTCTGCACGCGAGGATGTTTAAGAACTGGGGCCTGCACAAACTTAACGATAAGGAGTATCACGAGTCGATCGACGAGATGAAACATGCCGATCGGCTGATAGAACGCGTCCTGTTCCTCGAAGGTCTTCCGAATCTCCAGGATCTCGGCAGGCTCAAAATCGGCGAACATACGTCGGAAATGTTGCAATGCGACCTGGCTCTGGAAATGGAAGCCATTCCGTTACTGCGGGAAGCCATTGCCTATTGTGAAAAAGTAAACGATTACATCAGTCGCGAACTCCTCGAAAAAATACTCGAAAGCGAGGAGGAGCACGTCGATTGGATCGAAACCCAGTTGGATCTGATCGGTAGAATCGGTATCCAGAATTACGAGCAGTCGATGATGTAGCTCGACCCGTTGCGAAAGGCGGACTTGGGCGGTCTCGGACCGCCCTTTTTTTGTCCGCTTTTAAACAAATTCCAGTGAATGTAGGCAGATTTGTATTTGTCCGGACATAGTTAATTACCCTCTACAATATCTATCATATTGATAATAAAGGATGTTATGAGTGGTACGCGGATTGCACTGTAAAAATCGGTACTAGGTTCAACCGATGTTTCGGTTCCGACGGTCCAGCCGCACGACGAGGAAATGCCGCGAAGACCGATCGGGGATGGAACAGCACGAGTAGATAGAACAGGAGCAAGCCATGCAGACAGAGCAGCATCAATCAGGTGCCGACGGCGCGGAAAACCACGCCGGAGCGAACGTAGACGAAATCATGCAAAAGGTCGCCGAGCATAAAGGCTGCGGCACCTCGGGTGGATCCGGAAAAGCCAGTTGTGGTTCCGGAGCGGGCGAAAACGACTTGCCAACAGAAATCTGGGAAAAAGTCAAAAATCACCCCTGTTATAGCGAAGAGGCTCACCACCATTACGCGCGTATGCACGTAGCGGTCGCGCCGGCCTGTAACATCCAGTGTAATTACTGCAATCGTAAATACGATTGCGCCAACGAAAGCCGCCCGGGCGTCGTGAGCGAAAAACTCACGCCGGAACAGGCAGCGAAGAAGGTTCTGGCGGTCGCCTCGACAATTCCCCAAATGACCGTGCTCGGAATCGCCGGCCCCGGCGATCCACTCGCTAACCCGGAAAAAACCTTCAAGACCTTCGAACTGGTCGCAAAATATGCGCCTGACATCAAGCTGTGCGTATCGACCAACGGGCTGACCTTGCCCGATCACGTGGAGCGGCTTTCCAAGTACAACATCGATCATGTAACCATCACCATTAACATGGTCGATCCGGAAGTCGGCGCCAAGATCTATCCTTGGGTCTACTACAACAAGAAACGCTACCATGGCGTTGAAGCGGCGAAGATCCTCACCGATCGTCAGCTGCAAGGTCTCGAAATGCTCACCGAACGCGGCATCTTGTCCAAGATTAATTCGGTGATGATCCCGGGAATCAATGACGAGCATCTCGTCGAAGTCAATAAAGCCGTGAAGTCGCGCGGCGCCTTCCTGCACAACATCATGCCGCTGATTTCGGCTCCCGAGCACGGTACGGTGTTTGGGCTCACCGGTCAGCGCGGTCCGACGGCGCAAGAGCTCAAGGCCCTGCAAGACAATTGCGAAGGCGAAATGAACATGATGCGGCATTGCCGCCAGTGCCGGGCAGACGCCGTCGGGCTTCTCGGCGAAGACCGCAGTGCCGAGTTCACCACCGACAAGGTCATGGAAATGGAGGTCAGTTACGATCTCGAAGCTCGCAAGGCTTATCAGGAAGCGGTTGAAAAGGAACGTCAAGCAGTGGTTGACGCCAAGAAAGCCGAGCTCGCGGGCCTTGCCGGCGAACATTCCGACATCAAGATGCTCATTGCCGTAGCTACCAAGGGTAGCGGCAAAGTCAACGAGCATTTCGGGCACGCCAAGGAGTTCCAGGTGTACGAGCTCTCCACCTCGGGCGCCAAATTCGTCGGTCATCGCCGCGTCGATCTCTATTGCCAGGGCGGTTACGGCGAAGAGGATTCTCTTGCCACGATCATTCGCGCCATTAACGATTGCCACGCGGTATTTGTCGCCAAGATCGGCGGCTGTCCGAAGAATGATCTCAAGGCGGCCGGCATAGATCCCGTCGATCAATATGCCGGGGAGTTCATCGAGCAGTCCGCAATTGCCTACTTCAAGGATTATTTGGATAAGGTCAAGAGCGGCGAAATCCAGCACGTGGAGCGCGGCGACGCGCAGATCCGTCAGGGCGCTTTGACCGCGGCGGAAGCGGCTTAAGTTCCTACCGTTTTACGGTCTTCACCCGTCTCCCGGAGCGCTCGGTTCCGGGAGACGGCCTTAACAGCCTGAGAGAGGAGTGAAAACATGGCCTACAAAATCGTTAAAGACAACTGCACCGGTTGTTCCGCTTGTGAACCCGAGTGCCCCAATGAAGCGATTTCGGAGTCGAAGGATGGTCTTTTCATCATCGATCCCGCCAAATGCACCGAATGCATCGGCCATCATGACCAACCGCAGTGCGTCGCTGTCTGCCCCATCGAGGAGACCTGCGTCATCGACGACAACTACCCCCGTTATCAAGCCGCCTAGGTGGAAAACATGGATTTAACAATCACCCCGACTGCTGAAAAGTTTATCCGACGCATGGTGCGTTTCGGTAGTGCCGGCGAAGACGCCGGCTTCCGTTTGTCGGTGAGTCCCGGCGGCTGCTCCGGCCTGGCTTCCGAATTCAGCGTGGAATCCGAGCCCAAACCGGGCGACACTGTGGTCGTTCATAACGGCCTCAAGTTATTCCTGCCGGAGGAAAGCCGTACGCTGCTGCAAGGCGTTACCATCGATTTCTCCGAGACGCCGACGTCCAGCGGTTTTGTTTTCCATAATCCAAATTCGACCGGTTGCAGTACCTGCAGCAGTAGTTCGTCGGCGAGTGCGGCGACCGTGTCGATATCCGCCATTCAAGTCAAGAGCAGTCATTAACGATGGGGCGCGTTGACATGCAGGACGCCTTCATGCAGACCGATCCGGCCGAAGCGTCGCCTCTTATGGGAGATCCGATGAGCTTTGCGGCCGGCGAAGTGGATGCCGCGGCTGCGTGCTTGGGCGCGGGCTTACCGGAAGCTGCCGAAACGCATCTGCGTCTGGCGGGTCTTTCCTACCACCGTGAGGAGGAAGCCCTCGCGCATTTGCAGGCCGCCTGGGACGCTGCACCGGGCCATGCCGCGGTGTACATCGGACTCTATCGGTTCTATTTCTATAAAAATCGGTTGCGTGAAGCGCTTGATGTCGCGCGGGATTGCCTTAAGAAAGCCGCAAAAGATAACGGGTTAGCCGAGGATTGGCGGGCAGTGAAACCGGCGGATGCCGATTTCGGCAGCTTCGACGCGATTCTACCCCGGTTTTTCCTGTTTACCTTGAAGGGTTACGGTTATCTCCAACTGCGGTTGGGGCAACTCGACGAAGGGCGCGCCGCTATCGAAAAACTGATGGAACTCGATCCGAGCGACAAGCTCGGTGGCAAGGTGCTGCTCGAGGTCCTTGCGAGGTTAGGCCATGAGGAAGAAGATTGAAATCGATGAAGCTCGCGACTGGCAGGGCAGACTTTTGGACTGCTCCGGATGCGAACGCCGCGCGGAGCTTGCTCACGGGCGATGCAGGCTGGGACATGCCTGCGTACATGACCGTTACGCCCGTCGCATTGATCGCTTTTTCCGCTGGAACCCGCAGCTCGCAAAGGAATACCTGGACAGCCCTTATTTTGAGACCCGCGCTGTGGCGGCGAAATACGTCGAGGTATTTCAGCTGCCCCGCTTGATCGCGGACCCCGATGAAACGGTGCGGCAAAGCGTTGCGCAGCGTTTGCCGCTCCGATCCAGACATCTTCAGGCGCTCAGCCGTGACCCACATCGCGAGGTGCGAATCCGGGTTGCGGAACGCCTGGAAATCCGGGATCTCGTCACCATGATCGACGATCTCGATTATTACGTCAGGCAAATCGTCGCTCGGCGTCTGCCGCCGAGCATGCTGGTGCGAATGCTGCACGATTCCGACCGGGAAGTCCGCAAAGTCGTGGCGCGGCGAGTGGGACACGAATGGCTGCATACGATGGCGAAAGACCCGGAATTGGATGTGCGGCTGGAAGCAATACGCCGCATGGACGGCAGCCAGCTCAAGCATTATCGGGAAGATCCCGATTGGCGAGTACGCTACGAGGTCGCCACTCGGCTCGACCCCGCGGAACTCCTTCCGATGCGCGTCGACCCCGACGCCACGGTGCGGGAACTGGTCGAGGAGCGTCTCTCCGGACGGTACGACCCCGACAGACTTCCGGAAGCGTGTTAAACCCACATTTACTCATCGAGGAGCGATATGGCTACCAACATTGTACGTGACAGTGACGTAAACGAATTGAATGATCCGCCGAAGTTCAAATTCGGTGAAAAGGTGAAATCGAAAAAAGTGATCCGTAACGACGGGACTTTCAATGGACGCGATATCGGAGAAGTGCTGGTCAAGAAAGGCGAGGTGGGATTCATCAAGAGCATCAATACTTTTCTGCAGCAGTATTACATCTATGCCGTTGACTTCCCCGATAGGGGCTATGCAGTCGGTATGAAGGGACGCGAAATCGAATCCCTGGACAATCCGCCGCCGCCGAAACAACCAAAAACCGCTGCGGACGAAGGGGAACCGGCATGATCGAACCACGCGCTCCGATTTATCAGTGGGGACAACGGGTCTGGACCGAGACCGATCTTCTCAACGACGGCAGCTATCCTGACCGTGAGCCCGGAGCCTTGCTGGTCGCCGCCGGCAGCGAAGGTGAAATTGTTCAGGTCGGCTATCACGAGGAAGCGAAAATCCCCGTGTACCTGGTTGAGTTTCAGAACGGCTGCGTCGTAGGCTGTTTTGAAGAAGAGCTTCGGGCCGAAAAGGCCAGGGAGCAGGTGGCCGGCATCCTATAGGAAAAATCCTCGTGGCCGGATTGACGCTGTCCCGGGCGAAGGCGAAAGAAGGAACCCTTCCGGCGGATAGCGAGCGAGCAGTCGGAACGCTGTTTCGCCGGTACGCGAAGTTGGCCCGGCAGCGCCTAACGGGTGTGACGTGTCCGCCACCGAAGGCTTGCTATCTGGATGTAGCATGAGGTCGGCTCGGCGTGGTGCGAAGCGCATATGCTCCGGTAGGTCTCCTTCCCGAGCTCGAGGCCGGGAATGAACCGAGCGAATGGAAAGGGCTATTGGGACTTAAAATCTGAGCGGAGGTCTTGATCCGATGAATGGCAATCTTGCGCTGGCCAATCCGATGTCCGTATGTCCCCATCCCAATGAGGTGGATCGGAAGCGTATCGACCGTGCGCTCGCGAAGCGCAAGCGTTACCGGTACGTAACGCCTACGGTGCGCGGGATAGAGACCGGTTATGAAATCGTGAGCCCTTGTTGCTCCCGCAATATCGATCCGGACGGCGGCGTAATCGACATCGCGAGGATCGAGTTTCAGGACCGATCGCGGTGCTGGTTGCTTTACCGCAAGGATCATAAGGCCGGAGCTTGGATCGAGCACGGCGAATTTCACGCCCTGTCTCAAATTCTCGAACTTTTGAACGAAGACCCTGACAGGCTTTTCTGGCAATGAGCGACGCGATCATTTATCTCGATAACAATGCCACTACGGCCGTAGCGCCGGAGTGTGCGGACGCGATGGCCCGCTGTTTGCGGGAAAACTACGGTAATCCGTCGAGCAAACACCGGGTCGGCGAATCGGCGAAGGTCGAAAGCATTGCCGGCCGCGCGAAGGTGGCGGCGCTTTTAGGCGCGACGCCTCCGGAAATCGTGTTTACGAGTGGCGGCACCGAAGCAAATCATCAGGCCATTTTCGGAGCCCTCGCCCTGTCCCCCGGACGACGACATATCGTTACCAGCCAGGTGGAACACCCGTCGACTCTGGCGCTGCTGCGCCACCTCGAAAGCGAGGGCGTGCGAGTGAGCTATTTGCCGGTGGATGGCCAGGGGCAGCTGGATCTCGCTGAACTGGAACAAGCCATCTCCGAAGACACGGCGCTGGTGTCCGTGATGTGGGCCAATAACGAAACGGGCGTCCTGTTTCCGATCGAAGAAGCCGTTGCCATAGCGCAGGCCAAGGGGGCTTTGTTCCATACCGACGCCGTCCAGGCCGTGGGTAAAACCCCTGTCGACGTCAGTAAGGTTCCGGTGGATTTCCTGTCGTTCTCCGGACACAAGATCCATGCACCGAAGGGGATAGGCGTCCTGTTCGTGCGGAAGGGCCGGAAATTGCCGCCGCTGCTGTTCGGACATCAGGAACGCGGGCGTCGCGGAAGCACCGAGAACCTGCCGGGGATCGTCGGTCTCGGGATCGCGGCGGAATTGGCGGCAGCCGGGCTGGAAACCGGGGAATCCCGCATCGCGGCTTTGCGTGACCGCCTTGAGAATGAATTGCTGGCGCGCTTGCCCGGGGCTTTCGTGAACGGCGCCGGTGCACAACGGGTTCCCAATACGTCCAGTATATGTCTGGGTTCGGTCGAGGCCGAACCGATTCTCGACAAGCTCGATCGGGGCGGGATCTGCGCTTCGGCCGGCGCTGCCTGTACCGCTTCCGGCACCGAACCTTCGCACGTGCTCACGGCCATGGGACTGCCGTCCGAGGCGTCGCTGGCAACGATCCGTTTCTCCTTGAGCCGCTACTCCACGGCGGAAGAAATCGACCGGGTCATCGAGATTCTGCCGGGTATCGTTCGCATGTTCGCGGCGGAGGCGGCATGATTCGGCCGAGGGGTGTTTTTCTTCCTCTGGCTTTGGCGCGAGCCGCGAGTTTATCTCGCGCCGAGGTCGTCAATGCACGGGTGGGAATGATGCTCGTCTCAATCCGGGTCACGGCAAAGGCTATGTCTTTCGGCGCAAGTCACGAGCTTTAAATTACCTTATAAAAATTTGAATTTATTGTCCTAAACCAACTGGAGTACCGCATGAAGGTCATGATCAGAAGAAATGCCGCCGGCGAGTTGTCGGTCTATGTTCCCAAGAAAGACCTGGAAGAACCTATCGTTTCCCAGGAGAAGCCGGAACTTTGGGGCGGCATGGTCACGCTGGCGAACGGCTGGGAGTTATCGCTGCCGGCCATGGCCGCCGATACCGCGCTGCCGATAACCGTGGACGCGCGTAGGGTAAGCGGAGACTGACCATGGCGCTCAGTACCGAAGCCCTAGGCGAAATCCGCCTGCTTCTGGAAGGCGACACACCCGTCGCCGAGCGTTGTGCGAGCGTACGCAAGAGTTTCCCGGGACTGTCGTTGACGCGTTGCGACGCCGGCGACATGAGCACGGAAACCCCGACTTTCGAAACCTCCGAACTTTGCGTTTATCTGATAGACACTTCGGAACACTGCGTACGCATCACCGGCGATCCGGCCGCCGCAACCGGTCTGATCGTCGCCCAAAAACGGTAGCCATCGATCATGAAAAACGCACCTTCCATTTTGCTTTCAGACCCCGATATCAGCATGACCGAGCTTGAGGCGGTCGAAGAAGTCCTGAAGTCGCCGCGGCTGAGTGCGGGCCCCACGGTCGAAGCGTTCGAAGCGGCTTTCGCGGAATATATCGGACGCAAGCATGCGGTGGCGGTGAGCAGCGGCACCATCGGTCTCATGCTGGTGCTCAAGGCCTACGGCATCGGCCCCGGGGATGAAGTCATCGCTTCCTCTTTCGGCTTCCGGGAAACCGTTCACGGCGTCGCCCTGGCCGGCGCGACGCCGATCTTCGCCGACGTCGACTACTGGTCGGGAACCTTGGTTCCCGAAAAAGCCGCAGCCGGTATCACGCCTAAAACCCGGGCCATCGTTGCAAGCAACACCAACGGTCATCCGGCGATGTGGCCGGCCTTTCGGGAAATGGCCGAGAAACACGGATTGTTGCTGATCGAAGATTCCACCGAGGCGATAGGCTCTCGCTATAAGGGTAAGTTGGTGGGCAACTTCGGCGATTGCGCGGTGTTCGATCTGTCGCAGCCGTCGCCTCTAACCTGCGGCGAGGGAGGTATCGTGGTGACGGACGACAGCGACCTCGCCGGGCGGCTGCGCGCCTTCCGTGCCCGCCGGCTTGACGAAAGACATTCGGTGGTACTGGGTGAAACACCGCCGTACCGGGCGGAACTCAGCGAAATCAGCGCCGCTCTCGGGCTGGTACAGCTGCAGCGTCTGCCGGGCATCCTGGAGCGGCGCAAGATTGTCGAAGACTATTACAACGCCCACATGCAATCCTTCGAAGGCATTAAACCGCCGTATCTGGCTCCGGACGTGGACGAGGCTCATTGGTTTCTCTACCTGGTTCATCTCGGGACGCGTTTTTCGCGTTCCAGTCGCGACGCCATCATCCACGATCTGGCGACCGAGAAAATCGAAGCGATAGCTTATTGCCGGCCGCTGCATCAACAGCGTTTTTACGGAAATCTGGGTTATCGCAAAGGAGATTTTTTCGTTACCGAGAAGCTTGCAGATCGGGCAGTAGCGTTGCCATTTCACAACCATATCACGGAGGACCAAGTCGGTTTCATCGTCAAAACCGCCAAGGATGCCTCGATTAACATCGGGGCAGGTTCGGCAATTTACCTCTGAGGCCATGTCGGGCTTTTTGCGGACCGGAAAGAGGCGGAATGCGAAAGCCTTGCTGACCGTACTGCCTTCGGGCAAGACGGTAGAAGTGGCGAGAGGTGTCAATTTGCTCGAGGCTATCGCGGCGGCGGGTGAGGCTGTTGCCCACCGCTGCGGCGGCCGGGCCCGGTGCGGCGAGTGCCATGTGCTCGTGCGGCAGGGTTGGCGCGGCTTATCCAAGGTGCGCCAGGCAGAACGCGATCGGCTCACGCAGGTGTGCGGGGCCGAATCGCTGTCCAGGCTGGCTTGCCAAGCCGCCCTGGGCGTACATAACAAAGTCATAATCGAACTTATAAACCATTAACCAGAGGGTCATTGTTATGGATACCAACGAAGCTGTCGCTACTCCATCTGAAACCGAATCGGCCGTGGTCGCGAATGCGGCCGGCGAAGCGGCGCGGTCGGAAAGCGTGATTCATGTCCGTTTCTTTCCGGACGGTACGGTAGCCGAAATCGGGGAGCGTCCGTCCACCGTGGAGGCCCAAAAGTGGTTCAAATACCTGACTGAACACACCCACAATAGCTTCCAGGCATTGTCGGGCGGTCGCGGGTTGTTCCGGCTGCCGCGCACCGAGGTCGATGCGTTGAAGGCGGCTTGTGCCGCGGAGATTACATCATGAGTGCACCGACCGTCAGTCAGTTCTCCGACGATTTGGCGACGGGACGGATCATTCCGTATCTCGGCCCGGAGGTCCTCGGTCTGGCTCCCGGCGGCTCGATCCCGAGCTCGCCGGAGACCTTGGTGGAACTGATTACCGCCAAGGTCACTGTGCCGCACAAGATCCGGAAGAATCTGACGGCCGCCAGTCAGTACGTGGAGAACTTCAAACACCGGAAGACCCTGGTGGGGCTTTTGCAGGAAGCATTCAAGAGTCCGCCGGAGCCGACTGTCCTGCACAGTTTTCTGGCCGGCCTCGCCAATCCGCTGCCCCTGATTGTCGATGTCTGGTACGACGCCAGCATGGCGGCGGCTTTGGCCTCGCGCAGCGATTTCGGGCAAGTGCAGGGTGTGAGCCGCGCGGAATACCTGGCCGATTGGGTCCATTATTTCCGTGCCGACTGCACCAAGGCGGAGCCTGAAGAAGCGGCCGGATGGACAACCCTGCTGTACAAGCCGCTGGGTTCTATCGCGCCTGCGTCCAATTTCATCATTTCCGATTCGGATTACGTGGAAGTGCTCACCGAGATCGACATCCAGACGCCGATTCCGGAGCGGGTGAAGGAAATTAGGACGGGCCGGAGCTTCCTGTTTCTGGGCTGCCGTTTCCGCAACCAGTTGGAGCGGAGTTATGCAAGGCAGATCATGAAGCGCTCCAGCGACCGCCATTTCGCGGTGCTGGAAGGCGACCTCACCCGCAACGAGGCAAGGTTTATCGAGGAGCAGGGAATCGAGCGGATCGACATGCCCCTCGCCGAGTTCGTTTCCGAGCTGACTGGTATGCCGACGGAATCGCGCCGGGCGGCCGTGGCGTAAGGCATTGGCCGATCGGAGTGCGCCCAACGAGTCCGTCCCCAGAAGGTACGGCCATACAGTTGTTACGGTCGTTGCTGATGGGGAGGACTCGCGGGTTCGGGACGAATTGCTCAACCGTTTTGACATCGCGTGGAGGTAACAGCCCATGACTACGGATCGCGTTGCCCGATTGCGGGTACTTTTGGAACAGGCCTTCGAGCCGGTTCAACTGAACATCGTCGACGATAGCCGGTCCCATGCGGGCCATGCCCACGAGGGCGGCGGCCATTTTTTCGTCAGCTTGTGTTCCCGCCACTTCGAGGGGCGGTCGATGCTGGAGCGGCATCGGCTGGTCTATTCGGCGGTGAGCGAGATGATGCCGGGAGATATTCATGCCCTGAGCATCACGGCGCTGACGCCGGCGGAACAGGCGGCTTAGCGCCGGTGTTCCGGGTTCAAATTCGGTTTTATCGGGGATAGCAGAGAATGAAACTTCAGATCGAGCGGCCTTACGTCGAGGCGATGGTCGAGGAGTTTCCGGATTTGGCGCCTTTGAAGGAACAGCTGAAATTCGGAAACCGCGTCGAGGTGCCGTTCCAGCAGTTGCCTAGCCATGCCTTGACCTACCTGGGCGATCTTTACCGGCAGGGAGGGCCGGACATGCAAGCGAAGGCGGCTCAGCTTGCCACCTTGCAGAAAGCCATGAACGATGACGGGGTACGGTTCGAGGCCGAAGACCTGGAGATGCTGCTTCCCGCGATCGCTCGTTACTTGGCGACGGATGCCATTCGCGGCTGGGTGTTTACCGCGAGCGTCGCCGGCCGGCCCCTGCCGTATGTCATTACCCGGCTCGACTACACGCCGGCCTCGAACGACGAAATCGGGAAGGTGTTCATCGAGCTCAAAGCCAATGCGAAGGGCGCGATTGCCTCCCATACCATTCGTATCCTGCCCAGCGATATCACGGGTAAGACCGTGGCCGAAATTTTCGCCGCCAAGGGTTTTCTGAAAGAAACACCTGAACTCATACGCAGCTACGACGAGACCGCCGAACGTTATTTCAACTGGCGGGCGCGCTACGGCGCCCAGTTTTCCGGTAAAGGCACCGGCTTCTACGCCGAGGACCCGACGGCTTCCCACCGGGACACCGACTGGTCGCGGAAGGACGTGGTCGTGCTTTCGTCCGGCGGCGGCAGCGCGCGTCTGGTCAATGATGAAGGCATTCTCAGTTCGCGCGCGCTGACCCTGGATGCCACCGGCGATATCCTGGGACCTTATTTGCGCAAGGCGGCCAAGAGCAATCGCTACGACGCCGAGGACGAAGTCCAGGAATCGGTGTCCGCCATGCCCAAGGGCTTGTTTACCCAGCTGCCCGTGCATTTCTACATCCTCATGTTCCACCTGGAACTGCACCATTATCTGTGGGTCCATGTGGACGACATCACGCCCTACCAGTATCAGCCGGCTTTGAAGCAAAAGCTGATTCTTCCGGAGGAGCAGACCGACCTTATCGACATTCTGACGGCCGAGATGGATGTCCTGATGGACGATATCGTCGCCGGCAAGTCCGGAGGTACGACCGTGCTGTGCGCCGGTCCGCCCGGCGTCGGCAAGACTTTGACCGCGGAAGTTTATTCCGAAATCATCCAGCGGCCGTTGTACCGGGTCCATTCCGGACAATTGGGCTTGAACGTCGCTGCCATGGAAACCGCGCTCAAGGATGTTCTGACTCGAGCCCAGCGCTGGGGAGCGGTCATGCTGATCGACGAGGCCGACGTCTACATCAAGCGCCGTGACGACAACATCACGATGAACGCCGTGGTCGGGGTATTTCTTCGGGTACTCGAATATTTCAACGGCCTGCTGTTTCTCACCACCAATCGGGTGGACGACATCGACGAAGCCATCGTGTCCCGCTGCATAGCGCTCATCAAGTTTTATCCGCCGGACCGGGACAATCGCCGCAAAATATGGACGGTGATGACCGAGCAGTTTGCGCTCGACGTGGCGCCGCCTCTGATCGACGAACTCGCGGATCTGTTTCCGACGGCGAGCGGGCGCGACATCAAGGGACTAGCCAAGCTGGTGGCGAAATATTGCCAGCAGAAGCGGGTGCCGCCTTCGCTTGCGGTTTTCAAGCGTTGCTCGATCTTCCGCGGAATGGACCTGGATCTCGCTGCCTAGCAGCCGCTGCAACGTGAAACACGAAAGTCATCGGCGGGCATACGCTGCGTTATCCCGCGCTGCCGGCGGTCTTGAGGGTGTCGAAAGTGCTCGCCATTTCTTCGAGGCTGACCTCGGTGGCCAGGGCATCGGCAAAGACGTCCTTTCCGACTATCCATTGGGCGAGGAGATTCTGATCGGCCAAGGCCATGCAAACGGCCTGGTTGAGTTCGTAAGCGCCGAACGCGTAGCCGGCGTCCCGGAGGGCCGATTGCATCGCGTGCTGAATCAGGCTGCGGACGGTCATGTGGGGAGCGGAAAAAGGTATGTTTTCGGCGCGGCCGGCCGCCGCCTCGACACAAGCGCGCTTGTCGTAGGAGGCGTGCCCACGGCAGGCGAGGGGCCGCACCGGATAAATGACGCAGACACCATTGGCGATGAAAGGACAGCGGCGCCTGAGGGTAACTCGCTGCTCTTCGCCGAGAGCCCGTGTGACCAGATCGGCGTCGACGATCCGCTGTTCCAGATCGAATTCGGCACGCTTCAAGGCAGCCGACGCCCAGCGGACATAACGCGCGATCATCAGGATTTCCGGGGCCGTCGCCGTGACCCTGAGCGTGCAGCAGGTGGCGCATCCCTTATGGCAGGCCAAGGGGGGAAGGCCTTCGGACTGAATTTCGACGTTGCCTTCGAAGCTGCTGAAGGCTTGTTCCAACAGCCCGTCGATGAGGTCGTCTCGACCCCGCCTGGCGGCCAGGGTTTCGGCGAAAGCCTGGTGCTGCGCCTTGAAAAAAGCCAAGGGGCCGGAGTCGCCTGCTATCGTTTCTTCTAGCATCGGTGTTTTGTCATGTGTAAAAGTGCTCATATTGCGACCACAGCGTATCCGGGTCAATGCAACCGGCGGGTTTTCGATTTTTCCGCCGGCTCCATCGGCCGGAAGCCGTATTCGACTCGGCGTCGGGTTTTGTCATGAGCACGGTAGCGCTCGCCTGGGGCGCCCACCCCGATTTTCCCCTGGTGCTGTTTGCCAATCGCGATGAAAGCCATACTCGGCCGACCGCGCCGGCCGCATGGTGGACGGACGAGCCCGGCTGCCTGGGTGGCCGCGACCTGGCAGGGGGAGGAACCTGGTTCGGCGTGGCCCGCGACGGCCGCTTTTCGCTGGTAACGGCATTTCGCGACAGTGCGCCCGCGGATCCGGATGCGCCGACCCGCGGGCAACTTCCGCTGGAGTATCTTTCTTCCGGCGAGGAACCGGTCGTCCATGCGCGGCGTTTCGTTCGTGCCCGAGGCGGCCATCCGCCGTTCAATCTGCTGATCGGTTCTCCCCGCCACATGTACTACGCCGCTACCCGCGCACGCTTGCCGCTGGCTTTGACGCCCGGCATTCACACCCTGTCCAACGGGCTGTTGGACGAGCCCTGGCCCAAATGCGTACGCCTGGATACGCTGCTGGGCTCTTATGTGAGAACCCACGGCGGGTTTGCGATGTTGCTGGGCGCATATTCGGAATTGTCCAAGGCCGACGTGAGAGGCGCCGACGATCCGGTTTGTACCGCCAAACCGGTAACGCCGGCCGACTTTGCGACAGCGGGATTTTCGATGCTGGCGGATCGTGAAACCACCTACGAAGGTTTGCCCGATACCGGTGTCGGGCGCGCGGAGGAAGAACGCTTGTCGGCCTGCTTCGTGATCGGAGCCGAATCCGGCACCCGTTCGACCACGGCCTTGATTATGGCCCGGGACGGCCGGATCTATTTCGAGGAACGTAGCTTCGATCCTGCGGGTGTTGAATCGGGCCGTGTCGTCGAAGAATGGACGATCGACCCGCAGGTCTTTTCGGGGAGTGGCAACGATGACTGAAACCCATCAAAGCTCCCGAAACGGCGCCGCAGCGGCTCGTCGCAAGACTTCGTCCAGGCGCGGACAAACCGAGCGCGCACCGGTGCGGCCGGAGATGATGCACGGGTTTTCTCCGCGCCATTCCTATCGCGAACTGCCCTTGGCCCCGCGCTACAAGGAATTGGGTGAGCCTTATCACACGCCGGTGCCGGCCACCCCCTTGCCGGAGCCGAAGATGGTGCACTTCAACGCGCCCTTGGCTTTGGAGCTCGGTCTCGACATCAGTGAAGCCCAATCGCCCAAGCTTCTGGACATTCTGGCGGGTAACCGGCCGTGGCCCAAGTACGAGCCTTCGGCTTCGGTTTACGCGGGACACCAGTTCGGCGCCTGGGTGCCGCAATTGGGGGACGGGCGCGCCTTGTTGATCGCCGAGGTCAGGACGCCCGCGGGCGCACGCATGGAACTGCAGCTCAAAGGCTCCGGGCCGACGCCGTACTCGCGGGGGCTGGATGGCCGCGCGGTGCTGAGATCGTCGATTCGGGAATATCTCTGTTCGGAGGCCATGCACGCCCTCGGCGTACCGACCACCCGCTGCCTGAGCCTGGTGGCTTCGCCGGAACCCGTCTATCGCGAAGCGGTAGAAACCGCGGGTGTGGTATGCCGGGTCGCCCCCAGTTTCGTGCGGTTCGGACAGTTCGAGTTTTTCTACCAGAACGGTCAGCGACAACATCTGGCGCCTTTGGCCGAACATGTCATCGAAGAGCATTTTCCCCATCTTAAGGACCGTCCCGACCGTTATGCCGCCTGGCTGGACGAAGTCGTCGAGCGTACCGCGAAGCTGATCGCACAATGGCAAACCCTGGGATTCTGTCACGGCGTCATGAATACCGACAATTTCTCGGCACTGGGGCTGACTCTGGATTATGGGCCCTTCGGCTTCATGGATGCATTCCGACAATACCATATCTGCAACCATTCCGACTTCGAAGGCCGCTACGCTTATTATGCCCAGCCCGAGATCGGCCAGTGGAACTGCTCGCGGCTGCTGCGGGCGTGCTTGCCGCTGCTGTCGGACCGCGAGGAGGAAGCCCTGGAGATCGCTACCGGCATTTTCGAGCGCTATGCTCCGGTGTACGGCCAGGCCATCATGCGCCGCTGGGTGGACAAACTGGGTTTATACGAACTCCGCGAGAGCGATACCGAATTGGTGAACGGGTTTCTCGCTATCCTGCAGCGTGGCAAGAACGATTTCACCCGGAGCTTCCGCAATCTTTCCAAGGTGCGCACGGACAGCGAAGAGCCGGCGGTCGGCGCGCGCGAAGAGATCCTGGATCTGGAAGCGTACGACGCCTGGATTGCCGATTATCGCGCCCGTCTTCGTTCCGAGGGGAACACCGACGACGAGCTTAGGGCCCTGCGCATGAACCGTATCAATCCCAAATACGTGCTGCGCAACCATCTGGCCCAGGCCGCCATAGAAAAAGCGGAGACCGGGGACTATGCGGAAGTTGCCAGGCTCGTCCGGTTGTTCGCACGGCCTTTTGACGAACAACCCGATATGGAAGCTTACGCCGAATCGCCACCGGATGAACTGCGGCACATCGAAGTGAGCTGCTCGTCATGACCATGCACCTGATACCACCCACGCTCGGCGACGATCCGCTGGATATCCTGCGGTTGGCGGCGTGCGCCGCGCATATCCCGGATTTTGTGGTGCCACCCGAAGCCATGGTCAAACTTGTCTCCCTGGTGGCGGACGGCGCGCTCGACAGAGTCAATCCGGAGGCTGCCTGGCCCGAGCTGTCGCATGGCCTGATGGGGGGGCGTCCTTCGCGAATGATGGAGGTCCTCCGGGGCTGCGGCGCTCTGGCGCGGCTGATTCCTGAACTGGATGCCTTGTTCGGGGTTCCGCAAAGCGCGGACGATCCGCCCGAAGTCGATGTAGGCGAACACCAGTTGCTCGTCATCGACGAGACCGCGCGTATCCATGCGCCACTCGCCACGCGCTGGGCGGCGCTGGTGCACAAGCTGGGAAAGGCGGTTTCGCCACGCGAATTCTGGCCTACCCACTATCGCCACGAAGCCCGCGGCGAACCCCTGGTCGAAGGGGTCTGCGAACGCTTCAGGGTTTCCGCCGAATGCCGCAACCTGGCTTTGCTGGTGCTGCGCGAGTGCGATCGCGTCCACCGCGCCGTCGATATGCGGGCAGCGGCGATAGCGACCATGCTGGAACGAGTGGAGGCTTTGCGCTACCCGGAGCGTTTCGAGCAACTGCTGGCGGTCTGCACCTGCGACTACCGAGCCTATCCGGGAAGATCGGGCGCGGATTATCCCAAGGCAGAGCTGCTGCAGCGCGCTTTCAGGGCGTTTGCCGGACAGGCCGGGACTTTCGCCGAGTCGGCCGAGCTCGGCCGGGAGATTTCGGAGCAGACCTTCGAAAAGCGCGCTCGGGCGGTGGCGGAAGCTTTGCGCAGCGAGCGCTGGGCCGATGCCTAGCGAGGTTTCCCATTGCGGATTTTGTTAGCAACCATCCACTGAGGAGCAATCCATGAAATGGAGCGATACCTTCGACATCGCCATTGCACTGGCCGAAAGCCACCCTGACGTCGATCCCAAATACGTGCGGTTCACCGATCTGCTCGACTGGGTCATGAATCTCGACGGGTTCGACGACAGCGCCGAAAAATGCAACGAGAAAGTGCTGGAAGCCGTGCAGATGGCGTGGATAGACGAGGTGAGCTAGGCCGGCGCTTCCCGCTCGGATCAAGCGAGTCAAGCATTCGTGGATTCCGCCTTGGAAATTACTGCGCGTAAAGTAAAGTACTATTCGAATCGCCCTCACCCCAGCCCAATCACGCCGCACATTCCCTGCGGGTAGCCGCAAGCGGCGCTCACGCGTGCAAACCGGCCTCGCCATGCTACGCTGTTCCGCTTAGTAAGATGCAAGCAGCAGGCAGCGCAGCGTAATGTCGCGAAGGGATTCGCGACCTAAAGCGGTACAGTCGTCGGCAATCCGTTGCCGACGAACCCGTAGTCCCAATGGCGGCGTCGGGAACGGGTTCCTGAGCTGCGGAGGTTCCACGTTGATGATGGCGCGCTAGCCGGCGCCATCAGCTTTTGAGAAGTTCGCCGTTCTCGTCAAACGTCATGCCGTTCAGTTCTCCGTCGGCATCGATGATTTCGACCGAGCTCAGGGCACTGTTGGGATGGTAGGTATAGCGGTGTTCCATTTCGACTTCCCCGTAGACCACTTTCTGCAGGCCGATCAACCGGTCCTGATCGTCGAAATAGCCGCGGAAGTAGGTGTTGCGGTTTTCCAGTTGGGCGGGTTCCAGTTCCGTCATCAGCTTGAGCGGCAGTTTTACGCCGGTATAGGTGAGGAAATAGCGGCAATGTCCCTCAAAGTCTTCCGTCATGATTTATTGTTCTCCAGGGGGGATTAAAAGGTTATTGGTTCCAAGGGATATAAAATATCTTTTAAACGCGATAGCCTTCTTCGCGCAATACCCTCTGCACCGCCGGCCGGGCGAGCATGCGCTGGTAGTGCGCGCGGCAGTTGTCGGGCAGTTCGAGCTTGAGCTTATCGCCCCAGAACTCCACGTAGAACAGGGCGGCGTCGGCGATGGAGAATCGCCCGGCGACATACTCCTGGCCGCGCAACAACCCATCCAGTATCCCATAACCCTTGGCCACGATATCCAGGCCGCGTTGTTTGACCGCCTCGCGCTCGGCCTCGTTAGGCGTGTATTGATCGGTGGTGAATATACGCGTGAAACCCTGCATGTGGATTGTGCCGACGGCATAGGCCATCGCCTCTAAAACCCGAGCCTCGCCGTCGGCATCGTCCGGCAGCAGTTTCGCCTGCGGATAAGTCCGGGCCAACCACCAGGCGATGGCCTGAAACTCGGTCAGCGCCGAGCCGTCGTCGCGTACCAGGGTCGGAATCGTGCCTTTCGGGTTTAAGGCCAAATAATCGGGCCGGTTCTGATCTCCCGCGAGAAGATCGACCAGATACGCTTCGAAAGGCAGGTCCAGTTCTTCCAGCAGTATGTGTATACCCGTCGAGCACGATCCGGGCGTCATATAAAGCTTCATCGAACGCCTCATCCAATGGTGATGATTAAAGGCTCTAGACCGGCGACCGTCGCTTCGATGACATCGCCCTTGACTACCGGACTCGTCCCGGCGGGCGTGCCGGTGTAGATCAGGTCGCCGGGGCAAATTTCAATCAGCGTGGACAGATAGCTGATGGTCTCGGGTATCTTCCAAATCATTTCCGACACGTCGGCGCTCTGCCGCAATTCTCCGTTCACCTTGAGCTCGATCTTGCCCTGGGCAATCACGCCCGTATAGAACTCCGGAGTGAGTGCGGAGCAGGGCGCAGACTGGTCAAATCCTTTGGCCATGTCCCAGGGTAGTCCCTTTTCGCGCGCGTTCTGCTGTACATCGCGCAGAGTCATGTCCAGCCCTACGGCATAGCCGAAGATGTAATCGTTGGCTTTG
Source organism: Methylocaldum marinum (assembly GCF_003584645.1). Taxonomy (GTDB): domain Bacteria; phylum Pseudomonadota; class Gammaproteobacteria; order Methylococcales; family Methylococcaceae; genus Methylocaldum; species Methylocaldum marinum. The sequence goes on from NZ_AP017928.1 coordinate 5,850,813, forward strand.
TCGGCGGGGATTTGTTTGCCGCCCAGCTGCATGGCGACGACCAGCTCCACTTCCGGTTGCAGGTTTTCGGTTCCGGGCGGGTAGGACAGAACCGAGTTGTTGGGCAGGATGGCATCCGCCGGTTTCATGAAGAAAAAGGGCGGCTCTGCGGCCGGATCGGCACCCATTTCCCGTGCGTGATCCGGATAATTGCGTCCGACGCAGAATATGCGTCGCACCGGAAACGGATTGCATGACATGGCCGGAAGGCTGACGATGGGAGCAGGGGCAAAAGCGTATTTCATAGTCTGGAACCTCTCTGAAGAGCAAATGTGCCGGCGACGGATTTTTCCGGGTAGTCGTCAAGCGCGGTTGGAGCGTTAAAGATTTGCAAAATAACCATACGATTTATGGTAGAATTCTGCCCCGAAGTGCCACGCGCGCACTTGGATAAGTCTTTATTTTGATTAATCAAAAACAATCGAAAGTTAGGAGGTAACATGGTGCGTGAATTTTCGTATCGGGGAGAAATCTTCAGGGCGACGGTACATGGACGGCCCGGCATCGAAGAGCTTTTCCTCATCCACATGGTCGACGATGAGGAAGGCCCGGAAATCTCTCTGGACCGGTTCGAAGATCCCAATAATGACCCCGCTCAGAGCTTGGAAGACAAGCTCGCCGATTTGGCGGATGAACTCATGCAGGAGCACGCCGTGGAGCCTGCGGATCCGAATGCGGCGTTTGCCTGGAACGAACCCAAAACGGGCGTAAATGTCCATAGCGGCGTTCAGCACCACGGCCTGGAAGCCTAATCGGGCGGGCGAATCGTACGTATAAGGGGGGCCATGGACGGCTAACCTGCCGCTGCTCGCAGCAGGTTCAAGCAATCCAGATTGGCGGCCATGTCCAGGGCGGTGAAATCATCCAGGGTCTTGATGCCGATATCGGCGCCGAGCGCCAATAGCCGAGCGACGACCGCTGTTTTGCCGGTGGATACGGCGTACATCAGACAAGTGGCACCGTTTTCGTTCTGATGGTTAATGTCGATGCCCCGCTCGATCAGGCGGTCGATCACCTCCAGGTTCTCGCCATAGCAAGCCAGCCAGAGGGCATTGTTGCCGTCGCTATTGAGCGGATCCAGCGAGGCACCGGCTTCCAGAAGCGCTTCCACCATGGCTTGGTCGCCGAGGCGGCAGGCATGCATCAGGGGCGTCATCCGGTTATCGCGGGTAGCCTCGATGTTATCGGGCGGAAAGCCATGCTCGCTGAGCCAGCTGCGAAGGACCGGGCTCAACTCCGCGGAGCTCGGTCTCGAAGGCACGGCGGCGCGCCAGGCCTCGTAACCGTCGATCAGATCGTAGATCGTCTTGAAGCCAAAGTCCCGGAACATTTGCGCGTAAGTCTGGCTGGCGTTGCCGTGATAGCAGTAGATCAGTACCGGCTGCGATTTGGGCGTACGCATGAGTACCTGCTCCAGGTTCGCACCCGAGAGATGCCGGGCGGCATCGATATGTCCCGCCGCAAAGGAATCCGGATCCCGCACGTCGAAAACCAACAGGTCGGGTTGTTGCAGCAAAGTCTGGGTTTCGGCGACGGTCACCCGTCGCCAGGCGGTTTCCCCGGTCATAACATGTCCTCGATTCTTAAAGTGTTTCGCCAGCCGGCTGCAAATTAAACTTTCTCAAGATCCTTCACTCCTCATCCGGACTCGCCATCCAGCTGTAGCCGCCCTGATCCCAAAGCTGGGCCAGCAGCTGATCGGTGGTGTAGGTCGGGTACTGTGCTTTGACGTTGTCGAATTCCGCGAGAAACGCCGCAACATCTTCTCCCTCGATATGGGTCGATGCGCGATCCTCTTTGGAACGAAGTATGTAAGTCGAGCCGTCACCGTTGGAGAAGAGCGCGAATTGCTCGCCCTCCGCGACGACCGCCATGGAATCTTGCATTTCAGCCATCGCTAACCCCGCTTGCGTCTGCCTTATGATGAATCAGGTCGTTCATGTAGAACTCTCCTTAATGTTCAAAGAAGTGTTGATGAGAAGGTCGAAACGTCTACGCGCCATGCGCGGATTAGCTCGGGTCGCGTCCGGCATAGGGCGGGAGGGTGAGTATCCGCGTATCGGTCAGCGGAAAACCCACCGTGAAATGGTACAGGGACTGAAAGGTCCGGCCGGATAGACCTAGGAGATCATGGAAGACATCGTCGAAATAGCAGCCGATGCCGGTTCCCCGTATGCCGATCGCCTCCGCCTCGAGATAGAGCACCTGACCCAAGAGGCCGGATTCCCAAAACAATTGCCGATAGCGCCAAGGCGCGGTGGAGATGACCGGTTCGAATTCCGCCAGCATGCCCAAGGCGAAAGCGCAGTCCGCACCGATCGCCTGGTGGCAGTGCAGCGTTCTGGACAATTTGCTGCAATCGGCTTCGGCGAGTCGGAACAAGGGCAGATATTCCGGGCAGCCCTCCGGTTTTAGCCAGGAGAACTCGCCGCGGAATGCGGCTTGCAGATCGGGCTTGATCGCGGCCCGGCGGGGCAGGGCATAGAGTCCGGGCTTTATCCCTTCCACGCGATGTACGAAGAACACCGGGTGCACCCGCGGCGTGAGATCCCATGCGTCCCAAGGCGCAATCCGGCGGGGCAGAAGGGCATCCACCAAATGGTAAAAGGCGGCAGCACTCAGGACCTCCCGGCGGTCGAAATGTTGCGCGCTGCGTCTTTGCCGGATGACGCGCGCGGCCGGCTCCGAGCACACCGCCGACCTGGAGGGATAGGTTTCGGCCGCGCCGGACTCCGGCACCGGACTGCACGGTCGGGTCGCCTTCTCGACTTCGTCGATTACGGGCCAACGGTACATGGGACGCCGGTCGAGCACGTTGGCTCGCCCACGCCACGCGTTTTCGGACGGAACCGGTTCCGCCCCGTCGGATGTCGCGGCCCCGGGGGCGGCGATCACTTCCAGCAGAAGCTCCGCTTCTTCCCGCTCGGCTCCGGAAAAATCCTCGTTCCGATCGAGTCCGAGGCCTGCGGCCAACTCGGCAAAGGCGACACTACTCACCCACCGAAGGCGCCAGCCGAGAGCCGCGGCGGCATAGCTCAGGGAGCCGACGGCATGGCCGGTGTCCAGTTGGCAGTAGCGGAAAGCCCTTTCGCCATATTTCCAGGCTTCCCGCCAATGGATGGAGCTCAAGGCAACCAACAGCCGCGGAGTAATGGCCGGAGCAGGCGTACCCGGGAGCCCGCAGCGTTGTTCCAGAATATGGTCCCGACTGACATAGTGGTATACGCCGTCGGGTACGTCGGAAATCGACCGGCAAACGATATAACCTTCGGTGGGATGCAAATTGCCGCTGGACGGATTGCAGCGCAAGGCCCAACGGTCGGGACCGTACTCCTTCCAGGCCGAGAGGCCCAGGGAAAGTTCCAGGAAGATGCCCACGGATTCGAGTGACAGCGGGTGCGGGGCTACGGCTCCGGGGACGGACAGCGCCTCGAAAGGGGTCGTCAAGTGGTCCGCGGCCAAGGGCAATCGGATCGTGGGCGCACCCTCGAAACGGCGGAACGGGTCGGGCTGGGCGTCCCAGTCGAGCGTTTCCGGTCCGGCGGCATAGCGCTCCAGGCGATGTTTGGTCCGCTCGTGATACTCCAGTACTCGCTCCAAGGCGTCCGACACGGTATTCACGCGTTAGTCTCCGGTAGCAGCTTAGACGCCGGCGGCGAGGCAGAATTTTTCGGGCTTTTCGCTCGGCCGAGGGAATGCCGACGCATTCTGTGCCGTTTTGGGGCGGATTCGTAGGTCGGGGAGCCCTTCCCGACGAACAATCCCTTGTCGGTGTCCATCAGCTCAAATGCTCCCCGGGTGTCGGACAGTGGTCGGAGCGGCGACACTGTTCCAGGTTAGTGGATTCGTTCGTGCCGGAAGCCAAACCGATCCAGTCGTGGATGCGCTGTGGATCGAAACCGACTTCCCGGCGCTCGCCGACTTGCAGCAAAGGGCGTCGGATCAGCAGGGGATCCTCGAGCATGAGCGCAAGCGCTTCCGGCCCGGTCAGCGCTTCGGGTACCACTTCGCCGGACTTCACGCGAGGCGCGGCCCGGTTGAACCATTCGGATACCGGCCTTTCACCGAAGAACGCGCGCAATTCTTCGGAAGTCCAGCGAGTGTCAAGAAGGTTGCGGACCAAAAGCTCGTGTCCCGCCTCCAGGAGCAGGCGTTTCTGCTTGGTGTTATTGGCGCAGCCCGGTTTCTCGTAAAAGAGGATGGTCGTCATACTCTTGCTCGGTTCTATAGGGGAATCTGGCGGGACGTGCGGAACGAAGTGAAGTGCCCTTCGACTCGGCTCAGGACAGGCCCTTCTACTTCGCTCACGACAAGCTTCGTTCGCGATTGATGCGGTTCACTTCGTTCACCGCATCCTACAAGCCGTATCGGGGCTCGTTGGATGTGCCGACGCGGGAACGCATCAATCACGTTCTGTGCTCCGGTTATCCGACAAAAACGGGCGTGACCCCGTCCGTATCGATCAGTACCTCCTCCCCTTCTATCTTCAGCGGGTATTCGGCTAGCGTGCACGGCTTGCCTTTGATGCAAGCGCCGGTAGCACCTTCGAATGCCCAATCGTGGTGCGAGCAGGTGAGGTTCTTGCCATCAAATCGGGCATCGGCCAAGGGTTCCTTGAAATGGGGACAGAGCCCCTGAAACGCGCGGGGCTGATCGCCCTGGGGCCACACCACCACCATCAGGGTGCGGTTGACGGCCACAACCTCGTATTTCCCTTCCCGAAGTTCGTTCAAGTCGCAGGCTTTGGTAAACATGTTGTAATTCCTCACACGGTAAATGATTTGGACAGGAAGCCGGCACTGCCGGATAAGGTGAAAGTGGCGGACTCGAACGGGGAGCTCCCGGTGTATTCGGTGTTTTCCGGCGGCTTGTGCCTGACGATCAGGGCGGCCGCGCAGCGCTCCAGCATTTCGACATCCATCGGGGCGAAGCTGAAGCAGAGTTCTTCGCCGGTGTCGATGTGGGATTCCCAATCTTCCTGCTTTGCGTGGTCTCGAAGACATTCCTTGACGTTTTCGGACGCGCCGATGTAGACGAGTTTTTGTGGCGAGCAGGTCTGTTTCTTGCCGCTGTAGATGCAGGTATAAACACAATATATGCCGGCTTTCGCGGGGATCCCGCCCTTCTTCTTTTCTCTCCAATAACCTTGAAATTCGATAGTGAAGCTGCCCATTGTCGTGGTCCTCAGGTAGTCAGGTACCCGTTGGGGGAATCGAGAAATCGGGTTGCCGGCCCTTGGACGCGATTGCGAGCAAGGCCTCGGTTTGCCGTTCGATGTGCCGTGTGACCTCGGCATCGAGGCTCTTCAGCCAGCGCGCGGGAATGCCCGAGACCCCGTAAGCCGCGCCTGCCAGCATGCCGGCGATGGCGCCGGTGGTGTCGGCATCGTCTCCCTGATTAACCACGCGAACCAGGCAATCGGCGAAGGAATCGGTACCCAGGAAGAAATACAGCACCGTCTGCACGGTATCGACGATGTAGCCGCTGGCCCGGCCGGGATAGGGATCAAAGCTGAACTCGGGGTGGGATTCGATCAGCGCCGAGACGAACTGTCCGCAATCATGCTTCGATCCGCCGCAAACCAGGTGCTGTACCATGCGGCCCAGACTCAGCGTGGCCGCGTCCGAAAGCGGGTGATGATGGGTGAAATGACATTGCTCGACAGTCCACCGGGTAAAAGCTTCCGCATCACCCAGGGTGGCCAGGGCCACCGGCAGATTGCGCATGCAGGCGCCGTTGCCGCCGTCGCCCGGGTTCGGAGGTCCGGACAGGCTGCCGTCCGTCAAGTAACGGCGGATGCCGCGGCGGCAGGTATTGCCCACGTCCGGCGGCCTTCGCTTCAGCCAGGCCGCGAATGATTCCGCCACGGCGTGCATACTCCAACCGCCGGTTTCGATAATAGCCTGCCCCAGCGACAAGGACATCTCGGTATCGTCGGTGACTTGCCCCGCTTTGAGTTTCAGCCAGCCGCCGCCGATGATCTTGTCGTGCACGCCGTACTGATGATGGATTTCCCGCGGCGTCATGAATTCCACGGTAGCACCCAGGGCGTCGCCGATGGCGAGTCCCAGATAAGCCCCCAGAGCGCGGTCGCGGTACGGCTCGGTATCCATCAGTAATAGGAGGCCTTAACCTTGTATTCCCCGCCGATCACCATGTATTCCCACTCGCCTTTCAGCGCGTGGCGCGGCAGCAGGTTGTTGAAAAACAGAATCTTCACCACGGGCACTTGAACCTCCATGATGGTGTCCCCGAACTCGCTGGCGGTTTCGCGGTTCGCCGTAAAAGACACCAGGTTGTTGAGACGCACCGTGAGCCAGCGGCCGTCGCGGGGTCCCAGCACACGATGCTCGTCGAAGCCGTTCTCGCCCCGGAACAGGGTGATGTGGCGCCGGCCCCACAAGCCGAAACGGGCTATGGCCCATTGGCAGAATTCGTACAATAGGTCGAGCTGCAGGTTGATGCTGTTGTTGTGGAAACGGCTCGACATTTTTTCTTCGATGTAAGTGGCCCAGGCGGGCGAGGTGAAGCGCGTCAAGGATTCCTTGTGGAAGGTGGGAAACAGGCCGAAGCGGCTTTCCACCCAGCCCTTGAGAACCGCACCCTGGGGATTGTTGGAATCGAATCCCCAGCCGCTCAACAGCTTGAGATAGCTGGAGCGAAAGCGGCGCGGGCCGCTGCTTTCCTGCCGATTCCGCGATTCCCCGTTGAGGCCGAACATTACGTACATGTAGTCCTGGAAAATTTCGGCCGCCTCCCCGGCATCCTCGGTTTCCTTGAGCCGGTCGAACAAACCGTAATTGGCCTCCCGCACGCCGCTGATGTGCAGCGGCAGCGGGTGCTCGTTGAATGCCGTGCTGGCCAACAGTCCGGTCGGGATGCCTACCAGATTGGTGCTGTGGCCGATCCGGGCGATGTGTTGAGCCATGCAAGGGCGAACTCCTGTTCCGCCTTAAACGGGCCGATTCTCGGGAATCTTGATCGGACCCATGATCTTCAGGCCTTCCTCGAAAGTGATTTCCTGGAACTTTTCGTTGAAGTCGGCCGCGGCGTCGGCCACGATCTGAAGCTTGCCGGCGGTATCCAGTTTTTTCAGGTCGCCGCGATCGATGTTGAACAAATCGCGGAGCTCGTTGTACACGGTTGCTTCGTCCAGCGGCAGCACCCAGAAGGTGGTTCCGCCGTAAGCGATCTGGTAGCGCTTGGAAATATCCAGATTGCCGGCGAAGAAGAAGTACTTTCCGGTGGGCGACAGCTTGTCCCCCAGCACCTCGCACAACAGCTGCATGTGTTCCAGTGACAGCGCCACGCCGGCCAGGAACGGAATAGTCGTTTCCCCGGCCTTGGCGACGATCATCACCTGATCGAAGCGGATCTCCGGCGGGCGGGCTTCGTCTCCGACCTGCTGGGCGAATTTCAAGGCGATTTCACCACGAAAGCCGAAGTATCCGGGTTTGGTCTCGCCCTTGAAAACCGGGGAAATGAGGCGTTTTTCGTCATCAAGGCTGGCGAGCGGGGTTTCGGTGATAGTGGTCATGACACTCCTTCTAAGGTTGGTTGCGTAGAAAATCGGCAGTTTTGAAAAAAGAGGCGGAAAGCTGAGCGCGTAATTCGGTGTCGGAGACCAGTTCAGACAGCGCCCGGTTCATGCACGCCATCCACGCGTCGCGGGCGGCCGTATCGATAGGGAAGGGCAGATGCTTCTGCCGGAGCCGCGGCGGACCGAGGCGTTCGGCATAAAGCGGAGGCCCGCCTAGCCAGCCCGATAGAAACAGGAACAGCTTTTCCTTGGACGACGTTAGGTCCGTGGGATGCATCGCCCGAATGGCACGCGCTTCCGGAAGCTCGTCCATCAACTGGTAGAAACGCTCGACCAGTCGGCGTACGGCCTCCTCGCCGCCGATCCGGCGGTAGTGAGGATTATCGACCGACGCCGGAAGCGTAACTGCGGTCGGAGGTGTAGGAGACTGTTTCACACGACTTGAACCGGAATGCTCAGTTTCACCTTCCGTCCCAGCTGCGCATCGACCTTTTGCCGGGTTTTTTCGATGGTCAGTGGTTTCGGCAGGATGGAATTCACGCCGTTCTTCAGACATTCCTTCGCAAGAGGGTCGGTTGCGGAATCCGCGACCAGGATGATCTTGAGGTCGGTAATTTTCGAGCGGATGTCCGCCAGCACTTCTATGCCTTTTTCCTGCACGATACCGATGCCTAACAGCAGGACATCGGGTTTCCAGTCCTTCGCCTTGACGTAAGCGGCTTCCAGGCTGGACAACTCGTGCGTCTCGATTTCGTCGTGAAGCATGAACTGCAGGGCTGCGCTGGTGATTTCGTCGCTGTCGACGACGAACACGCGTCTTTGGTCGACAGCCCTTTCTGTGTCTACACCGATCTGCATGGGCTACTCCTAGAGGTGTATTGGATCGACCGCGCCGAAACCGGGAAAAACATTAGGTTCGCGTTCTTGGAACGCGAACCTTCCCCGGCTCGCGCGAGTTACGCGAGATTTAAAGCAAGCTTTGTTCCAACTGCATGGGTGCGGATGGTAAAGGCGGAAGTGGCTGATTTTCCGCTTGTCGTCCTACGGACAAAGATTTGGAGGCACGGAAAAAGGTTTGTACCGTTCCTTACAAACCGTATGGTTTTGTTCGGTTATTAACATGCAAAAAGTGCGGGTAAAGTCGCGACAAATCCGGATGGTCTGACATTTTGATCCTTTAAAACAAGCACATATCGGAGGGCGTACGCCTCTGGCACAGTCGTTGCCTGTTAGGCTTCGACCAGTACTCGTCCATTCACCGAAAGAAACGGTGGGCGGAAGAAGAAAAAAAAGAAAAGCTCGCCGCGTTCGAGCCCAACATTTTTTCTTTCGGCGGAATTGCTGGCCAAAGAGGTTCTATCGATCAACGTAATTGACTGGAGATTGATCATGTCAGATTTAAGACAAATCGCTTTTTACGGGAAAGGCGGCATCGGCAAATCCACCACCTCCCAGAACACCCTGGCAGCTCTGGCCGAAATGGGTCAGCGCATCCTCATCGTAGGCTGCGATCCGAAGGCTGACTCCACCCGTCTGATCCTTCACTCCAAGGCGCAGGATACCATCCTCAGCCTGGCCGCTAGTGCCGGCAGCGTGGAAGACCTCGAGCTCGAGGACGTAATGAAAGTCGGCTATCGCGACATCCGTTGCGTTGAATCGGGTGGTCCGGAGCCGGGCGTCGGCTGCGCAGGTCGTGGTGTTATCACCTCCATCAACTTCCTGGAGGAAGAAGGCGCCTACGAGGACATCGACTACGTTTCTTATGACGTACTCGGCGACGTGGTCTGCGGTGGTTTCGCTATGCCCATTCGCGAAAATAAGGCGCAGGAAATCTACATCGTAATGTCCGGCGAAATGATGGCCATGTACGCTGCCAACAACATTTCCAAGGGCATTCTGAAATACGCCAACTCGGGCGGCGTACGTTTGGGCGGCTTGGTCTGCAACGAACGTCAAACCGACAAGGAGCTGGAGCTGGCTGAAGCGCTGGCTGAGAAACTCGGCACCAAGCTGATCCACTTCGTTCCGCGTGACAACATCGTGCAGCACGCCGAACTCCGCCGTATGACTGTTATGGAATACGCCCCGGATTCGAAGCAGGCCAACGAGTACCGTCAGCTGGCCAACAAGGTCCACAACAACTCCGGCCAGGGCATCATCCCGACCCCGATCACCATGGACGAGCTCGAAGATCTGTTGATGGCTCACGGCATCATGAAGCAGGTCGACGAGTCGCAAGTCGGCAAGACCGCGGCTGAGTTGGCGGCCTAAACGGATGTAAGGGGCGCGTGGAGCCGGGAGGGGCGGTGACGAAGGAACCGCTTCGCCTCGCGATAAATGCGGTTCGCGACGTTTGCCGCATCCTCCGGCGCCACGCTTCCCCTCCTTCATGCGTCATTCATTCAACTATCGTATCTGGAGAGCAAAATGAGCCTCACAGTTGAGCAAACCAAACAGAGAAACAAGGAACTCATCAGCGAGGTCCTGTCGGTCTACCCGGAAAAGACCGCAAAACGGCGCGCCAAGCACCTAGGCACTTTTGAAGAAGGCAAGCCCGACTGCGGGGTGAAATCCAACGTCAAATCGATTCCGGGTGTCATGACCATTCGCGGCTGCGCATACGCCGGCTCCAAAGGTGTGGTCTGGGGTCCGATCAAGGACATGATCCACATCAGTCACGGCCCGGTAGGCTGCGGCCAGTATTCCTGGGCTTCGCGCCGTAACTACTACATCGGTACGACCGGTATCGACACCTTCGTCACGATGCAGTTCACCTCGGACTTCCAGGAGAAGGACATCGTCTTCGGCGGCGACAAGAAGCTGGAGAAAATCATCGACGAGATCGAGGAACTGTTCCCGCTGAACCACGGCATCACCGTTCAGTCCGAGTGCCCGATCGGTCTCATCGGCGACGACATCGAAGCGGTATCGAAGAAAAAGTCCAAGGAATACGAAGGCAAGACCATCGTTCCGGTTCGCTGCGAAGGTTTCCGCGGCGTGTCGCAGTCCCTGGGCCACCACATCGCCAACGACTCGATCCGCGACTGGGTGTTCGACAAGGCCGGCGACAAGCATCCCGAGTTCATAACCACGCCGTACGACGTATCCATCATCGGCGACTACAACATCGGCGGCGATGCCTGGGCTTCCCGTATTCTTCTCGAGGAAATGGGCCTGCGCGTCATCGCTCAGTGGTCCGGCGACGGTTCTCTGGCCGAGTTGGAAAACACCCCCAAGGCCAAACTGAACGTGCTGCATTGCTACCGTTCGATGAACTACATCTCGCGCCACATGGAAGAGAAGTACGGGATTCCGTGGGTGGAATACAACTTCTTCGGCCCGACCAAGATCGAGGAGTCTCTGCGCAATATCGCCAGCCACTTCGACGACAAGATCAAGGAAGGTGCGGAGCGCGTCATCGCGAAGTACCGTCCGCTGATGGATGCGGTCATCGCGAAATATCGCCCGCGTCTTGAAGGCAAAAAGGTCATGTTGTTCGTCGGTGGTCTGCGTCCTCGCCACGTCATCGGCGCTTATGAAGATCTCGGCATGGAGATCGTCGGCACCGGCTACGAGTTCGGCCACAACGACGACTATCAGCGTACCACTCATTATGTCAAGGACGGCACGCTGATCTATGACGACGTGACCGGTTTCGAGTTCGAGCAATTCGTCGAAGCGATCCAGCCGGACCTCGTCGGTTCGGGCATCAAGGAAAAGTACGTCTTCCAGAAGATGGGCGTACCGTTCCGTCAGATGCACTCTTGGGATTATTCGGGTCCTTACCACGGCTATGACGGCTTCGCGATCTTCGCTCGTGACATGGACATGGCGATCAACAATCCGGTCTGGGGCTTGGCCAAAACCCCGTGGAAGCGCACCGAAGCGGAGGCCTAATCCGGATTGAAGATGCGTAGGGTGCGCCGCGCCGCACCAGCCAGACTGATTCGGTGCGCTCGTCGCACCCTACAACCGCAACTTTGGAGTTAAACCATGAGCCAGAATGCAGAAAAGGTGCTCGATCACTTCAACCTGTTCCGCCAACCGGAATATGTGGAATTGTTCGAGAACAAAAAGAAAGAGTTCGAGTTTGCCGAATCCGACGACAAGGTCGAAGAGGTAAAGGAATGGGCCAAGACCTGGGAATACCGGGAAAAGAACTTCGCTCGCGAAGCGCTCACCGTCAACCCGGCCAAAGCATGCCAGCCCCTTGGAGCGGTGTTCGCCGCGGTAGGTTTTGAGGGGACCATTCCTTTCGTTCACGGTTCGCAGGGTTGCGTCGCCTACTACCGCAGTCATTTCAGCCGCCATTTCAAGGAGCCTTCGTCCTGTGTATCTTCGTCCATGACCGAGGATGCAGCGGTATTCGGGGGCTTGAGCAATATGGTCGACGGCTTGGCGAACACGTACAACATGTACCAGCCGAAGATGATCTCGGTATCGACCACCTGCATGGCGGAAGTGATCGGCGACGATCTCAACGCCTTCATCAAGACCGCAAAGGAAAAGGGCAGCCTTCCGGCTGAATTCGATGTTCCCTTTGCGCATACCCCGGCCTTCGTCGGCAGCCACATCACCGGCTACGACAATGTGCTCAAGGGCATCCTGTGGCACTTCTGGGACGGCAAGGCCGGTACCACCGAAGCCATGACCCGGGTTCCCAACGAGAAGATCAACTTCATCGGTGGTTTCGACGGCTACACCGTAGGCAACCTCCGCGAAGTCAAACGCATTTTCGATCTGATGGGTGTGGAATACACCATTCTCGCCGACAACAGCGACGTTTGGGATACGCCCACCGATGGCACTTTCCGCATGTACGACGGCGGCACCACTCTGGAAGAAACCGCTAACGCTCTGCATGCCAAAGCAACCATTTCCATGCAGGAATACTGCACGGAAAAGACTCTGCCCTTGATTGCGGAGCATGGCCAGGAAACCATCGCGTTCAATCACCCTATCGGCGTGAAGGCAACCGACCAATTCCTGATGGAAGTTTCGCGCATTACGGGTAAACCGATTCCGGAAGCACTGGAAAAGGAGCGCGGCCGTTTGGTTGACGCCATCGCCGACTCTACTGCGCATATCCATGGTCAAAAGTTCGCTATCTACGGCGATCCGGATCTCTGCATGGGCTTGGCCGGCTTCCTGTTGGAGTTGGGCGCCGAACCCACCCACGTCCTGGCCACCAACGGTAACAAGGCTTGGGAAAAGAAGATGCAAGAGCTGTTCGATTCTTCGCCCTTCGGCAAGAATTGCCATGCGTATCCTGGTAAGGACCTGTGGCACATGCGCTCGCTGCTCTTCACCGAGCCGGTCGATTTTCTGATCGGCAACACCTACGGCAAATACCTCGAGCGCGATACCGGAACCCCCCTGATCCGTATCGGCTTCCCGGTATTCGACCGTCACCACCATCACCGTTACCCGGTATGGGGCTACCAGGGTGCGATGAACGTTCTGGTCTGGATGCTCGACAAGATCTTCGACGAAATGGACAAGAACACCATCGTCCCGGCGAAAACCGACTACAGCTACGACATCATCCGCTAAGTCGGCAGGTGGCTGGCGACGGAAGTCCGCCCAGCCACCCTTCTCCACTCAAGTAGAGGAATTCTAAATGGCAAATGTAACTTTCAGCTCGCCGGCCATGCGTAAGGACGTCACGGTTTACGCAACCGCCGGAGATTGCCATACCCTGCTCGCGGTCGCGCAGAAAAACAAGGTTCCGATTCACTTCGAATGCGAAAACGGCGAATGCGGTTCCTGTGCGGTGGAAGTATCGGTACTTTCCGGCAAGCTGCCCATGGGTATGCATCTGACGGAAAAGGAAAAGACCGTGCTCAGGCTGGCCGGAAAGATTACGCGCGAGCAGATCGAGCAAGCCGAGGTGACGGACGAACCGCCACCGTGGCGGCTGGCTTGTCAGTACATTGTGCGCGACGAGGACATATTGGTGCGATTCTGAGGTTTTTTAAGCCTACGCGGGAGGGGTTATGAGCAGCGTATCGAGCAAAATTCAAGATGTTTTCAACGAGCCCGGTTGCGGCAAGAACCAGGGCAAGTCGGAAAAGGAACGCAAGAAAGGCTGCACTAAGCAGTTGCAGCCCGGCGGCGCGGCCGGCGGATGCGCCTTCGACGGCGCCAAGATCGCGCTGCAGCCCATCACCGACGTAGCTCATTTGGTGCACGGCCCCATCGCCTGCGAAGGCAACTCATGGGACAACCGTGGTTCCAAATCCTCCGGATCGAATCTCTGGCGCACAGGCTTCACCACCGACATCAACGAAACCGACGTGGTGTTCGGCGGCGAGAAACGGCTATACAAATCGATCAAGGAAATCATCGAGAAATACGACCCCCCGGCGGTTTTCGTCTATCAAACCTGCGTGCCGGCCATGATAGGCGACGACATCGATGCGGTATGCAAGGCGGCCTCGAAGAAATTCGGCAAGCCCGTCGTACCGGTCAATTCGCCGGGGTTCGTCGGTCCCAAGAACCTGGGCAACAAACTGGCGGGCGAAGCCATCCTCGACCACGTCATCGGTACCGAGGAGCCGGAGTACACCACGCCCTACGACATCAACATCATTGGTGAATACAACCTGTCCGGCGAGCTCTGGCAGGTCAAACCGCTGCTCGACGAGCTGGGTATTCGGATTCTGGCCTGCATCTCCGGGGATGCCAAATACCACGACATTGCATCGTCGCACCGCGCACGCGCCGCGATGATGGTGTGTTCGAAATCCATGATCAACATCGCCCGAAAAATGGAAGAACGGTTTGAGATTCCGTTTTTCGAGGGTTCTTTCTACGGCATCGGCGATACCAGCGACGCGCTGCGGGAAATCTCCCGCTTGCTGATAGAGCGGGGCGCTCCCGCCGAGCTCATGGAGCGTACCGAAGCCGTGATCGCCCGCGAGGAAGCACGCGCCTGGGCCGCGATCGAGCCCTACAAAAAACGCCTTACCGGGAAAAAAGTGCTGCTCATTACCGGGGGCGTAAAATCCTGGTCCGTTGTCGCCGCACTGCAGGAAGCCGGCATGGAACTCGTCGGTACCAGCGTCAAGAAATCCACCAAGGAAGATAAAGAGCGCATCAAGGAACTCATGGGGCAGGACGCTCACATGATCGACGACATGAGTCCGCGCGAAATGTACAAGATGCTGAAGGATGCGAAGGCCGACATCATGTTGTCCGGCGGACGCTCTCAGTTCGTCGCTCTGAAAGCCAAGATGCCTTGGTTGGACATCAACCAGGAACGCCACCACGCCTATATGGGTTACGTCGGTATGGTCGAACTGGTGAAAGAAATCGACAAGGCTTTGTACAACCCGGTCTGGGAGCAGGTGCGCAAGCGCGCCCCCTGGGAAGAAAAGACCTGGGAAGAGGTGGCCGACGCGGCGATTGCCGAGGAAGCCGCGGCACTGGCCGCAAATCCCGAACTGGCGCGCGAAAAGCGCCGTTCCACGCCGGTCTGCAAGTGCAAATCGGTGCTGCGGGGCACGATCGAGGATGCCATCGTCGAGCACGCCCTATCTACCGCGGAGGCGGTGTCGGAAAAGACCCAGGCCGGTACCGGGTGCGGCAGTTGCATGGGTAAGCTGGAAAAGATTCTCGAAACCATGGATCACTGGCACCCGAGCCCGTCCGAAAACAAGTCGCAAGCTCAACAGGCTGCATGAGATAAGCCCATGGCTACCGTAATAACGCCCAAGAAATCTTGTTCGGTCAATCCCTTGAAGATGAGCCAGCCGATTGGCAGCGCACTCGCCTTCATGGGTATCAAGAACTGCATGCCTTTGTTCCACGGCTCGCAAGGCTGTACCTCGTTCGGACTGGTCTTGTTCGTGCGGCATTTCAAGGAGGCGATTCCCCTGCAGACCACGGCGATGAGTGAAGTCGCCACGGTGCTCGGGGGACTCGAGAACGTGGAGCAGGCCGTAGTGACCATCGCTTCGCGGCAGAAGCCGTCCATCATCGGCATTTCGTCGACGGGGGTTACCGAAACCAAGGGAGACGATGTAGATGCGTATATCAAGCTGATTCGGGAAAAACACCCGGAGCTGGACCCTATCAGCCTGGTCTATGTGTCGACGCCGGATTTCAAGGACGCGTTTCAGGACGGCTGGGCTAAAACCGTCACCAAACTCGTCGAACAATTGGTGGAGCCGATAAGCGCCGGCGCGCCCAGGCTTCCCAACCGGGTCAACCTGCTCCCGGGCGCTCATCTCACCCCGGGCGACATTGACGAAATTCGCGACATTCTGGAAGCCTTCGGTTTGGAAATGCTGGTGCTTCCGGATCTGTCCGGATCACTGGACGGCCATATTCCGGACGATTTCACACCGACCACGCTGGGGGGCATTTCCCTGGAGGAGATCGCGAGTCTGGGCCGGTCCGTTCATACCATCGCGGTCGGGGAACAGATGCGCGATGCCGCTGTCGCCCTGGAATCGAAAACCGGGGTCCCGTACACGGTGTTCGATAGACTGACGGGGCTGGAGCCGAACGATCAGTTCATCAGCCTGTGCGTCCGCATCAGCGGCCGCCCGGTCCCGACCAAAATTCGGCGGCAGCGCGGCCAATTGGTCGATGCCATGCTCGACGCCCATTTCCATTTCGGCGGCAAAAAAATCGCAATAGGCGCTGAACCCGATCTGTTGTGGGCCCTAAGCCAGTGGTCCCACGAACTCGGGGCGGAAACCGCCGCTGCTGTTACCACGACGTCGTCTCCGATGTTGCAGCGGATCGCGACCGACGAAGTCCTGATCGGCGACTTGGAAGATCTCGAGGCCCGCGCTGCCGGCTGTGATCTTCTGATGACCCATTCTCACGGACGACAAGCGGCGGAAAGGCTGAAGATTCCTTTCTACCGCATCGGTATCCCCATGTTCGATCGCCTTGGCGCCGCGCATCAGACGATTGTCGGATATCGCGGGACGCGCAATCTCACGTTCGAGATTGCCAATATGTTCA
This sequence comes from Methylocaldum marinum, assembly GCF_003584645.1. Classification (GTDB taxonomy): domain Bacteria; phylum Pseudomonadota; class Gammaproteobacteria; order Methylococcales; family Methylococcaceae; genus Methylocaldum; species Methylocaldum marinum. The sequence continues at coordinate 5,867,371 of NZ_AP017928.1, forward strand.
TCGCCAACGGCCATGAGCCCACTCCGGAAACCTGGTCCCTGCCCAAGGAGAACGAAAATGCTGGCACGGCGGCGGTTACGGCTCATTAAGCCCGAAGCTGTTTCAAACGAAACCTTTTATCGCGGAGGTAGCATGAAGGTCGCATTCTCTACACAGGATCTGCAACGGGTCGATGCCCATTTCGGGTGGGCCAAAAATATCGCTATCTACGAATTGTCGGCCGAGGGCTATCGCTTCCTCGAAGCCATTCAATTCGAAGGTGATTTGCAGGAGGACGGAAACGAAGACAAATTGGCTCCGAAGTTGGAAGCAGTCAAGGATTGCGCGATTCTCTACGTGGCCGCCATCGGCGGTTCCGGCGCGGCTAGGGTGGTGGCCCAAGGGATACATCCCATGAAGGTTCCCCAGCCCGAGCCCATTACCGATCTGTTGGACAAGCTCCAGCAAGTTCTAAAGGGCACTCCCCCGCCCTGGCTCCGAAAGGTGCTGGCGAAAGAAGGGAAGGGCCAGGAGCGCGAATTCGATTTTGAAGAAGAAGAGGTGGAACATGGCTGAAGCATTGGCAGTAAAAGCGGAGGGCGCGACGTCGCCCATGGAATCGAGCTTCGTCAAGGAATTGATCAAACAGTGGCGGGCTCAGGATTCTTACGGTACCTGGGACGGCAAGAGCGACGAAATGCTGCTCGAACCCTACATCCTCACCAAGGAAAAACGGCAAGCGCTTCCGATCGTCGGCGATCCCGATCCGGAAATCCTCTGGCGGCTCGAACTCTTCTACAACGCCGTCGGTCTCTCCATCGAGCGTGCGAGCGGCGTGATGGTGACGCCCATGATGAAGATGTCGCACGAGGGTTTTGGTCGGATGGTTCTGATTGCCGGCAGACTGATCGTGGTGAACAAGCAGTTGCGGGATGTGCATCGTTTCGGATTTCCGTCGATGGAAAAGCTCGCAGAGGAAGGCGAAAAGCTGGTCAATGCGGGCGTCGACATGATCAATCGCTACTCTGAAGTGGCCAAGTACAGTTGATTGTTCGTCACACGGTAATGCAATGAGGCACCCATGACAGACGCAGAAGACCTTAAAGCCAGATTGAAGAAACTGAACGCCCAGGCGACGGCGCTGAAGATGGATCTGCACGACTTGGCCGAAGATCTGCCCACGGGTTGGGAGAGAATTCGGGAAGTTGCGGAGAAGACCTACGAGGCCTATCGCGAACTGGACGAATTCCGCAAAACCAGCGCCGGTTAGGAGTCTAAGATGAGCGAATTCACGGTTACCCTTCCCGGGGGTAAGGTATGGACCCCCAAGTTCGTAGATGTCATCGACCAGGAAAAATGTATCGGCTGCGGCCGTTGCTACAAGGTTTGCGGACGCGAAGTCCTGGAGATGGTCGGTGTCAACGAAGACGGCGATATCGTCAAACTCAGCACTGAAGATGAGGACGATGACGACGAATACGACAAGAAAGTCATGTCGATCGCGAATGTGGCAAACTGCGTAGGTTGCGAGGCTTGCGCCAAGATTTGTCCCAAGCAGTGCTATACGCACGAAGCGGTCGCAGCCTGAGGGTGTTCCCAATGCGCCAGCCCAGTCCGAATCCGACATCTTCAGCCGCCAGCGCCGGTTTCTATGACCCGCTCATGGCTTACGCACGGGATCCCGAGGATTCGGTGACCCTAACGTTCGTTTCGGCGATCGAGCTGGCGCGAAGCTCGTCCCGGCTCGGCGGACGGCCTGCTTTCGGGCTGGACGAGGAGGCGTTCCGGGGGCTTCTGAACCGGTATTTTCCCGGTGCCGAGGATGTTTACCTGACGCCTGCCACGAAAGCAGCGCTCGCAGCGGCCAATCGCGGCCGTCGGATGGCGACCGACGAGTTCGAGGACCTCGTGGTACTGTTACTCGAACATCGCAGCGAGGATAGCGCCGAGAGCCGGTGGCTGGCCTATGCGATTGCAGCCTGCTGCATGGGCGATGACCATCTTTGGCAGGATATGGGCCTTCCGGATCGGCAGTCTCTGTCCGATCTCCTGGCGCGCCATTTCTCCACGCTGTTCGCCCGAAATACCGGCGGCATGCGCTGGAAAAAGTTTTTCTACAAGCAACTCTGCGAACGCGAGGGAGCCTTTGTTTGCCGATCTCCCAGCTGCGCGGAGTGCGTCGAATATTCCAATTGTTTCGGACCCGAGGAGGATAGTGCATGGCAACCGGCGAAGCGATGACCGCAACTGGGAACGAAAAACCCTCTTCACCGCCCATCGCGGCCGAATGCGGTCTGCCCATGTCGTGGCGGTCCGTTCTCGAACAAGGCGGAGCCCACTTCGATGAATCCGGAGTCATCGATTTTGGGCAGTTGGACGCGGAACGGCGGCAAGCCGTGAGCGCGGACGTGATGGCGGATTTGTCGCACTATAGCCTGATCGAGGCAAAAGGCGAGGACGCACGGAAATTTCTGGCCAATCTATTCCCGGGAGACTTGCGGGTAGTATCCGCTGAAAAGGGGCTTTTCACCGCCTGGTGCGATGCCAAGGGAAGGGCTCAGGCCACCTTTTGGGTGTTCTTGCATGACCAAGCGTTTTACTTGCTTCTTCCGAAAGACATTGCGCAAAGCGTTTTATCGGGTTTGAAAAAATACCTTCTCAGAGTCAAGGTTGCCCTTTCGGAAGCCGGCGATAGTCTCGCCCGGATCGGCTTGTCCGGTCCTAACATGGAGTCCCGTCTGACGGCTCTAATCGGCGCGCCGCCGCCCGTCGAGGCTGGAGACGCACTGACTTTTGGCGAGTGCACCATTATGGCTATAGCCGGACAACCATTCCCGCGCTGGTTGGTTGTCGGCAGCGGAAAGGCCGTTGCCGACATTTGGCAGAGCCTGGTATCGGCGGTTCTTCCGGTGGGCCGGGAGGCATGGTCCGTGCTAGAGATTCTATCGGGTATCCCGCTGTTGGTGCCTGAAACCGCGGGTGAATTCATACCGCAGATGCTGAATCTGGAAGACTTGGGCGGGATATGTTTCACCAAGGGTTGTTATCCCGGACAAGAGGTCATCGCGCGGCTGCACTACCGCGGCCAGTTGAAGCGCCGAGTCTATTTGGCTTATGTCGACAGCGATGCGGTTCCGGCTCCGGGCACGGTGCTTCGTCTCGAAGGCGCGACCGAAAGCGTCGGAAATGTTGTTTCCGCTGCGCGCCATCCGGACGGCCGCGTCGTCCTTCTCGGGGTGGTGAAGATCGAAGAAAAATCTCAAGGGAATGTCCGGCTGAACGAGGCGCAGGGGCCGGTGCTTCGCTTCGTCGAGTAATGGCGGGGCGGGTGAGGCGATATCCCGTCTTGAACCGCCTAATGTGCCGAAAAGTGGCGTCAGAGCGGACGACCGCCCGATCCGCCCCATAGCGCTAAGCATTCAACTCGTCCATAGATAGCAAACAACCGATCGAAGAATAAGGGGAAACCTTATGAGCAGCAGAATTCGCGAACTCAAAGTCGACGTTAAAACAGTCTATCTCGGAGAAGAAGCGGCTCGCGAAGGAGAGCGCTATGTCTTCGCTTACACTGTGACCATGGAAAACACCGGGAACGTGCCGGCGAAACTTCTGGGCCGGCGCTGGATCATCACCGATGCGAACGGAAAAACGATCGAAGTGGTTGGCGAAGGGGTCGTGGGCGAACACCCTTATCTTCGCCCCGGAGAGGCGTTTCAATACACCAGCTCAGCCATGATCGAGACGCCCGTGGGCAGCATGCACGGCAGCTATCAATTGTTGGCCGACGACGGGGTACCGTTCGAAGCCCCGATCGCTCCGTTCCGTTTGGCGATTCCACGGACCCTACACTGACGTGTATCCTGAAAGAGTACGAACTTGATACATCTAACCGATCAAATTCAGGCCCCTTCTGCCGCCGGCGGATTAGTACCGATCGTCGTCGAACAATCTCCACGCGGCGAACGAGCATTCGATATTTATTCCATGCTCCTGAAGGAGCGGGTCATCTTTTTAGTCGGCCAGGTCGAGGATTACATGGCGAACCTGGTGATCGCGCAGCTCCTGTTTCTGGAGGCCGAAAACCCGGACAAGGATATTCACCTTTATATCAACTCGCCGGGTGGATTGGTGACGGCGGGACTCGCGATCTACGACACCATGCAATTCATCAAGCCGGATGTAAGCACCTTCTGTATCGGCCAGGCCGCGAGCATGGGCGCATTGCTTCTGGCTGGCGGAGCAACGGGAAAGCGTTACTCGCTGCCCCATTCCAGAATCATGATTCATCAGCCCTTGGGCGGCTTCAGGGGACAAGCCAGTGATATCGATATTCACGCCCGCGAGATACTTTTGCTCCGCGATCGCCTGAACCAGATACTCGCCAAACATACCGATCAGCCCATAGAGAAAATCCGGGGCGATACCGACCGGGATAATTTCATGAGCGGCGACGATGCTTGCAAGTATGGCCTGATCGACGAGGTACTGACCCAGCGGAGTCGGCCTAGCGAGTAACTTTTACGGCGGGCCGGAACCGGGCGCGGCGGGCACGACCGAACAATCACCCAGCAAAGAGGTTAGAGCAATGAGCGACGACAAAAACGGCAAGGACAAAAGCGGAAAGCTTCTGTACTGTTCATTTTGCGGAAAAACCCAGCATGAGGTCAGGAAGCTTATTGCAGGTCCGGCGGTATTCGTTTGCGACGAATGCATCGAATTGTGCAACGACATCCTCCGCGAGGAATTGCTGGAAAACGGCTCCGACGGCGCCGACAAGCTGCCGACTCCCAAGGAAATCAAAGCCATCCTCGACGATTATGTGATTGGGCAGGAAAAGCCCAAGCGGACACTCGCGGTAGCGGTTTACAACCATTACAAGCGCCTCCGGTTCAAGTCGCGGGCCGGAAAAAACGATGTCGAACTGGCCAAGAGCAATATTCTTCTGATCGGACCCACGGGTTCGGGCAAGACGCTACTGGCGGAAACACTTGCGCGAATCCTGAATGTGCCCTTCACGATAGCCGATGCCACCACGCTGACCGAGGCGGGTTACGTCGGCGAGGATGTCGAAAACATCATTCAGAAGCTTTTGCAGAAATGCGATTACGATGTCGAAAAAGCGGAATCCGGCATCGTATACATCGACGAAATCGACAAGATCTCCCGTAAATCCGCCAACCCGTCGATCACCCGCGACGTGTCGGGCGAGGGCGTACAGCAGGCTCTGCTGAAGCTGATCGAAGGCACGGTCGCGCTGATTCCTCCGCAGGGCGGGCGCAAACATCCGCAGCAGGAATTTCTGCAGGTCAACACCGCGAACATTCTGTTCATCTGCGGCGGCGCGTTCGCCGGTTTGGACAAAACCATACGGGCACGTTCGGAAAAGGGTGGCATCGGCTTTTCGGCGGAGGTCAAAAGCAAGGATGATCGTCGGAACGTGGGCGAGATCCTGGCTGGCGTGGAAGCGGAGGATTTGATTCGCTACGGGCTGATTCCGGAGTTCGTCGGGCGCCTGCCGGTGGTTGCCACCCTCGAGGAATTGGACGAGGAAGCTCTGATCAAGATTCTCACCGAACCCAAGAATGCTCTCGTCAAGCAGTATCAAAAATTGTTCGAGATGGAAGCTTGCGATCTCGACGTACAGCCGGATGCGTTGAGACTGATCGCCCAGAGAGCGATCGAACGCAAGACGGGTGCAAGAGGCCTTCGAACCATACTGGAGAACGTGCTGCTCGATACGATGTACGAGCTGCCGTCCAACGATATGGTTAGCAAGGTCGTCATCGACGAAAACGTGGTGCGCGAAAACAACCAGCCTTTCCTGGTCTATCGGACCGAAGAAAAGCAATGCGCGTCGGCGTAAGCCGGCCCCTAGAATCTAGGCTTAATTTCGAGGGCTTTAACGTGGAAAACGAATCGACCGAAAACGTTCATCCAGTGGGGAACCGGGTTCCAGTCCTGCCTTTGCGCGATGTCGTCATCTATCCGCACATGGTGGTCATCCTGTTCGTGGGGCGAGAGAAATCGATCGCGGCGCTGGACGAAGCAGTCCGCTCCGGGCAGCCGGTCTTCGCCGTGGCGCAGAAAGATCCCAAATGCGACGAACCGGAAGTCTCGGATCTGTACGGAATCGGTACACTGGCCAAGGTCGATCAATTGTTCAAGCTGCCCGATGGTACCGTAAAAGCGACCATCAAGGGCATGACGCGTTGCCGAATCGGGGAATATCAGACGAACGAGAATTTCGACACGGCCGTGGGTACGCCCATGGAAGAGAAAACCGACCTCAGCGTTGCCGAGATGGAAGCGCTCATGCGGATCGTGATCGGGGCTTTCGAGCAATATGTCAAGCTCGATCAGCAGATTCCACAGGAAACGGTGAGCACACTTCCGGAGATTTCCGATCCGGGGCGCCTGGCCGATACGATCGCGGGGCACATGTCGATAAAGCTGGAAGACAAGCAGATGCTGCTGGAGACAGTCGATATTTCCGCCCGTTTCGAAAAACTGATCGTGGCGATGGAGGGTGCGGTCGACATCATGGAGGTGGAAAAGCGCATCCGGGGCCGCGTCAAGCAGCAGGTGGAAGAGAATCAGCGCGAGTATTATCTGAACGAGCAGATGAAAGCCATTCGGAAGGAACTGGGCGAACTGGGCGATGCGCCCGACGAGTTTGATCAGCTGGCGGATCAGATCGTCAAGGCGCGCATGCCGAAACCGGCCCGTACCAAGGCGGAATCGGAACTCGATAAGCTGCGCAGGATGTCGCCGATGTCGGCCGAAGCCACCGTGGTCAGGAACTACATCGATTGGATGGTCGATCTGCCCTGGAAAAAGCGAACCAAGGCCAGCATCGATTTGAAAAAGGCGGAAGCCCTGCTCGCGGCCGAACATTATGGTCTCGACAAGGTCAAGGAACGAATTCTCGAATATCTGGCGGTCCAGCAGCGCGCCGGTACACCGAAAGGACCGATACTCTGCCTGGTGGGGCCACCCGGGGTCGGCAAGACCTCTCTTGGCCAGTCCATCGCCCGCACCACCAACCGGAAATATGTCCGGATGGCCCTCGGCGGTGTACGGGACGAAGCCGAAATCCGCGGGCATCGGCGCACCTACATCGGCTCTCGTCCCGGGAAGGTTCTTCAGAACCTGGCCAAGGTGAAGACCCGCAATCCTCTCTTCCTTCTGGACGAAATCGACAAGATGGCGATGGACTCTCGCGGAGATCCCGCATCGGCCTTGCTCGAGGTGCTCGATCCCGAACAGAACCGCACCTTCAACGACCATTACCTGGAAGTCGATTTCGATTTGTCGCAGGTGATGTTCCTTGCCACGGCCAATACACTGAACATCCCGGGTCCACTTCTGGACCGGATGGAAGTGATCCGCATCGCCGGTTATACCGACGATGAGAAAATCAACATTGCGTCGCGTTATCTCGTTCCCCGGCAAGTCGAGCGTAACGGGCTCCGGAAGAACGAAATTCAGATAACGGATTCGGCCTTGCAGTCCATCATCCGCCATTACACGCGCGAAGCGGGTGTGCGGAGCCTGGAGCGGGAAATCGCTACCATCTGCCGGAAAGTCGTCAAGAATATCCTGCTTAAGCCCAATGCCAAGAAATGTGTGGTCAACCACCATAACCTCGACGATTTCCTGGGCGTGCCTCGTTACCGTTATGGCCGCGCCGAGGAGAGCGATCGGGTCGGGCAGGTGACCGGACTGGCCTGGACCGAGGTCGGCGGCGAACTGCTGACCATCGAGTCCGCGGTTCTGCCGGGTACCGGGCAGCAGATCTATACCGGACGTTTGGGCGAAGTCATGCAGGAGTCGATCCGCACTGCCATGACCGTCGCCCGGTCCCGTGCCATCGAGTTCGGCATCGCACCCGGCTTCTACCAATCCAGCGACTTACATATCCATGTGCCGGAGGGTGCAACGCCGAAGGACGGTCCCAGCGCCGGAATCGGAATGTGCACCGCCCTGGTTTCGGCCTTGAGCAATATTCCGGTTCGTTCGGATGTTGCCATGACCGGCGAGATTACGCTGCGCGGCGACGTGTTGCCCATCGGCGGCTTGAAGGAAAAGCTGCTGGCCGCCCATCGCGGCGGTATCAAGACGGTCGTGATTCCGTATGAAAACGAAAAGGATTTGGTCGACGTTCCCAAGAACGTGAAGAAAGACCTGTCCATTCTTCCGGTTCGGCGGATCGACGAAGTGTTGGGCGCCGCACTACAGCGTCCGCCCGAAGCGCTGGAAACGGCACTGCCCATAGAGCAGGAGCGTGCCGCCCACGGTGTCGATAGCGGAGTAGCCGTCGCTCATTGAGATTGATGGACCGGCCCTTGCTGCGAAGGGTGTCGTAAACGCTCTCTCCCAATCGGGGGAGAGCCCGGGTGAATACCCGAATTCGTGACTATTGCGCGGATGATTCGCTTGGAACACATAAGCCGCTTCGGCGAAAACCGTTCCGAGCGTTGAGTTGATTTTTTGAGCTTCCTGAAGTGTGTTTTTCTAGAGGACATATATGGCCAACAAGATCGGTATATTTTTCGGCTCCGACACGGGTAACACGCGGCGCGTCGCTAAGTCGATCGCGAAAAAACTGGGCGATGCCGCGGATGCGCCCGTAGACGTGAAAAAAGCCAGCGCCGACGATCTGCTCAAATACGACGCGCTGATTCTCGGAACCCCGACCTTGGGTGACGGTGAACTTCCGGGCCTGACCGCGGGCTGCAGCGAGGAAAGCTGGGAAGAGTTCCTGCCGCAACTGGAAGGCAAGAGCCTGAGCGGCAAGGTCGTGGCGCTTTTCGGACTGGGCGACCAGGAAGCCTACGGTCACGAATTCGTCGACGCGCTTATCCTTCTCTACAACGTCGTCGTCGAGGCCGGCGCCAAGGTAGTCGGTTTCTGGCCCACCGACGGCTATTCCTTCGAGAAAACCAATTCGATCGTGGACGATAAATTCGTCGGTCTGGTCATAGACCACGAAAATCAAAGCGATCTTACCGACGAACGCCTCGACGCCTGGCTGGAACAGATCAAGCCGGCCTTGCTCGGTTAGGGGCCTTCATTTACTGCGAACGGCTTTAGAAAAAGAGGTAATGTCATGCTGGATACTGTCATTGTCGGAGGCGGTTTGTGCGGTTTGTCGCTGGCCTGCGATTTGGAGCGCCAGGGTCGGCCTTATCTCCTGTTCGAAGCCCGTTCGCGTCTGGGCGGGCGTATTCTCTCGGTGACTTCGGCCACTTCGGGAGCGGCACTGGATCTGGGGCCGACCTGGTTCTGGCCGGACATCCATCCGCGGGTGACACGCCTGGTGGCCGATCTCGGGCTGGCTTCGTTCGCACAGCACGATCAGGGCGACGTGCTGGGCCTCAGGGATGCGGACGGCAAACTCGAATCCCTGGGAAGTTCGCCGGTTCATAACGGCGCCATGCGCCTGGACGGCGGAATGACGTCTCTGGTGAGCGCGTTGGCGGAGCGGCTTTCAGAGAGCCGTCTGCGGCTGGGCCACGCGCTCATCGCGGTGGAAGATCGAGGCGATCACGTCGTGCTTCATTTCCGGTGCGGCGATACCGCATCGGTAGTCGAGGCTCGGCGTGCCGTGCTCGCCATTCCGCCCCGCGTCGTGGACGAGCAGATTCGGCTCGAACCCGCGCCGGAAGATGATCTGCGCGAGGCGATGCGGGAAACGCCCACCTGGATGGCCGGCGAGGCCAAGGCAGTTGCCGCTTTCTCGCGCCCTTTCTGGCGCGAGGCGGGCCTGTCCGGAAACGGTTTCGCGCGGCACGAACAAGCCGTGCTCGGAGAGATTTTCGATGCTTGCGATGCCAGTGGCGAGAAAGCCGCGCTCGGAGGGTTCCTCGCACTTTCTCCGGAGCAGCGCGAAGCTTTTCGGCTGGGCATGCCCATGCTGATTCGGAGCCAGTTGGTGCAATTCTTCGGCTCCGAGGCGGAACTCGACGAACAGCATTATCAGGATTGGGCGACCGAACCTTATACCAGCAGCCGGCTCGACCGTGTCCCGCCGGAGCAGCACCCGGAATACGGCAACCCGGCCCTGAGCCGTTCTTACTGGAACGGAAAACTTTTGTTCGGCGCGTCCGAAACCGCCCGCTACGGCGGCGGTTACCTGGAAGGCGCGCTCGATGCGGCCGCTCGGATACAGCGGCAGTTGGCGGAAACCCGGATTAACGCAGCCAACGCAAACATTCTCGAACGCTTCGGTGAATGGGTGAGCGGCCAACGGAAAGGCGCCTCCGAGCGTTACCAGCGCATTCTGCACCGTAACCTTTCGGTCCAGCAGCGCGATCAATTGACTCAGTTAACTCTTCTGGAAACTGTGGAAAGTATTTACCGCGAGGCGTTGCGCCTACTCGACGAACTGCCCCTGGATGGCGAGGTGATACCCGTGGTGAACGGCCGGTCCGACCTCACCCCGGCGGTTCTCTCGTCGTTCACGGGGTTCAACGACGCTTTGGTGGACGAAGCGCTACGCTTCAACCGCACCTCCTGTGCTTTGTCCAACTTCCCCGGGGAACACAAGCCGTCCCCGGAATACGTGCAGACCATCCGCAGGGACTTGGCCGCCGCATGGCGCGAATTCGCGCTGACGGTCAATTCGCGTATCGTCACGCGCACGGCGGCTTCCGAAAAAGCGCCTTCTCTGGCGGACTGCGCATGATTACTGGTGGTTACGCATCTACGATACGTCCGTTCGGAAAGTTCCGGATGGTATCCCTTACAAGGTCGAGTAAATCATGATTTACGTCGTCGAAATTCCTCATGAAGGCCGACCGTCCGCGTGGTTCGCGTTCGACGAGGACGATCTCGCCCGCAAGGTCCGATCCGCGAGAGAAACCGGCGAGCATACCGTGTTTGCCGCTCTGAGCCCGCGGCAGCGTCTCGAGGCGAGCGGGTTGACACCCGAATCTCCCGATGCCCGGACCCGCCATCCGGACGTTTTCGACGATGCCGATCGCCACGGCTGGGATACCGTGCTGTACCGTGCGGATTATCTTTTGAGCCCCGGCATTTGGCAGGTGGAGCCGGTATCCGAGCTCGAGGCCTGCGCGGCGGCCCTTGCGCACGAACGCAAGACCTGCCGCGTATATTTGTCGGACAATGCGGCGGTCGCGGCTCTGTACGGAGACCCTCTTTACAATGGGCGGGAAGGATTCTATGCCCACATGGCGCTGCGCGAGCAGCTCATCGCCATGGAAGCCATGTCGGACGATTTATGACAGTCGAACAACTGATTACTGCTTTGCTGGAAATGCCGAAACATGCGGTTGTGCTTTATGAAGGCGACAGCGGATACGCGCTTGTGGGCGGGCTGCATCTGCAGGAAAACGAAAACGATTTGCCGGATGAGGTCATCCTGTTTCCCGACATGAACGAATGAAGGCCGGGAAGAATCCGATTCCGCAGTTGCGTTGTTCGAGGTGCTCGCGCGTACCGGTACAGAGCCGGGCCGTTCGCGACGGTTTTTTCACAAGGGCTGAGAACTGGAAGTAGCAAGACCGATGGATGCGCCCACTGTTCTGTTTGCCAACGATGCGTTTTACCATGCTTTTTCCGAGCGCGATTTTTCAGCCATGGAGAAGCTCTGGTCGCGGGAGTGGCCGGTGCTTTGTATTCATCCCGGTTGGCCGGTGCTCACCGAGCACGCGGCCATCATCGAAAGCTGGCGGCGCATATTCCTCAATCCGGCTACGGGCACGGTGACTCCGCATTACGCGAGAGCCTTCGTTTACGGTCCATTTGCCACGGTGGTTTGCTACGAAGAAGTTCAGGGGGTATTGCTGGTTGCCAATAACACGTTCGCAATGGAGGGGGGCGAAATCCGTATCGTCCACCATCATGCCTCGCATTGTGCCAATCCGCCCCCGCCCGAAATGAAGTCAGCGCCGGCGGTGCAGTAGCAGCGCCGCGCAATATCAACAGGTATTAGCTCGGGCTAAAAAGAAATAGGTGGCAATATGCAAAGTACGATGACCATAGAAACCTTCCCTCAGAGAACCATCACCATAGACGGTGAACATGCGAAATTAGCCTCCCCGGAAGAAATTGCCGACGGCATTCGGGCGGCCAAAGAGGTATTCGAACGCAACGGCGTCGACCCGCTGGCTTGCGCCGCGGCGATCGAGAAACTCGAAAAGGATGAATTGCTCGATCGCGACGAAGCCTTGCTGTGCGTGATCTGGGACCAGGCCGAGGACGCCGCCTTTAGAGCCGTTACCCTGGGCTGGCTGAGCCGCGCCGTGGACATTCGGATCGCGGTTTCGTGATCGACTGACAGGCGATCCGAATCCGAAAGACCTTCTGGGGGAACACGGCTTGCTCAAGCAGCTGACCCGGCGTCCGGTGGAACGGGCGTTGGAGGCGGAGATGACCGCCCATTTGGGCTATGCCCCCTACGCGCCGGAGGGGCGCGGCAGTGGCAACTTTACCGTGCCATCGAACCCGACTATGCGCTCGCCTGCGCTGAATTTGAGCGTGCCTTCGGAACGCCGCCCGGCGGGCTGACCCGGGAGAACATGCAGGCCCATATTCGAGGCCGCATCTTGATGGAATATGCCAATCACTTCGGACATTTGTTGCTGACCACGGGCAACAAGTCCGAAATGAGCGTCGGCTACGCCACGCTGTACGGCGATATGTCGCGCGGCCTCAATCTCATCGGCGATTTGTGGAAGACGGATGTCTATGCCCTCGCGGAGCACCTCAACGAGGTGGCGGGCCGCGACGTCATTCCGCGTGCCGTCATCGAAAAAGCGCCGAGCGCGGAGCTCGCCGACGGGCAGCGCGGCGAGGATAGCCTGCCACCGTATCCCGTCCTTGATGCGCTGCTCAAGCTGATCCTGGAGCCCGATTTACTGACTGTGGACGAACGGGCCGAGGCCTTGGCTCTGGCCGGCAAGGCTAGCCCGGATGTCCAACAAAAGGTCGTACGCATGGTCAAATACGCCGAGTTCAAGCGCCGGCAGGCCCCGCCCATCATTCGCGTCCACCGAAGGGCGTTTGGCTTCGGCCGGCGCATGCCCCTGGCGCAACGCTTTGTGCCCGACGCAGCGGATATCGTGAGGAACCACGGATGAAGACGATGGAATGTCCTGCCGGTGCGCGCGTGATTTCCGAGGAGTGCCTGCACCAGGGATTCCTCGGACTGTCACGGGTGATAATCGAGCAACCCTGCTTTGACGGCGGCCGTCAAATCGTGCCGGGAAGTGGTCAAGCGGCGACTTGTCGTCGCGCATACTTTCGCTCCCGCGAAGCAGTTTGTGCTGTCCGCGTGCCCATCTTGAGCCTATCCCCCCTATTCATAAAACTCTTCGGCCCGGCTCAGGACACACTCCGCGCAACCCATCAATCCGAGGCCGTTCGCCGGGACACGGCTTTGCGGCTTGGTCCGCTCGGCAAAAATAAACCTAAATCCGGCCGTTGGATACAACCTGACAAGTGCCAGGCCCTCATCCCCAGCCCTTCTCCCAAAGGGAGAAGGGCGTTGAGCCCCTCGCCCTCTGGGAGAGGTCGGGGTGAGGGAATTCGGCGACTGACGGGGCATTACGGTCATTTCGGAAATACAACTGCGGTCTTTAGGATAAACGCTTATTCCATTTATCCAACAATTTGGCACGCAAACGGAATCAGATTTCTACGTCGCGTCGTAAGCGTCCGGCTGTCCGCATAATTCCCACCGATTAGCGCCTGAGTCACAGTATCGCCATATTCCCGAAGAGGAGGAGATGGCGATGACGAAACAAGAACGAGAGATGCATTGGCGGGTCCTGCTGGAGCAACAGGCAGGGAGTGGGTTGTCGGTGCGCGCTTGGTGTGCGCGCGAGGCGGTCAGCTATGCGGCGTTCATCTACTGGCGTCGACGCGTAGCGCAGCCAGCGGTGGTGGCGCCACTGACGTTGATGCGGGTAGATGGCGGTGAGACAGCAGTCGGTGGTCTGTGGTTGTCGGTGGGCGGGGTTCGCATCGAGGTGAAACCGGGGTTCGATGCCGGGTTGTTGAAGCAGGTGGTGGCCGCATTGGTCTCGTGATGCTGGCGACGATTCTGAGTGCGGCGGCGGTGTATGTGGTGGCCGAGCCGGTCGATTTGCGCAAGTCCATCGATGGTTTGGCGCTGGCGGTGGAGAGCAGTCTGGGGCATTCGCCGTTATCGGGTGCGGTGTTCGTGTTTTTCAACCGGGGCCGGGACAAGGTGAAGCTGTTGTGGTGGGATCGTCACGGTTTCTGGCTGGCCTACAAGCGGCTGGAGAAAGGCCGCTTCCGCAAGCCGGTTCAGGGGACGATTTCGCGCTCGGACCTGCTGCTGTTGCTGGAAGGCGTGGACCTGACGGTGGCCCGTTTCCGCGCGGTTCGCGCGGGTCGGGTCGGCTGAGTCGAAAGTGCCTGAAACCCGCATCAGAGCTGGGCTTTCGGGTGGTCCACCGGGTATAATGGCAGCCATGAATGCCGCCGCTCTCGCCGAAGAAAATCGTACTCTAAAGGCCACCCTGGGCCCAGCGCGAGGCGCGCATCGAACGGCTGGAATTCGACCTAGCGCAGCTGAAGAAGCTGCTGTTCGGCGCCCGTTCCGAGCGACTGGCGACCCTCCCCGACATCGACCAACTGCCGCTGTGGGATGAGGTGCCCGAGGACGCCCCCGTCGCCAGTCCGGTGGCGTTCAAGACGGTGGTGGTGCAATCGCCCGCCAAGAATCAACCGAAGCGCACCGCACTGCCGGCGCATCTGCCGCGAGAGATCGTGGTATTGCCGTTGTCGGCACAAGACCGGCAGTGTCCTGCCTGCGGTGAGGAACGGCCGGTGATCGGCTACGAAAGCTCCGAACGCTTGGATTACGTCCCGGCGCAACTGAAGGTCGTGGAAACGCGGCGGGAAAAGTGCGCCTGCGCGAAGTGCCAAGGGCAGTTGACCACGGTACCGGCCCCGCCGCAAATCATCGAGCAGGGCATCCCTCTGCCGGGTCTTCTGGCACATCTGCTGATGGCCAAATACGGCTATCACCTGCCGCTGTACCGCATCGAGCAAATCTTTGCCCACCAGGGTGTCCCCATTGCCCGCACCACGTTGTGCGACTGGGTCATCCAGAGCGGCTGGCAGCTGCAGCCCTTGGTCGAGCGGATGCTGGCGTTGCTCAAGCAACAGCCGGTGATCTTCTCGGACGACACCACTGTGGCGGTGCAGGACCGCGGCAAGACGCGGGAAACCCGGTTTTGGGTATACGCCGGCCACTCGCCGCCCATCGTCGTCTATGACCACACCGAAACCCGGGCGGGCAAGCATCCCAAGGCCAAACTGGAAGGCTACAGCGGCTACCTGCAGGCGGACGCCTATGCCGGTTACGACCAGATCTTCGCCGCAGGCAAGGTCCTGGAAGTGGCGTGCTGGGCGCATGCGCGCCGCAAGTTCTTCGAGATTGCCCGACAGACCGAGAACGGCAAGCGCATCAGCGCCCATGAGGCCTTGGAGTACATCGGCCGGCTCTACGCCATCGAACGGGAGGCCAAGGAACAGCAACTCGACGCCGAAGGCACCCGAAAGCTACGGCAGGAACAGGCGCGGCCGATCCTGGCCGAGTTCAAGTCCTGGCTCGAAGACCGGCTGCGCCAGCTGGCGCCCAAGACCCCCACTGCCCAGGCCATCGGCTATGCCCTCAAGAACTGGCCGGCGCTGGAGCGCTATACCGAAGACGGTCGCCTGGAGATCGACAACAACCGCAGTGAGCGGGCGATCCGCCCCCTCACCATCGGCCGCAAGAACTGGCTGTTCCTCGGCTCGCCCAAGGGCGGCCAGGTCGCCGCCACGGTGTTCAGCCTCATCCAAACCTGCAAGGAACTCGACCTCAACCCAGAGGCCTACCTGAAAGACGTCCTGACCCGTTTACCCACCACCAAGCAGAGGGAGATCGACAGCCTGCTACCCCACAACTGGAAACCAGCCAACGTATAAGGTCCTGACGGTTAACTGTTCGGCGGCATCAGGAAAAGACTGTCCTCCAGCGGACGCTTACTCGCGTCAATACAAACGCGCCTTGAGTAGCGGACGGAGCAGGTAATTGAGCACCGTACGTTTTCCGGTGAGCACGTCGACTTCGGCCACCATGCCGGGGCGGATCGGAAGAATCTCGTCGCCGTAGCGCAGGAAGGCCAAGTCGGTGAGTACCTGGATTTGGTAATACGATTCCTTGCCGCGCGGCGTATCTTCCTCGATCGTGTCCTCGCTGATTTGCTTGAGCTTCGCCGACAGCTCGCCGTAGATGGTGTAGTCGTAAGCCGTAATCTTGACCCGCGCCGGCATTCCGTGAGCGAGGAAGGCCACGTCACGCGGCTTGACCTTGGCCTCGACCAAGAGCTGGTCCATGATCGGGGTTACTTCCATGATGGGTTCTCCCGGCTGGATGACGCCGCCGCGGGTGGTGATCATGAGCTTGTTCACCCGCCCCTTGACCGGCGAAACGATCTCGGTTCGGCGTAATTGGTCCTTGCGCTGCACCAGAATCTGTTCGAGCGCGGTCAGTTCGGCCTTTTTTGTTGTGAGTTCGGTATAGGCGTCCTGCGTATAGCTATTCGAGATTTCGGCGATTTTGCCCGTGAGAGAAGCGATTTCCTTGCTCAGTTTGATCGCTTCGACTTCGCTCACCGCACGTTTGCCGACCAGAGGCCGGACGATGGCCTCCTGCTTCCTCGCCAGTTCGAGTTCGTGCTTGAGCGACGCGAGCGCCTCGCGCAGCTTGTCGCGGCGAGCTTTGAGCAAGGCGCGTTCGGACCGGGCGACCGGGCTGTTCGGGTCGACTTCCCCGGGAAAGGCGATCTCGGAGCGATTGAGCACTTCCGTCTCCAGCCGCGCAATCGCCGCGCGTAGCGCTTCGGCTTGACTGAGCGACTCCATGTAGGACGATTGGAAGCGGGTGCTGTCGAGTCTCAGCAGCGGCTGCCCGACCTCGACGATGTCGCCTTCCCTAACCAGCAACTCCTCGAGAATGCCGCCCTCCAGGCTTTGAATTTTTTGCAGGCGGCTGAACGGAACGACCCGGCCTTCGCCGCGTGTGACTTCGTCCAGTTCCGCCAGGCTTGCCCAGGTTATGAAGGCTGCGATGCACAACAGGCTTACCCAAAGAATCGGGTGCGCCGCCGGATGGGTGACGGCGAGCTGCGGATCGCCGAGCATACGCAGCAGTTGGCGCTCACTGTATTGTGGTTCAGGCATGGGCGTTCTCGGGCAAGTTGATCTGATTGCCGCTGACGATCTGGCGCAGCGGGCCGTCCATCGCGATCCGTCCGTTGCGCAACACCACGGCGCGTTCCGTCAGCGCGAGCAGGCGGCGCTTGTGGGTGGCGACGATCAGTGTTCGCCCGGCGAGCCACCGGTTCAGGTAGTCGATGACATGGGTTTCGCTGGTCTGGTCGAGCGCGGACGTGGGTTCGTCGAGCAGCACGATGCGTGGGTCCTGTAGCAGCACGCGGGCGAGTCCGATGGCTTGGCGCTGCCCGCCCGAGACGCTCGCGGAGCTCCAGATCGGCATATCGAGACCCAAGGGATCGGCGCGTACGAAGACGCCCAAGCCAACCGCGTCGAGCGCCTCGAGCAGTTCGTCGTCTTCATGAAGAGCTCCGTCGAGCAGGAGGTTGTCGCGCAGGGTGCCGTAGAAGAGCGCGACATCTTGCGGCAGGTAACCGATGGCCTGGCGGCGGTCGGCGGGGTCGATCTGGCTCAGCCCGAGATCGTCGAGCAGTATCCGTCCCTCGGTGGGATCGGCGAGGCCGGCGAGTACGCGCAGCAACGTGGACTTGCCGGAACCATTGCCGCCGAGCAGAGCGACGTGCTCGCCGGCACGGATCTCGAACCGCTGCAGGTCGAGTGCGAGCGGGGTTTCGGGCTGGTAGCGCAGCTTCAAGCCTTCCACCCGGTAATGGCCGTGAAGCACCGGCTTGCGCGAGAAGCGGCGTCCGGCGGGACGCTCGACCGGGGCGCTCATCAATTGATCCAAGCCTTCCAGGGCGACTTTGACGTGCTGCCAGCGCACCAGGAGGTTGGTGGCCTGGGCCATAGGGGCGATCGCGCGCGAAGAGAGGATGGAGCAGGCGATGAGCGCGCCGACCGACATGGCGCCGTCATCGATCCGGTACACGCCGACGATCACGACGCTGACGTAGCACAGCTGCTGAACCGTCGCCGCGCCGTAGGAGAGCAGGGCCGACAACGAGCGTAGCTTGATCCCGGCCTCCGAGATGTCGGCCGATAGTTCCTCCCAAAGACGCAGGTTGCGCCCTTCGGCGTGCGTCGCCTTTACCGTTTCCAGATTTTCGATCGATTCCAGCAGCAGCCCGTGTCGGACCGCGCCTTCGCGCAGATTTTGTCTGGACAGACGCGCGAGCGTGCCGCGCGCCAGCAGCGCGGGCAGCACCATCAGGCCGATCGCGGCCAAGGGAACCCAAGCTACGGCGCCGCCGATTACCGCGATGACGGCGAGAAAAAAGACCACGAAGGGCAGATCGCTGATCGCGCCTGCGGTAGCCGAGGTGAAGAACTCGCGTACCGATTCGAACTCGCGCACCTGGCTGCTGAACGCGCCGGTCGAGGGGGGGCGGGCGGATAGGCGGACTTGCATGACCTGGTCCATCAGGTGCGAAGACAATTGAAGGTCCAGCCGCTTGCCGGTGGCGTCGAGCAGATGGGCGCGCAAGGTGCGCAGCACGAATTCGAGGATCACCGCGAGGATGACACCGCTCGCGAGGATCCAGAGTGTTTCGAAGGCACTGTTCGGTACGACGCGGTCGTAGACCTGCATCGCGAAGAGGGCGGTGGATACCGCGAGCAGGTTTGCCATCAGCGCGGCGATACCCACTTCCGCATAAGCGGGCCAACAAGAACGCAATGGCCCCTTCAGCCAATGCTCCTCCTGCGCGCGTGCGAAGCTGCCCGCGCGCTCGTCGCCCCGGTAGCGGGTTTTGGCGAGAATGACGGTGCCGTCGTGCAGTTTGGCGAGTTCATCGAACGGAAGCTTGATTTCGCCGTTGCTGTCCGGACTGATTGTCAGCGCATGGTCGCCGCCGTGTTCGACCATGACCAAGGTGCTGTCGTCACGCAGTACGAGCAGCGCGGGCAGCAGGTGCGGGGACAGTGCATGGGCCGGGCGCTTCAGAACCCGCGCATTCAGATCGGCGCGCCGCAAGGCTCGCGGCGCCAGAGGGAGCGGCAGGCGGCCGCACTCGAGCGCCATCCCGTCGCCGAGTTCGGCGATGCCGATCTCGCGGCCGAACTGGCGCGCGAGCAGACGTAGTCCTTCCCGCAGGGGATCGTAGTGTGCCGTGTCGGGAGGGAGGGGAGCGTCGGTTCTTGTCGAGGTGCAGTTGTTCATTTACGGACGTTCAATGACTTGGGCAAGGCGTTGTTCGAGTGCGGGCCGGAGCAAGCCGACTTCGGCGGCCATTCTGTAGTGGATACGTAGGAGTTCGGTACGCGCGTTGACGATCTGACGCTCGACCTCCAGGGCATCGTTTTCCACCAATAAGAGATCGGCGATATCGCGCATGGCGGCCATGAACTGTTCCTCATAGAGTGAGCGTACTTCAGCCGCCTCCGCCCGTTGCGCCTCGAGCGCCTCCACGCGCCAGCGTGTGACCTCGGCGGTTTCGGTCATGGAAGACAGTTTTCGGCGCAGCTCGCGGTTCACGTTGTCGAGAGTCCAGCGTACCGCGTCCAAGCGCCGGCGCGCGGCATCGATCTTGTCGAAGCCGGAAATGCCCTGCCAAGGATCGACGCGCAGCCGCAATGCGATCGTCGAATCGTCGATCATCCGGCCGGCGATTTGGCGTCGGGTCGACGAACCTTCCAGTCGCAGCTGCGGTACCAAGGATGCCTTCGTGCCGTGGATCTGAGCCTCGGCAACCGCGACGTCCTCTTGAGCTTTGCGATAGGCCGGAGCGGATCGAATGACCTCGTCGAGCCTTGCTCGATCGGTCAGCAATCGGGGAAGTGCAGGGTCGATCGGTGTGTCGAAGGTGGTCGGCTCCTGGCCAACGAGTGTATGGTATTGCGTCGTCGCGTCCCGAAGACGGCCGCGTTCGATCGCAAGCTGCTCCGCCGCACGTGCCAGAGACAGCGCGGCGCGGCTAGCCTCGGTACCGTCCGCATACCCTTGGGATTCCCGTTCGGCGGAAAGTTGCCGTAAGGTCCGCAATCGTTCCTGGTGAGCCTCGATCGCCTGCAGTCGCTGCCGCGCCGAAAGCACGTCGAGATGGATCTCGACGATCTCGAGCGCGGCCTCTTCCTGAACGAGCGCGAGGTTTTCGTTTTGTTGGCGCAGGCTTGCATTCGCGGCGTCGACGCTGCTTCCGACACGGCCCCAATCGTAGATCATTTGGGACACCGTGACGTTGTAGCCTATTTCGCCGTTATTCCTGGACTCCGGACCCGCAGACACTTCGATCGAAGGCTGGTAGCCACCTTCGGCGACGTTAACCTCGCTACGTGCTCGCTCCACCTCGGCGAGCGCGGACAGGACCCGCGGATGCATGGTCAAGCCCTGCGTCACCGCGTCGAGCAAGGTAGCGAATCCACCCGGTGATGTGTTCGGAATGGATAGCTCGATGGACGATAGCCCGCCATCCCGTGCACGTTCAGCCGCGAAACCGCTCTCGAAGTCGAAAAGTCCGAGGATGAGCGCGCTCACCAGCCTGGCGCCGGTGCGCGTAAACAACATTGTTTTCTTCAACGGAAATTGGAAATCAGGCCTGGAGACCGCGGACATGCCGCGGTCTCCAGGGCAATGCCTTACACAACCGCGACGTTGGCGATCTCCTCGTCCACCAGCACGGTTGCCGAGCCCAGCTCATATTGAGCGAAGGTGATCCCGTCGATGGTAACGTTGTCGATGTACGTCGCGTCGACCAGGTTCACCCGGTCATCGGCCTCGCCGGTGATTTGCAGGGTGTCATCCTCGTCGGTCAGCGCGAGGACGGCTTCTTCGGTCAGCGGCAACACCGAAGCGCCGTTTCCAAGATCGATCCTCTCGATATTCGTGATCCCGGAATCGGCGGAAGTCAGATCCAAGGCCAGGTTTCCGTCGAGTCTCAGGATGTCGAAGCCATCGCCACCGTCGATCTGAGCGAAATCGGTACCGCTGACAATGATGATGTCGTCTCCGGACCCGGCCAGGAAGGTATCCTCGCCGTTACCGTCGATCAGCACGTCTTTGCCGTCGCCGCCATCCAGCACGTCGTTACCGCTGCCGCCGCGGAGCAGATCGTTACCCGAGCCCCCGGAAAGGACGTCGTCGCCTTCGAAACCGTATAGGCGTTCGTGGGTGGTTCCTAGCACGCTACTCGCGAGATTGTCGTTGGCAGACGCGCCCTCGATGATATCGGGGTTCCCGCTCGGTGCCAGTAGACCATCGAGTACGTTGGCATTCAGCAACTCGGTCACTTGGTCCGTATCCGATAGACCGTGGCTGTCGGTAGCGGTGATACTGAGGGTGCCGAGTACGCTTATGTCGAGCCCAGGTACCAGCCCGAGCAGATCGATGTCCGATTCAAGGCGGACGGTGGCGAGCAATTCGTTGACCGCCAGGTTGTCGATGTTGCCCCCATCGAGCGCCGTGATCGTCAACGTCGACGTCGCCCCGATTCCGGCCGTACTTTCAACGGTGAACGTTAATCCCAAGTCGTTCGCCAATTTGCGGGATGCGGTGAGCCTTAGATCGCCGAGAGGGATAGCCAATCCTTGGAAGTTCACCGTCACGGAGCGCAGATCGCCGTTCGGATCTCCGGCGATGAAAGCCTGGTTGCCAAGCTGGATCACGTCGAGCACATTCGCTCCGATCAAGCCTAGTAGCGCCGTGCTGTCGGCTTGTACTACCGGCGCGTCGTTATCGGGATCGGGTGCGGCCGGATCGCGGGTATCGAAGCTGATCGATGTGCTGGCGGTGTCGCCGTCGTTGTCCGTGATGACCGCGCCAAAGGTCGTGATACCGTTGAGCTGGTCGGTCGCGGTGGTTTCCTGGTCGACGATCAGGTTGCCGTTGGCGAGCAGGCGCGCAATGACTTCCTGGTCGGTGGCGAGACCGTCCACCAGATCGACCCCGGTGAACACGATCCGCTGATCGGCCAGGTTAGGGTCGAATCCGCTTGAAAACGCTCCGGTGGTGCTGATATGAAGGACGGTATCGCCACCGACAACCTCGAAGTGTAGGTAATCGACGAGGTTACCCACCGTATGGCCGCGAGCGAGTTCGCCCTGCAGCAGGCCGCTGAGATCGATGATGTCGCCGCCGCCGACGACAGGGGCGGCGTTGAAATCGGTAATGGTGTCGATGGCCGGGTTGCCCGCCGTGCCCTGATCGTCCTTTTCCCACAGGAAGGTGTCGTTGCCGGAACCGCCCGTCAAGGTGTCGTTACCCTTGCCGCCGATCAGGATATCGTCTCCCGAGCCGCCGTCGAGCGTGTCGGCGCCGAGTCCGCCGCGCAGCAGATCGTTGCCTTGCTCGCCGCTCAGAGTATCGTCGCCGACATAGCCGTAAAGCCGCTCGTCCGCGTTGGTGCCGACGAGGTTGTTCGGACCGCTGGCTCCTTCCGTGACGCCGGCCGGGTCGTCGGCAGGATCCAAAAGGCTCAAACCGAGCAGATCGGTCTCGGAATCGGTAGCGCTATTGCCTAAGGAATCCGTCGCGGTGATCGAAATCGTCGGCAACAATCCCAGGGTCAGGAGATCTAGGATGCCGAACTGCTCTACCCGGACGGTCGCCAGAAATTCGTTCAGCTTGAGGTTGTCGATCGTTCCGCCATCCGCCGAGGTAATCGTCAGTTTGGAATAAGATTGCGTCGTGACCAAAAGGAGATTAACGATATCGTTGTCTTCCACCACCGTCAGGCCAAATTCGGTCGCCATAGCCACGGACCAGGTCAACTGGTAGTAGCCACCGACCCCAACGTTGATGGCTGCGCCTGCATTCACCACGACGCTTTTAATGTCGTTATTGGCGTCTACTGCGGTTAACATCTGGTTAGTTCCGATGTCGAGCAGGCCAAGCGCCTCGGCATTGACCAGCCCCAACAGACTGGCGGAAGGGTTGACGTTGACGACCGGACTTGGCGCCGTGTCGGCGGCCAGCGCCGCATAATGGTATTCCCCGGTCCGCATATCGACGACCAGGGTTTCGCCCTGGGTCGTGCTGATCGTCAACTCGTCATTGTCGGGGTTAAAGCTGTGGCTTACCAAAGCCGAGCTCCCGCTCTCGGTCACTGTATCGGCATCGGGATCGTAAGTGTAGGTATTGCCGTCGATGGTGATCTCGGAGACATATCCGCCATCCGCGCCAAAGCCGACGACCAGCGAACCGGCCGCCGTGGCGGGTTGCTGGTCGAGGACGAATGTGGTCGCATCCGCCGCCAAAGGCATGTCGTCCTCGACATTGAGAGTCAGCGTGGCCGGATCGCTGACGTTTCCGGCCGCGTCGGTCGCCGTGACAGTGAATTCGAGTGCCAGTACGTCCTCGACATCGGCCGAAGCATGGTCGAGCGGCTCCGACAAGGTGAAGGTGTAGTCCCCGTCGGTGTTCAAGGTGAGCGTAGCCACGGTGGTAGCGCCTGCCGTGCCGGTCAAGGTGTAAACGCCGCCGGCGAAGTCGCCGTTCCAGGTTACCGCCTGTCCCTTGGAGGTCACGCCGCCGGGTCCGCTAACGGCTACGGAAGCGATGCCGGACGTGTCGCTGAGGGTCAGGGAGCCGGCAACCGTTGCCGAGTCGGTGTTGTCCTCGGTGCCGTTGCTGTCCGGAATCCCGCCGGCCAGACTCTCCTCCGACACGTTGGCAGAGACATTCAGAACCATCGGAGCCGTGCTATCGATAGTAATAGTGCCGCTATGGGTACCGATGTTGCCAGCTGGATCGGTAGCGCTGACGGTGACGGTGACCTCACCTTCAGGTAGCGAAGGCAGAGTATCGCCGGCCAGAGACCAGGTACCGTCACCATTGTTGGTCGCAGCGTAATCTACGCCGTCTACAGTGACCACAACAGTCGCTTCAGGATCGTCAACCGTACCACTGAGGGACGGGGTGGTGTCACCCGTATTCAAGGGATCGATCGTCACTACTGGAGCCGTGGTGTCGATGGTTACGGACTCGGTGATGGTACCCGAGTTACCAGCCGGATCAGTGACGCTGACGGTAATAGCAGTCTCACCTTCGGGTAGCGAAGGCAGAGTGTCGTCTACCAGAGACCAGGTACCATCACCATTATTGGTCGCGGCATAGTCGACGCCGTCGACAGTGACCACGACAGTCGCTTCAGGATCGTCAACCGTACCACTCAGTGCCGGCGTGGTGTCGCTGGTATTCAAGGGATCGATGGTTACCACCGGAGCCGTGGTGTCGACAGTAATGGTGCCGCTATCGGTGCCGACGTTGCCGACCGGATCGGTAGCGCTGACGGTGATGGTGACCTCGCCTTCAGGCAACGAGGGCAGAGTACCGTCGGCCAGAGACCAGGTACCGTCACCATTGTTGGTCGCAGCGTAATCTACGCCGTCTACAGTGACCACAACAGTCGCTTCAGGATCGTCAACCGTACCACTCAGTGCCGGTGTGGTGTCGCTGGTATTCAAGGGATCGATGGTCACGACCGGCGCCGTGGTATCAATGGTGATATTCTCGATGATGGCAACCGAGTTGCCGACCGGATCGGTAGCTTTGACAGTGACGGCAGTCTCACCTTCGGGTAGCGAAGGCAGAGTGTCGTCTACCAGAGACCAGGTACCATCACCATTATTGGTCGCGGCATAGTCGACGCCGTCGACAGTGACCACGACAGTCGCTTCAGGATCGTCAACCGTACCACTCAGTGCCGGGGTGGTGTCGCTGGTATTCAAGGGATCGATGGTCACGACCGGAGCCGTGGTATCAATGGTGATACTCTCGGTAATGGTACCCGAGTTACCAGCCGGGTCAGTGACGCTGACGGTAATGGCAGTCTCACCTTCGGGTAGCGAAGGCAGAGTGTCGTCTACCAGAGACCAGGTACCATCACCATTATTGGTCGCGGCATAGTCGACGCCGTCGACAGTGACCACGACAGTCGCTTCAGGATCGTCAACCGTACCACTCAGTGCCGGGGTGGTGTCGCTGGTATTCAAAGGATCGATGGTTACCACCGGAGCCGTGGTGTCGACGATAACCGTGCCGCTATCGGTGCCAACATTACCGACCGAATCAGTAGCGCTAACAGTGACGGCAGTCTCACCTTCGGGTAGCGAAGGCAGAGTGTCGTCTACCAGAGACCAGGTACCATCACCATTATTGGTCGCGGCATAGTCGACGCCGTCGACAGTGACCACGACAGTCGCTTCAGGATCGTCAACCGTACCACTCAGTGCCGGTGTGGTGTCGCTGGTATTCAAGGGATCGATGGTCACGACCGGCGCCGTGGTATCAATGGTGATATTCTCGATGATGGCAACCGAGTTGCCGACCGGATCGGTAGCTTTGACAGTGACGGCAGTCTCACCTTCGGGTAGCGAAGGCAGAGTGTCGTCTACCAGAGACCAGGTACCGTCACCATTGTTGGTCGCAGCGTAATCTACGCCGTCTACAGTGACCACAACAGTCGCTTCAGGATCGTCAACCGTACCACTCAGTGCCGGTGTGGTGTCGCTGGTATTCAAGGGATCGATGGTCACGACCGGAGCCGTGGTGTCGACAGTAATGGTGCCGCTATCGGTGCCAACATTACCGACCGAATCAGTAGCGCTAACAGTGACGGCAGTCTCGCCCTCGGGTAGCGAAGGCAGAGTATCGTCGGCCAGAGACCAGGTACCGTCACCATTGTTGGTCGCAGCGTAATCTACGCCGTCTACAGTGACCACGACAGTCGCTTCAGGATCGTCAACCGTACCACTCAGTGCCGGGGTGGTGTCGCTGGTATTCAAGGGATCGATGGTTACCACCGGAGCCGTGGTGTCGACAGTAATGGTGCCGCTATCGGTGCCAACATTACCGACCAAATCAGTAGCGCTAACAGTGACGGCAGTCTCGCCCTCGGGTAACGAAGGCAGAGTGTCGTCGGCCAGTGACCAGGTGCCATCACCATTGTTGGTCGCGGCATAGTCGATACCGTCGACAGTGACCACGACGGTCGCTTCGGGATCGTCAACCGTACCACTCAGTGCCGGCGTGGTGTCGCTGGTATTCAAGGGATCGATGGTCACGACCGGCGCCGTGGTATCAATGGTGATATTCTCGATGATGGCAACCGAGTTGCCGACCGGATCGGTAGCTTTGACAGTGACGGCAGTCTCGCCTTCAGGTAGCGAAGGTAGAGTATCGTCCGCCAGCGACCAGGTACCATCACCATTGTTGGTCGCGGCATAGTCAATACCGTCTACAGTAACCACGATCGTGGCATCCGGATCGTCAACCGTACCACTCAGCGCAGGAGTTGCATCACCTGTAGTTAAAGGATCAAGCGTTACCACCGGAGCCGTGGTATCAATGGTGATACTCTCGGTAATGGTACCCGAGTTACCAGCCGGGTCAGTGACGCTGACGGTAATGGCAGTCTCACCTTCGGGTAACGAAGGCAGAGTGTCGTCGGCCAGTGACCAGGTACTGTCACCATTGTTGGTCGCGGCATAGTCGATACCGTCGACAGTAACCACAACAGTCGCCTCCGGATCATCGACCGTACCACTCAGTGCCGGCGTGGTGTCGCTGGTATTCAAGGGATCGATGGTTACCACCGGAGCCGTGGTGTCGACGATAACCGTGCCGCTATCGGTGCCAACATTACCGACCGGATCGGTAGCGCTGACGGTGACGGTGACCTCACCTTCAGGTAGCGAAGGCAGAGTATCGTCGGCCAGAGACCAGGTACCGTCACCATTATTGGTCGCGGCATAGTCGACGCCGTCGACAGTGACCACGACAGTCGCTTCAGGATCGTCAACCGTACCACTCAGGGACGGAGTTGCATCACCTGTAGTTAAAGGATCAAGCGTTACCACCGGAGCCGTGGTATCAATGGTGATACTCTCG
This sequence comes from Methylocaldum marinum, assembly GCF_003584645.1. Taxonomy (GTDB): domain Bacteria; phylum Pseudomonadota; class Gammaproteobacteria; order Methylococcales; family Methylococcaceae; genus Methylocaldum; species Methylocaldum marinum. The sequence goes on from NZ_AP017928.1 coordinate 5,894,390, forward strand.
GTAATGGTACCCGAGTTACCAGCCGGGTCAGTGACGCTGACGGTAATGGCAGTCTCACCTTCGGGTAGCGAAGGCAGAGTGTCGTCTACCAGAGACCAGGTACCATCACCATTATTGGTCGCGGCATAGTCGACGCCGTCGACAGTGACCACGACAGTCGCTTCAGGATCGTCAACCGTACCACTCAGTGCCGGGGTGGTGTCGCTGGTATTCAAAGGATCGATGGTTACCACCGGAGCCGTGGTGTCGACAGTAATGGTGCCGCTATCGGTGCCAACATTACCGACCGAATCAGTAGCGCTAACAGTGACGGCAGTCTCGCCCTCGGGTAACGAAGGCAGAGTGTCGTCGGCCAGCGACAAGGTACCATCACCATTGTTGGTCGCGGCATAGTCAATACCGTCTACAGTAACCACGATCGTGGCATCCGGATCGTCAACCGTACCACTCAGCGCAGGAGTTGCATCACCTGTAGTTAAAGGATCAAGCGTTACGACTGGAGCCGTGGTGTCGATAGTAATGATGCCGCTATCGGTGCCGACGTTGCCGACCGGATCGGTAGCGCTGACGGTGATGGTGACCTCGCCTTCAGGCAACGAGGGCAGAGTACCGTCGGCCAGCGACCATGTGCCGTCACCATTATTGGTCGCAGCATAGTCGATGCCGTCGACCGTGACTACGATCGTGGCGGCCGGATCATCAACCGTACCGCTCAGCGCCGGCGTGGTGTCGCCAGTAGTTAAAGGATCTAGCGCCACGACCGGAGCGACGATATCAACGGTGAATCCGCTATCGCCGTCGAGGGTGTCACCGATGCCGAGATTGCCGGCGAGATCGGTATATACGCCATCTGCGACGTGGATGCTCGGCGAAGTGGTGGAGCCGTCATGAGTGAATGTGGCGGTCCAAGCGTCGGCGTCGGACTGAGCGAAGTCAGTCAAGGTACCGCCGGTGACGCTGACATCGGTAGCGTCGAAGTCAGTGACGATCTCGCTGAACTGGAAGATAAGAGTTGTGGAATCACCTGCGCCCAGGGTCGGATTGGCTGCGCTGATCGTCAAGGTCGGCGGGGTGATATCGCCGACAACATTGACGACCGACATGCCAGTGATGCTGGCAGCATCGTTGCCCGCGATATCCTGAATGGCATTGAGGTCGTCGCCACCAGTCGGATCCGTGTAGCTGAGGGTGACGATCTCACCAGGGGTAATCGGCGTATCCAACGTCAGCATGACGGTGTCCTCGCTGGCGTAGATGACGTAGATGGCAGTGACCGCAACCGGATTACCGTCGACGGTGACCGCAAAATCGCCAACACCCGGCAGGTTAGCCGCATCAATGTCCTCATCATAGGTCAGCATCAAGGCGGAGCCGTCGACACTGGTCACCGCGCTGAGCAGGGTCGGCGGAGTGATGTCGACGATGGTAATGGTGCCGGTATCGGTAACCGAGTTGCCGGCCGGATCGGTGGCGCTAACGGTAACGGTGGTCTCGCCTTTAGGTAGCTGAGGCAGAGTATCGTCGGCCAGCGACCATGTGCCATCACCATTGTTGGTCGCGGCATAATCGACGCCATCGACAGTGACCACAACAGTCGCCGTCGGATCGTCGACCGTACCGCTCAGGGACGGCGTGGTGTCCTCAGTGGTTAAAGGATCGAGCGTTACGACCGGAGCGACGATATCGGACGTGAATCCGCCATCGCCATCGAGGGTGTAGCCGAAGCCGGAATTGCCGACGAGATCGGTGTATGTACCGTCTGCGACGTGGATGCTCGGCGGAGTGGCGGAGCCATCCTGAGTGAACATGGCCGTCCATGTGTCAGGGCCGACCTGAGCGAAATCGGTCAAGGTGCCGCCGGTAACAGTGACGTCGGTAACGTCAAAGCCGGTGACGGCCTCGCTGAATTTGAAGATGACAGTAGTCGCTTCACCCGCGGCCAGAACCGGATCGGCGGCGCTGATCGTCAAGGTCGGCGGGACAGAGTCAATGGTGATGGAGTCGGTGATGGTAGTAGAATTGCCATCCGGATCGGTGGCGATGATCGTGACGTTATGCTCGCCCTCGGGAAATGGAGGCAGGACATCGCCACCCAGAGACCAGGTACCGTCACCATTGTTGATCGCGACATAATCGATGTCGTCTACAGTGACCACGATCTTGGCAGCCGGATCGTCAACCGTACCACTCAGGGACGGCTTTGTATTACTGGTATTCAAAGGGTCGAGCGTTACGACCGGAGCCGTGGTATCGACGATGGTGGCGTCATCACCGCCAAGGGTATCGTCAGAGCTGGAGTTACCGCGATCGTTACCTTTATTACCCTTGCGACCTCCGGAATCTCCTCCCATGGCCGCAGCCATTCCGCCTGCCAAGCCGCCGATACCGAGTGCGCCAAGACCCCAGTAAAGCAGATTGGAATCATCGCTATCGGACACAAAACCAGCAACTTCATCTAAAGGCTGGTATTCGGCGGCGACCTCGCCATTGGCGCTAATGGAGCGAATCTTTACCAGAATCGCGTTATCGTTTTCGTCGACGAGGTAGAGCTCGCTTGGCTTGGAATCATCGGTATAAAAGCCGACGAGTCGAATCGTTTCCTTGGTGTCGAGCACGACAATCAGGTCGTTACCCTCACGGATCATTGAAGCGACATGCTCTCGAGTCAGGTTGAGCACAATTTTACTCGGCTCCGCGACGACGATCGTATGAGCGACTTCCTGCGGCGCAACGGTGGTGAAAGAGTCTGTCAGAGGACAAATTTTGTAACGGACGATCATAGTAATTCGATTCCCAGTATCGTGGTTCTTATAAACAGACCGGAAAACCGCTCAGCAGTGAACGAAGGCGGAAACACAGAGTTGAATGAGTGCACCGAGGTTGACACTTTCGGATACACCAGAATCAGAGAGATACAGCGTTTTTATGGCCATGAAAATACAGGCAAACTTCTATAAGCTAATGATTTGGAATAATAAATTTGTTTTTAGTGTATTTTTTTGAAGTTGAAAACGCTGTAAATCGGTAAGCTTGGCGGTACGTTTGGCAACTTCGAACCGTACGGCCGCATTGTTTCGGGACAATTGGAAGAACAAAGCGTGTTCTACAAAAAAATTCAGAGTCCAAAAAAATATAGACCAAAAGGAGAGCATCATGGGTACCCAGATGCGGCTAAGGATTAATTCCCTAACCCGGATATTTCATTAAGCTCCGTCGGAAGTTGCAGAGGCGCTGGGGTAGGCTCAAAGGAGCCCAATCGAAGGGGCGATACGCGGAAAACGAGCGGATTTCTGAACCAAAGACGTAATTCCCCCTTACCCCCTGGTGGGTCATCGTGCCGGGGACCGCACTGAGGCGGCGTCAGGGCGCCAGGGCGCGAACGGCGATGAGGAACGTCTCGCGCTGGGGATGATGCGAAGCCAACAGAATGCGGACGCGGCGGGTGTTACGCAGGACCGAGGCGCCGATCTTGAGGAGCCTGACTCGAATCGTCGCCGCCGTAGCCCGCGCCAGTTCAGTGCCGGCCAGCGCGAGCTCACGCAGGCGCTGCATTAACGTATACGCCAGGGCGGCGAACATCAGACGTAGCCCGTTGGCGAGGAACCGGTGGCAACTGGCGCGGGTGCCGAACAGATCGAGCTGAGCCTCCTTAATGCGATTGTGTTCGCCGCCTCCCTGCGGCTCACCCCTTCGGGGCTTTCGCTCCCATTCGATCCCGTCGAATGGGTCCGCTTCGCCGCGCGGGCAGTAGAGCCGGTCATAAAGCGCGTCCGCCGGGAAATCGAGGTTGGTCACGACAACGCGGGGATTGGTTCCTTGGGCACCAAACTCCAGGCGGGTGATGAGACGCCGTTCGATGTTCCAGGCGTCGGCCGCGTAGCGGAATTCGTGAATGCTGCGCTGCTTGAGGCCGGTTTCGGCAAAGGCGGCTTTGAGCTCGTCTTCCCAGGCCGCGACGGCTTTGTGCAGCCGGGCATTGCGCGCCACGCCGATCACGTACCCGTCGTCGTGGCGTTCGCACCCGCGCAAGAGCCTCTGTCGGCAGAAGCCGGAATCGCCCCGGACGATAATGCGGACCGTCGGCCACGCCTGCCGCAGGCGCGTCACCAACCGTTTGATCACGGCCGCCGAAGGCTTCGCGCCGTCGATCCGGCTGGGCCGCAGCAGACAGGTCAGCAGGGCCTGGCCACAGAAAACGTACAGCGGCAGATAGCAATAGTGGTCGTAATAGCCGTGAAATTGGGTGAGTTCCTGATCGCCGTGCAACGGCACGTCCGAGGCGTCGATGTCGAGGATGAGTTCGCGCGGCGCCCGCGGCTGGGACGCAATGAACGGCTCGATCAGTACCCGGTTCAAGGCCACAAGATCGGCGCGGCTGGCGCGGGTCTCCAGCCGCGAGAGCGTGGGGCTGCTGGCCAGTTCCGTCACCTTGCCCACCGCCGTCTGCAGCAACGGATCGTGCCGCAGCCGGTCATGATCGTTGAGATCTTCATAACCACACCACAGGCCATAAAGCCGCTGGGCAATCAGGTCCTGCAATGGGTGCGTGATGCGGTCCGGGTCCCTGGGATCGCTCAGCGCCCGCGCCACCGCCTTCGATAATCCAAGACGCCGATCCAGCTGCCGCAACAACATCACGCCACCATCGGAACTGATCGCTCCGCCCTGGAAATTGGCTTCGATTACCCGCCGTCCCAGGCGTCCAAAAGTCATCCCATCAGCGGTACAATTTGGCATCGGCACAGCTCCCCACAAAATCTGTTTCGCAACCTGATTTTATGCGGGTCTCAAGGCTGTGCCGACCCTCCTCGTGGTGAAATATCCGGGCTAGACTTTGCCAGCATCCGCCTTCCACGAAGGCGCCGTCAAAACAGGAATGTTCTTCTAAATGACGCCTCTCGTTTTCACCGCGGAGCAAATTCTCGATCTGGCTCCGGATGCTTCCTCCGCCCGCTCCGGCCAAGGTTTGGCTTCGCCGCGCCATTGGCAGGGGCTCGGCCGCAACCCGGAGGTCCTGTGGGGCCTCTGCCAGGGGAGCGGCAAGACGCCGTACCAGGTGCGTATTGCCCTGCCGGAGCTGGCCACGTCCTGTTCCTGCCCCAGCCGCAAGTTTCCGTGCAAACATGCACTGGGGTTAATGTTCCTCGCCGCCGCCAAGCCCGACGCGGTGGCGGCGGCCGAGCCCCCGGAATTCGTGGCCGAATGGCTCGCCAAGCGTAATGCCCGAGTCGAAAAAACCGCGGCAAAAGCAAAGTCCGACCCGGCGCCGCCCATTCCGGAGACGGCTGCCCGGACGGCGAAGAAGCGCGAGGCGCAACTCGGGACGGGACTCCGCGAACTGAAGGCTTGGCTGGAAGATCTGGTCGGTGCCGGTTTCGCCAACGCGGCGGTGCGCGAGCCTGCATTCTGGGACGCCAAGGCACGACGGCTGGTGGATGCGCAGGCGCCAGGGTTGGCACGCGCGGTGGGCGAACTGGCCGGCATTGCCTTGCGCGAAAACGACTGGCCGGAGCGGCTGCTGCGCGGCTTATCGCCGATTTACCTCGCCGCCGAAGCTTTCGAGCGGGCCGAGACCTTGCCGGTCGGGCTCCGGGCCGATCTGTTCCGCGCCATCGGCCTGCCGCAGCGGCAGGAAGACGTGGACCTCGATGCCGCCGTTGAGGATGACTGGCTGTGCATCGGCCATGCCTCCGAAGACCTGGAGCGGGCCGTCGTCCACAGAACCTGGCTGTTCGGACGGAATACCGGGCTGCGTGCCCTGATCCTCAACTTCGTCCCGCACGGCCAGCCCGCCAATCCGCCAGCCCTGCCGGGGTGGTCCGAATTCATGCGGCTCGGCTTTTATCCGGGCAGCCTGAGGCAACGGGCGCTAATCGTGGCCCGCGGCGGGAATCCGGTGAATTCCGCCGCGCCCGAGGCCGTCGCCGGGCTCGCCGCCGAGCTGGAACGCCTTGCCGACGCGGTGTCCGCCGATCCCTGGCTGAATCGTTTTCCCATCCTGGTACGTGCTCGGCTGGCGCGGGACGGGCAGGGCGGCTGGTGGCTGGCGGATGAGAACGGCGCTGCGCTACCGGTAGAGGGGGAGGATTTGCCGTTGTGGCAGTGGTACGCCCGTAGCGGCGGGCGGGATTGCACTTATAGCGGCGAGTGGGACGGGGAACGGTTCCGGCTTTTATACGGCTGGCCGGAGGTCGCGCCATGAGTCTCAACGAATTAGCGCGTCAAGCCCTCCTGGGAACTCGCAACGATGCCGGGCGGGCACCCGCTACGGGTCATCCCGACGCCGAAAGCCTGGCGGCCCGGCTGATGGTGCAGGGAGCGCCCGGTGCGACATTACTGCGTCAGGCGGCCTTGCTGACCCTCGCCGCACGGGCGGGGTATGTGCCGGAGCGGCCGAACCTGCCGCCGGCAGAACCTTGTCCGGAAGATGCGAGGCCGGTTTTGCCGGAGCGGGCTGCGACGATCGTACAGCGGGTGTTGAGCGGTTTTCTTCCGCAGCTCGCCGGGCCGCTGCTGGACGAAACCACGCGGCGCGGGTTGCGGCTGCCCGCCGGGCTGCTACCCGCGCTGCTCGAACTCGGCCGCAAGGCGGAGCATAGGGAACGGGTACCGGTCGTGGCGTGCCGCAAGGCCTACTGGCTGGCGGCCCAAAACTCCGACTGGCGTTACCTGGCCGATCCGGATCGGGCTGAACCGGTTTTCGAAACCGGAGGCCCGTCGGAACGGCGCATGGCCTTGCGGGCTTTGCGGAAAGCCGATGCCGGCGCGGCGCGGGAAAGCCTCGCAAAAGGCTGGTCGCAGGAGCCGCCCAACGAGCGGGCGGGATTGATCGAAGCGCTGGAAGAAGGCCTGAGCGACGCCGACGAAGATTTCCTGGAAAACGCGCTGAACGACCGGCGCAAGGAAGTACGCAAGGCCGCCGCCGCTCTGCTGGCCCGCCTCCCCGATTCGCGCCTGGTGGCGCGCATGCGCGATCGTCTGCGACCGTGTTTGAAGTTCAAGAAATCCCTGTTGTCGACTACGCTGGACGTGGAACTTCCCGCCGATTGCGACCAAGCCATGGCGCGGGACGGCATCGAGAAAAAAAACAATATCTACGGTCTGGGGGAGCGCGCGGCCTGGCTGGCGCAGATGCTCGCCTGCGTGCCGCCGTCCGAATGGTGCCGAGAGTTCGGTCTGTCGGAGGCCAAGCTGCTGAAACTTTTCCGCAGCCACGAATTCAGCGCCGCCCTGGACTATGGCTTGGCATCGGCTATGGCCAACTTCCGGGATTGCGGCTTAGCCCGGACCTGGCTGGAGTCCGCCCTGGAACGCAACGACGCGCGGCCGGAAATTTTCAATCGCGTCGTTTGGGTGCTGCAAGGCTCCGAACATCTTCCTGCCCTGGCCATGCACGCCCTGCGGCGCGATCACGATGCGGAACTGGAAACTTTCCTGCGCTTGTCGCCTACGCCATGGACCGACGCCCTCGGCAAGGCTTGCCTGCAGGTCTGGCGCGATCCGGCCTGGCAGCGCCGGCAGGCGCCCTATGGCTCGCGCCTGCGCGCCTATCTCTCCCTGGCACAGGTTCATCTGCCGCCCTGGCCCGAGTACACCCTGGGCTGGGATACGCTGGCGAATGAACTGCACCCGGCCGTCCGGCAAGCGGTCGATGAGTTCATTCAGGCCATGGAGCTGCGCATTCAATTTAACCAAGCCCTGGAGACCCCATGAGTACCGACATCCTGCGCCTCGCCGCCGAGGAGGCTTATGCCGAAGAACTGGCCGCTCTTGCCGAAACCGACGAGTATCCGCGCCCGCCGCGCTGGCGGCTATCGCCGCAAGCCGTGGCGAGCTACCTCCTGGGTGGCGAAACCCGGAACGGCGTCGCCATTACCCCCAAATACCTGGGACAGCGCCGTTTGATGGAAATCGCCATCGCCACGCTCGCCACCGACCGCGCGCTGCTGTTGCTGGGCGTGCCCGGTACGGCCAAGAGCTGGGTATCGGAACATCTTTCCGCGGCGATATCCGGGGATTCGCGCCTCGCGGTACAGGGCACGGCGGGGACTGCCGAGGAGGCGATCCGTTACGGCTGGAACTACGCCAAGCTGTTGGCGGAAGGTCCGTCGCCCGCCGCCCTGGTGGAAAGCCCGGTACTGCGCGGAATGCGCGACGGGCTGCTGGTGCGGGTGGAAGAACTGACCCGCATCCCGTCCGACGTGCAGGACGCCCTCATCACCATCCTTTCGGAAAAGACCCTGCCGGTGCCGGAACTCAACACCGAAATTCGTGCCACCCGCGGCTTCAACATCATCGCCACCGCCAACGACCGCGATCGCGGCGTGAATGAACTGTCCAGCGCCCTCAAGCGCCGCTTCAATACCGTGGTGCTGCCTTTGCCGGACAGCCTGGACGAGGAAACCGAAATCGTGCGCAGTCGGGTCGAGAGTCTCGGCAAAGCCCTCAAGCTGCCCAGCGAACCGCCCGCCGTGGAAGAAATCCGAAGGCTCGTTACGGTGTTCCGGGAACTTCGCGCCGGCGTCACCGTGGACGGCAAAACCAAGCTCAAGAGCCCGTCCGGCGTGCTCAGCACGGGCGAAGCGATTTCCGTGCTCAACCAGGGTTTGGCGCTGGCCGGGCACTTCGGCGACGGCGTGCTGCGCGCCCGCGACCTTGCCTCGGGATTGGTGGGCGCCGTGGTCAAGGACCCGGTGCAGGACCGCATCGTCTGGCTGGAATACCTCGACACGGTCGTGAAGGAGCGCGACGGCTGGAAGGACCTGTACCGGGCCTGCCGGGAACTGGCGTGAGCGCGCGGAACGAGAAATACCGCGTCTTCGGCATCCGTCACCACGGCCCGGGCAGCGCCCGCAGCCTGCTCGCCGCGCTGGACGCTTATGCTCCGGACGCCATACTGATCGAAGGTCCGCCCGAAGGCGACACCCTGCTGCCGCTGGCGGCTCATGCCGGCATGCAGCCGCCGGTTGCGCTGCTGCTCTATGCCCTGGACGAACCCAACCAGGCGGCGTTTTATCCCTTCGCCGAGTTCTCCCCGGAGTGGCAGGCCCTGCGCTACGCCCAGGCGCGGAACCTGCCGGTACGTTTCTTCGATTTGCCCCAGGTCCATGGCCTGGTTCTGGCGTCGCAAGCCTCTTTCGCTACGGCTCCGGACGAAATAGACCCTCCTCTGCCGGCAGGCGAGGGGGGAAGAGGAACGTCCTCGGGGTCGGCAGAAGAAGCGGCTGTTTCTGCCGCGCGCTCAGAAAATGATACCGATCCCGAAGCCGACCCGGAAACGAGTTCCGGCGCCGAATATCCCGACCCCTGGCGGCAGCTTGCCCGCCTCGCCGGCTTCGCCGATCCCGAAGCCCTGTGGGACCGGCTGGTGGAAGAACGGCCGGACACCCCGGAACTGTTCGCGGCCATTGCCGAACTGATGCAGGCCATTCGCGACGACGACCGCCTGCCGCGCCGCGACCGGATACGGGAAGCCTGGATGCGCAAGGAACTCCGCGCCGAACTGAGAGCGGGCCGGGACCGCATCGCCGTCGTTTGCGGCGCTTTTCATGCCCCGGCCCTGCTGGATCTGCCGCCCGCCAAGCAGGATGCCGAACATCTGCGCGACCTGCCGAAGACCAAGGTCGGCGCCACCTGGGTGCCCTGGACCTACGGCCGGCTGGCGCGCGCCAGCGGTTACGGAGCGGGGGTCGAATCGCCCGGCTGGTACGAGCATCTGTGGCACAGGCACCCGGCCGGCACTGCCGCCTGGATGAGCCGGGCCGCTGTGGTATTCCGCGGTCACGATCTCGATATCGCGCCGGCCCACGCCATCGAAGCGACCCGCCTCGCCGAAACGCTCGCTGCCCTGCGCGGCCGCACCGAGCCCGGCCTTGCCGAAGTGACCGAAGCCATCCAGACCATCTACTGCTACGGTGATGCCTCGCCCTTGCGCCTGGTGGAGGAAAAACTCAGCGTCGGCGAGCACTTGGGCGCCGTGCCCGAGGAAGCCCCGGAACCGCCGTTGGCCGCCGACCTGAGGCGCGAGCAGAAGCGGCTGCGGCTGCCGGCGGAAGCCTCCGAGCGGCAGCTCGATCTGGATTTACGCAAGGACAACGATCTCGCGCGCTCGCATTTGTTGCACCGGTTGAGCATTCTCGGCGTGGCGTGGGGCCGGTTGCAGGAAGCCGCCCGGTCGGGGCTCGGCACCTTTCACGAGTATTGGCGTCTGCGTTGGGAGCCCGAACTGGCGGTGAATCTGATCGAGGCGGGGCATTATGGCAACAGTGTCGTAAATGCTGCGGAGACCGCCCTGTACGAGCGCGCAGCGGCCTGTGAGAGCCTCCCGGAACTGGCCGCCATGCTGGAAGCAGCACTAAAAGCCGGGTTACCGATGGCGGTTCCGTCCCTGGCGGCGCGGCTGGACGCAGCTGCCGCCGTGAGCGACGACATCGGAGATCTGATGCAGGCCTATGCCCGGCTGGCCCCGGTGGCGAAATACGGTGACGTGCGCCGCACCGATAGCGGCGCACTGCGGCTGACCTTGCGGCATTACCTGGAACGCATCTGCATCGGCCTGAGCCTCGCCGCCAGCGGTATCCAGGACGAAGCCGCGACGCAACTGCTGGACAGTCTGGTCGCCGTGGACCGGGCCGCTCACATCCTGGATGAGCACGGCGCCCTGGCCGACTGGCAGTCCGCACTGGTCAATCTCGCCGACCATTCCGCCGCGCATCCGCTGCTGCTCGGCCGCGCCACGCGCCTTCTGCTCGACCGGCGCTGCGTCTCCACGGAGGAAGCCGCCCGCCGCCTGGGACTGGCCTTGTCGCCCGGCGTAGCGGCACGGCAAGCCGCCTGGCTGGAGGGCTTCCTCGCCGAAAGCGGCTTGCTCCTCATCCATCAGCCGGAATTGCTGAGTCTTCTGGATGCCTGGGTATGCGGCCTGCGCGGAGAGGTATTCGATGACATCCTGCCGCTGCTGCGTCGCGCGTTCGCCAAGTTTGCCAAGCCCGAGCGGAAGCAGATCGGCCAGAAGCTCGCGGCGGAGCAGGACGCGGGAGCGGTGACCCGGACCGCCGGAAGCGCGGACCGAATCGATTGGGAACGGGGGCGGCGGGTATTGCCTACTGTGCGGTTGTTGTTTGGGGTGGAAGGGAGTGGATAGGCGGTTCGGGTTGCCAAGAAGGTTTTGGAAGCAAAACGGGAACGCTGCCGATCGCCAGCCATACTTTATTGTCTTTCAAGAACGTGGCATAGCGCCGCCGAGCCGGAAACGGGATTGAGCTCCCACGAAACGTAAAATACGGCTGCAGAATCCGGATTGCGGCTCCTTGAGGAGATGCATTCCAAGCGAGTATGAGGGGTGTTGAGGTCTCATGCCAGAAAAAAACCGCCACGAGGGCGGTTTTTTCCGAGAGACGGAAGATCAGGCTCTCCTGGACAGCCTGTACACCGGAACCAGCCCGGCCAAAATCATTGAGAGGGTCATCGGTTCGGGGATCGGCTGAGCGACCCCGACGCCGAAATCGGCCGCGTCGATGAAGTTGCCGACCGAGTCGTTGCCCCCGGCTGCCGAAACGGATACATAGGAGAACCGGACGGTGTTTCCGAGAGCCACGATGGGCGCTTCGCCGGCGCTGGTATAAAAACCCCAGGATTGATTGCCATCGGCATATTCCTTGGAGAACAACAGGCTGTCGTCCGCCGTTCCGAACACGCCGTCAAGGCCCAAATCCGTAATATCCAGACGCAGCGTATCTATTCCTAGTCGGCCACGGTGGGCGAATTCGAAGCCGAGGATGCTTCCGGATGCGATGCCGTCGCTATCCTGAAAGAGCGTAGACACTAGATTGGCGTTGAGTTCCGCGAACTGAGTGCCCTCGTAGGCGGGAACACCGAGAACGCCATCGCTCCAGATTTCGATTACATTGTCAGCGGCGGTGGTGTTCCAGCCCGGAAGGGAAGCGGCATCTATAAAACTGACGTCGGGACTACCCGGCGTAAAGGATGGAGACTCGAAACCGCCGTTGATCAAACCGGCCTGTGCGCCCATCGGCAACAGCGTCAGAACAGCCGAAGCCAAAAGCAATTGTTTGGTCTTATTCACAAGATTCTCCTGTTGGAATGCCGTAAGAACAGCCAGTCAAGAAAAATATTTTTGGGCTTGACGGCTACATTGTTCGCTGGGAAGGAAGTGCTTTTAAATGTAAAAGTTGGATTTAATCCAGCGAATCAATTGTTTAGCAAGAAAAATTCCAACAAAATTGACCGTTTGATATCACGAACTTATAAAGTTTGATCGACAAGGTGTAAAAGTTTTTGACATCCCGCAAGTCGATCTAATGTTACTAAACCGGGCATTTAACATTACGATCAAAACGGTATCCAGGTTTTTTACTTGAAATACAAATGTATAGAAAAAGTATCGGAAAGCGCGGAAATGTAAAATTTATTGACGCTATTGAGATATAGCCCGTGTCGAATGCGCAAATCGAAGAAGCTTATCGTTCGGACGAAGACGTAGTTGGCATCATTGAGTCATGACGGCATCGCTTCACGCCTAATTCACGGTTGGACCATTTTTGGAAACCTCGTCCATCGCTGATGAAAGTGGATTGAGCGTGGCTTTTCCGGCAAAACTCGAAAGTGTCCGAAAGGTACGTGCATTCGCCTCTTGGCTCTGCCGGCCGGGATCGATAATCTGTAGAGTACCGATCGCTTTCCGATGCCGATCGGTCATCGTAAGAAGGTCTTCTGTTGGGGGTTAACAAGCGCAGGAAGCAATCTGCGCGCAGCGGCTACCGGATCGACAATTTTGAACCGAAGATTCCGGCTGCGGCCGAATTGGACATTAGGCAGGTTTTCATTTACTCGGAGGTAAAACGATGAAGAAACATATCGTCATCAGCCTGTCCATCGGGATTGGCCTTAACCTGGTCCTGGCAGGTACTACATGGTCGGAGGAGGCTAAGGTCACGTATCCCGAGGGGTATCGGGACTGGACTCACGTAAAGTCGATGGTGATCCAGCCAGGACATTCGCTCTATGATTCCTTCGGCGGTATTCATCACATCTATGTCAATGACAAGGGCCGGAATGTCATGATTGAGGGCGGCAGCTATCCGGACGGGGCAGTACTGATATTCGATCTCCTCGAGGCGAAGAGCGAAAACAATGCGATTGTGGAAGGCAAGCGAAAAGTTCTCGGGGTAATGGAGAAGGATTCGAAGAAGTACAAGGATACCGGAGGCTGGGGTTTCGAGGGGTTCAAGGGTGATACCCGGGAAAGGGTGGTTACCGATGCGAAATCGGCGTGTTTTTCATGCCATGAACCTCAGAAACAATCCGACTATGTTTTTAGCACCTACCGCAAGTAGAAATCCGGCATCTATTTGGAAAATGCCTTTCCATCATCAGCACATTATGCCCGGGTTAAGCGATTATTAACGTCGGCATAGTCTTGACAGAGCGAGGGTAAGCCCGAATGGAGCGGAGCGGCTGCCGGAAGGATCCCGGCTTCGAGTGCCCCGGATTTCAGTGAGTTCCATTCGGGCTACTTGCAACTATCATTAATGTACGAGTGTACAAACCTTGTAATTCCATCTGCCATTCGAGTGAACATTGATCGTAGGATGGGTAGAGCGAAGCGAAACCCATCGATGGCGGGTCAGCCCTTCGACGGAGCTCAGGACAGGCCCTTCGACTGGGCTCGGGACAGGCTCCGCGAAACCCACTGATTCGAAGTTGCCCGGCGGCTTACGGCACATTCCCTGTGCGGAGCCGCAAGCGGTGCTCACGCGTGCCAATCGGCCTCGCCTTGCCGATTTGTCCAGGAGGGAGAGCGCTTATAGACCTTCCTGAATGTTTTGGTAGAAGAGAACGATTAGAAATTGGGCGAGAATCGAGGCGAGTGAGAAAGTAAGAACCAATACCGATCGAGCTGATAATGAATGAGCCCATGGACACCAAAGAACGTTTCCGCCGCTGGCGACTCTTGCTGGGTGCGGATGAGGCCGACGGCATCGGCTGCAACCTGGTCGAAGCGGACGTGGCCCGCGATCGCTGTCTCTCGGCGCTGTACGACTCCGAACGGCAGGGTGGGCTGGGCAGCTCGTCTCCCAATGTAGCGCGTTGGCTGGGCGATATCCGCGAATATTTTCCCACCAGCGTCGTGAGCGTCATGCAGTCGGACGCGCTAAATCGGCTGAAGCTCACCGAGATGCTATTGCAGCCGGAGACCCTCGCAAGCGTGCAGCCGGACATTCATCTGGTTGCAACGCTATTGAGCCTGAACGGCATCATGCCGGCCAAAACCAAGGCCACGGCTCGGCTAGTGGTGCGGAAACTGGTGGAAGATCTGGAGCGGCGCCTAGCCAATCCGCTGCGGCAGGCCGTGCAGGGGGCGCTGAACCGCAGCGCGCGCAACCGGCGCCCAAAGCATGCGGAAATCGACTGGCCACGCACCATTCGCGCCAACCTGCGTCACTACCAGCCGGAGTACCGCACCATCGTTCCGGAAAAGCGCATCGGATACGGCCGCAAGGGTTCGGCCTTGAAGGACGTGATTCTGTGCGTGGATCAGAGCGGCTCGATGGCGGGCTCGGTGGTTTATTCCAGCATCATGGCGGCGGTGATGGCCTCCATCCGCGCCGTGCACACCTCCATGGTCGTGTTCGACACCGCTGTCGTGGACCTTACGCCCCTGTTGGCCGATCCGGTGGACGTGCTGTTCGGAACCCAGCTCGGCGGCGGCACCGATATCGCCCAGGCGCTGAGCTACTGTCAGGCGCTGATCCGACGCCCGGCGGATACGGTGTTCGTCCTGATTACCGATCTTTACGAGGGCGGAGCCCGCGAAGATATGCTGAAGCGCGTCGCCGCCATCGCGGCCAGCGGCTGTTCGATGATTTGCCTGTTAGCCTTGGACGATTCCGGAAAGCCCTCCTTCGATCATCAGAATGCAAAGGCTTTTGCGGATTTCGGAATTCCGACTTTCGCCTGCAGTCCAGACCGCTTTCCGGATCTCATGGCCGCAGCGCTGCAGAAACGGGATTTACGGCTCTGGGCGGAAGCCCATCAGCCGCGGGTTTCCTGAGAATTGAATGCTGTTTGAAACTTTTTTTAATTCAAGTCGCCTAGAAAAAACCATCTACCGCAAACCGGCTTGAGTTGGGAATCCTTTCCCCACACGCTAAATCAGCCGCTATACGCGAGGCATGGGCTGATCGGCGCAAGTTCAATCCCGATTGGCAATCGCCTGTCTCTGCACCATCCGGATTCGTTCCGAAATTCCCAGCGGACTGAATTCGTAGGCGGCCTTAGCCTCGTCCAGAGCAACTTGAGCTGTGGCGGCTTCTTCCGCCGTCAGCGGCAAGCGGCCGGCAACGTGAGTGGCGTTAGGCACGGCGTTCAGAATGGCCGCCCGGTTGGGGTGCTCGTAGACCGGAATCAGCCGATCGGCCTCTTTTTTTCCATCAAGGCAGATGGCCATCCCGATGACTTCGACCTTGCGGCCGTCTGCTGTCGTTTTGATTAAAGTAGCCATGGCGGTTTAATCCTGATTTTGGAAATGCCCGTATCGGCGATGATGCATCGTTAAGACTTGATACGCGGTAGCTCGGACGGGGCAAAGTTGCTGAAATGGCCTTCCCGCGCTGCTTGTGCTCGAGCTTTCGCCAAAAAACCGGCCGTCTTGCCCTGGGGAGCAATGAGAGACGGCAGTTTTTCGAGCGCCGCGTTTCCGCACTCAGGACAGGACGGTACGGCAGAAAGACTAACCAGCAACTCGAAGGTTTTGTTACATTGCTTACAGTGAAAGTCGTATATCGGCATAGATCGATCTCTCGTCGTACAATCAAAAAACCATTTCGACGACTTACTCCGTGGAAGTCGCCGAGCCCTCGGCTTTAGCGCTTTCCCGCTCCCACTCGGAAGGCGTGTAGACCTGCATGCTGATGGCGTGCAAGGCGCCGGTCGCCAAGGGATCTTTGACTGTCGCCAGTACCTTCTGCTGACGCTGGACCGGAGAAAGCCCTTCGAACGCCTCTGCGACCACCACCACCGAAAAGTTGCAGCCTTCGCCGTCAACCGTTAGTTGGCAGCCGGGGAGGCCGTTTTCGATAAAGCTACGAACTTCGGCGATTTCCATGGCTAGGTTTCCGCTTGCTTGCTGGCGACGGCTTTCTCCAGCATGGGCTTGAGTTCGCCCTTCTGGGCGATGTCCGCGACGATATCGCTGCCACCGACAAGTTCGCCGCCTACGAACAGCTGAGGAAAGGTGGGCCAGGCCGAGATACTTGGCAGTTTCTCCCGAATCGACGGCGCCTGGAGAATGTTGACGTAGGCAAAAGGGACTCCGGTGGACTGGAGCGCCGCTACTGCCTTGGCGGAAAAACCGCATTGCGGCATTTCGGGTACACCTTTCATGTACAGGAGGACCGGATGGTTGGCGATCTGTTCGCGTATGGTGTCTTCGATGCTCATGAATGACCCTCGGTATATGGATTGGCTTACTTCGGCAAACCAGGTGCCGGAAATCAAAGACCCGATGCGAAGCCCAGCAATTCGACGGTGACGTCTTCGGTCCCCAGAATCTTGGTTTGGCAAGCCAACCGGGATTTGGAGCCGACGCCAACGATGGTGTCGAGTTTTGCGTTCTCGTCGGGCGTGATTTTGGTCAATCCCTTTCTGCCGGATTGAACAAAGATATGACAGCTGCCGCATTGGGCGTTGCCGCCGCACTTGTGCATGAGGTCGTCGCCGGCGGCGAGGATTGCATCCAAAAGTCTGATCCCCTCCTGGGCTACAACCGTTTTTCCGGATGGCATGATGGTCAGAGTCGACATGTAGTTACCTCGTTGTGCTTTTTGTGGTCAAAAAATTCAATAAGTTATGGAAACAGGACGGGCCGGCTAAACATTCCTGACGGATTACGCTGCCGCGGCTCCGGCGGCAATAGCGCCTATCACGGAACCGCCGACGGTGTCGGCTGAATCCAGCTCCCGCAGTTTTCCGAGTATCTCCTCGCAGCCGCGGGAGTCACCTTGGCGCAAGCGGATAAACGCCAGTGCCTTGAGCGAGAACAGGTAAAAGTGCTGGGGGCTGTCGTGCCGCGTCCAGTCCGTGGTTTCCGGGGTGAGGCTGGCGTAGGATTCGGGAAACCCGCCAAGTCGCGCGGCGGTTTTCAACGCCGAACGTGCAGCTTCCTCGGCGTCCGCCAGCCGGCCCTTGTAGAAATAAAATTTGTAGAGCGAGAAATACACCGGCAGGGCTTCCGGAGCTTCTTGCCGCGCCTGCTGCAGCAACGCCTCCGCGCGCGCCGTATCGGAATAGGCACTCATGGCTTCTTCGAGCAGACCACCGACCTTGGGTGGCACGTCGCCGGCGAAAAACACTTCACGCATGGCTGTTTCGCGCTCCTTTATCCGATTGCTTCAAGCCCAAACCGCGGCAGGTGCTTTCAGGCGTTCCACCGGTTCGCCCTTTTGCAGGTGCTCGCTGATGATTTCGCCCACGTCTTCCGGTTTGACCTTGGTGTACATCACAGCATCGGGATAAACGATCACGGTGGGACCGATGTCGCATGCACCGAGGCATCCGGTGCTGGTCAACGCGAATTTCCCATGGAGCTGTCCCTGCTCGAATTGCTGGGCAAAGGTTTGCAGCACCGCCGCACAGCCCAACTGCGCACAGGATCCCCGAGGATGTCCCGGTGGTCTGGATTGGGCACAGACGAATACGTGTTTTTCGGGTTTAGCCATATTTATTCCTCGTAGGGAGATCGAAAGGATTCTTTCTTATTGGGTGCCAGGACTGCCCTTGGCGGCCCCTTTTTTGCGGGTTGAAAGGCTGGTTTTCATGCTTTCCAGCGAAATGCTCTTGCCGTCTTGCTCCTGAAAGACCTTGAACACCTTTTCTTGAGCCGCATTCGAAGTGATGAAATCGTCATGGGCGCGGGTCAGATATTCCTTGCAAATGTTCCAGGCCGACTCTTCATCCAGGTCATCGGGAATAGGCGATCTGGCGAGATATTGGTTAAAACGCTTCAGGATATGCAGGCGATTGACGTTTACGACTTCGGTTTGGTACGGAATGCCGAAAAAGTCGAAGAACTCCTCGGCTGCTGAGAAACCTTCTATTTGTTGCAGTAGCGGATTCATGAGATGCCTTCTTAAGGTTGATTTCGGATCGGAAGCGCATCGGGTAGGCCGGGCAGGCTGGGAATGGGTTCCGACGCGGCCGTTTCCCGATAAAAACTCATAAGCTCGGCCGTGCTGGGTGCGCGCTTGGTCTGATTCGCATGCTGGCGAATCCGGCGCAGAAGCTGCGCTGCC
Source organism: Methylocaldum marinum (assembly GCF_003584645.1). Classification (GTDB taxonomy): domain Bacteria; phylum Pseudomonadota; class Gammaproteobacteria; order Methylococcales; family Methylococcaceae; genus Methylocaldum; species Methylocaldum marinum. The sequence continues at coordinate 5,912,701 of NZ_AP017928.1, forward strand.
GCGATTTCGCTCAATTCAATGCCGAGGTCGCGAAAGCGCTGAATGACGGCATGCGAGCCCGAGTGTTTGCCCAGCACCAGACGATGTTCGCGGCCAAGTTCCTTGGGGTTCACGCCCTGGTAGTTGAGTACGTTCTTCAGGAGCCCGTCGACGTGGATGCCCGCTTCATGGGTAAACACGGCTTCGCCGACGATACTCTTGTTAGGCGCCACCGGCCGTCCCGAGGCCTGAGCCACGAGTTCGGAAATCGCGCCGAACTGACTCACGTCGATGCCGGTGGGAAGCTGGTATAGCTGGTGCAGCGCCATGACCGTTTCCTCGAGGGCGGCGTTGCCGGCGCGCTCGCCGAGACCGTTGACAGTGGTGTTGACGTGACTGGCTCCCGCCTGGATTGCAACCAGAGTATTGGCGGTGGCGAGCCCGAAGTCGTTGTGGGCGTGCATTTCAAGCTCGAGATCCACGGCTTCGACGAGACGCCGGATACGCTCGAACGTGGATATCGGGCAGAGCAGACCCAAGGTATCGGCAAAGCGCAAGCGCCGTGCTCCGGCCCGCTGGGCGGTATCGGCGATCCTGAGCAGAAAGTCGGGGTCCGCGCGGGAGGCGTCCTCGGCACCGACGCAGACTTCCATGCCCATATCCAGCGCGCGCGCGACGATGCGGCTCACGGTCGAGATAGCCCAGTCGCGATCGCGCCCGAGCTTATGGTGTAACTGGATATCGGAAACCGGAATCGACAAATTGACCAAATCGGCGCCACAGCCGCTCGCGGCCTCGAGGTCGACTTCGCACATACGGCTCCAGACCATGAGCCTGGACGGAAGGCCGAGCGCGCAAATAGCCGCGATGATTTCCCGTTCCTCCGGCCCCATGGTCGGAATACCGATTTCCATTTCGGGAACGCCCGCCGCAGCCAGCGCCCGCGCTATAGCGAGCTTTTCCTCGGCATTGAAGGCCACTCCGGCGGTCTGCTCGCCGTCCCGGAGCGTAGTATCGTTGATCACAACCTTGCCGGATGTCATCTTCAAGCCTTCTTTTCTTTTGCCAGATTCCGGCTGTAGCGCGGAATTTCGATGGTGAGATCGGTCCCGGTCACGAAAGCCTGGCAGGCCAGCCTGGATTGGGGTTCAAGGCCCCACGCGCGATCCAGCATGTCTTCCTCGTTCTCGTCCGGGGTGTCCAGCGACGAATATCCTTCCCGAACGATGACATGGCAGGTGGAGCAGGCGCAGGCGTGTTCGCATGCGTGCTCGATTTCGATGCCGGCATCGAGCAGGGCCTCGCAGATGGTTTGACCTCTGCGGGCCTTTACTAAGGCGCCTTCCGGACAGATTTCGGCATGGGGCAGGACGGTAATGTTTGCCATGGTCAGGATCTCGCTCCGGCGTACCGATGAAACAGGCTCTCTCTCATGGTCATGCGTCCAGTTCCTCGAGTTTCTGTCCGGCCAGGGCCTTCCTGATACTATGGTCCATGCGTCGGCCGGCGAAATCGGTGCTCGCTTCGTTCAGCGCGTCGGCTGCCTTTTTGATGGCCTCCCAATCGGTGCCCTCGGCTGTTTCTCTAAGAATCTGCATACCCTTGGTGATAACCGCCAGTTCTTCGGCGGATAGAAGCTCGGAATCTTCCGCCAGAGCCGCCTCGGTGGCTTCGAGCAGCCGAAGCGCCTCGACTTTCTGTTCCCGAAGCCGTCTTGCCTCGATGTCTTCCTGAGCGTGCTTGTAGGAATCCTCGATCATTCGGGTGATATCCGCATCGTTCAGGCCGTAGGACGGCTTGACCTCGATTTTGGCTTCGACCCCGCTGGTCTGCTCGGCAGCCGACACGCTCAGGAGGCCGTCGGCGTCCACCTGGAAAGTCACCCGAACGCGGGCCGCGCCCGCAACCATCGGAGGAATGCCACGCAGTTCGAAACGGGCGAGGGAGCGGCATTCGCTGACCACTTCGCGTTCGCCCTGGACCACGTGGATACTCATGGCGGTTTGCCCATCCTTCCAAGTGGTGAATTCCTGTGCCCGCGCCAAGGGGAGGGTAGAGTTCCTCGGAATGATCTTTTCGGTGAGCCCGCCCATGGTTTCGATGCCGAGAGAGAGCGGAATTACATCGAGCAGCAGCCAGTCGTCTTCGCCTCGGTTCCCGGCTAGTGCATTGGCCTGCAGGGCGGCGCCGATGGCCACGACTTTGTCCGGGTCGAGGTCGACCAGCGGCTGCTGCTGAAAGAATTCGGCCACGGCCTTGCGGATGCAGGGCATGCGAGTCGCGCCGCCCACCAGGACAACGCCCTTGATCTCGGTCGTGGAGAGCCCCGCATCGCGGAGCGCCTTGCGTACCGGCGCCATGGTTCGTTTTACCAGGGCCTCGGTCAGGGCATCGAAAGCTTCCCGAGACAGGTTGGCTTTTACCACAGTGCCGTTCGACAGCGGCGTGGAGATTTGCGCCGTAGGTTGATCGGATAGGTATTCCTTGGCGGCCCGCGCGGCGGTGAGCAGTCGGCGCGTATCGCCCGCGGACGGAACCGGAATGCCGGTTTCCGCCAGCAGCCAGTCGAGAACGGCGCGGTCGAAATCGTCTCCGCCCAAGGCCGGGTCGCCGTTGGTAGCCAGTACCTCGAACACGCCGCGGGTAAGTTTGAGTATGGAAATGTCGAAAGTGCCTCCGCCGAGGTCGTACACCGCGTAAACGCCCTCGGCTGCTTGATCGAGACCGTAGGCTACCGCTGCGGCCGTCGGCTCGTTCAGCAAGCGGAACACTTCAAGGCCGGCCAATTTGGCGGCATCCTTGGTGGCCTGGCGCTGAGCGTCGTCGAAATAAGCGGGCACGGTGATTACCGCGCCGGCGATGTCGTCGCCCAAAACCCGGACTGCGCGGTCGCGCAGCGCCTTGAGAATCTCCGCCGAAACCTGAACCGGGCTGACCGTGCCTATATGGGTTTCGAACTGGACCATGCCGGGCGTATCGGCAAAGCGATAAGGCGTGCCGTGGTTTTCCGGCAGGTCTTCACGACCCCTCCCCATGAAACGCTTGACCGATACGAAAGTATTTTCCGGGTCGTCGTTTTGCCAGACCATGGCGTCATATCCGACATCCACGCTACGGTCGGCACCGTAGTGCACCACCGACGGCAGCAGAACGCGGCCCTGTTGATCTTCCAGCACTTCCGTGCGCTGATCTCGAATCGTGGCGACCAGCGAGTGGGTGGTGCCCAGGTCAATACCAACCGCAATGCGCTGCGGTTTAGAGGCTTTTACGCCGGGTTCGGAAATTTGCAGCAGCATCATTCCTCCAATTCGGTTTGGGCTTGATCGATATCTCGACCGAGCTTTTCGAGAAAGGCCAGCTGGCGGACCACGTCCGCCGCGGCGGGATGACGTTGCTCCACGTCAAGCAGCGTAGCGAGCGAGCTGAGCAGGCTGTCCATTTCCGATCGCAGGCGCGCCGAGAGCCTATCGAGGGCTTCCGGGCTGCGTAGAGCCATTGCCGACTGCAATTCCTCACGCCACTCGATCTGTTCCAGCAGAAACTCTGCCGGCATCGCGGTATTGTCTTCTTCCCGTGTGTCGACACCGTGAATCCGGAGAAGATAGCGCGCCCGGTCCAGCGGGCGCTTCAAAGTGCTGTAAGCCTCGTTGGCCAGCGTTGCCCATTGCAGGAACAAACGCTTTTCGGTGTCGCTCAAATGCGCGGCCTTGTCGGGATGAACACGGGCTTGCATTTCCCGATATTGACGGTCGAGCTGATCCAGATCGAGCTGGAACAGCGGGGGCAGTTGGAACAACTCGAAAAAATTGCGTGTCGCCGCCGAGGTCATCATCACACCTTTGGTTTTACGTTCTAAACATTGAAGCTCTCGCCGCAGCCGCACTCGGCCTTTACGTTCGGGTTATTGAACTTGAAACCTTCGTTCAAACCTTCACGCACGTAATCCAGTTCGGTTCCGTCGAGATAGGCCAAGCTTTTCGGGTCGACCAGAAGGGTGACGCCGAAACTCTCGAAAGAACAATCTTCCGGAGCGAGGTCATCGACGAACTCCAGGGCGTAAGCGAGGCCTGAACACCCAGAGGTCTTGACGGCCACTCTGAGTCCCAGTCCCGTGCCGCGCGCGGCCAAGTGCTTTTGCACTTGGCGCGCGGCTTTTTCTGTCAAGGTTACTGCCATAATCTGAACTCTCCTCGTATCGCGGAAGAATTACTGGGATGAACAGCTAGAGCCGCCAACCGAGAACGAGCTGCCGCAGCTGCAGGTCGAAGAGGCGTTCGGATTCTTGATGACGAAGCGTGAGCCTTCCAGCCCTTCCTGATAATCGATCTCGGCGCCGGCCAGATATTGCAGACTGGCGGGGTCGACCATGAGGGTCACCCCGTCCGTTTCGACCGTCGTGTCGTCTTCGGCGACGACTTCCTCGAACGAGAATCCGTACTGAAAGCCGGAGCAACCGCCACCCGAAACATAAACTCTGAGCTTCAGGTCCGGATTGCCTTCTTCGGCGATCAGTTCGCTGACCTTGGCGGCGGCATTGTTGCTGAAGATGACCGGAGGAGCGGCAGGGGTCAGATCCTGAATTTCAACCACGGCATTCATGATGCTCTCCTGTAATATTTACGCAGCGGATTTACAGACGTCGTAACCGGCTTCGGACGTTTCGGTCTTCGACCGATAGTCGGTGACGGCGGCCTTGATCGCGTCCTCGGCGAGAACCGAGCAGTGGATCTTCACCGGCGGCAGAGCCAATGCTTCGGCGATTTCGGTGTTCTTGATGGCCAGTGCCTCTTCGACGGTCTTGCCCTTGACCCATTCGGTAACCAGGGAGCTGGAAGCGATGGCCGAGCCGCAGCCGTAGGTTTTGAACTTCGCGTCTTCGATAACGCCTTCATCGTTGACCTTGATCTGCAGTTTCATCACGTCGCCGCAAGCGGGTGCGCCGACGACCCCGGTGCCCACACCGTCTTCCTCTTTCTCGAAGGAGCCTACGTTGCGGGGATTTTCGTAATGATCGATAACTTTTTCGTTGTACGCCATGGTGGTCTCCAATTGGTTGGTGATTGACGATATCCGCTTAATGCGCGGCGGCCCATTGAACTGAGTTGAGATCGATGCCTTCCTTGTACATCTCCCACAATGGAGAAAGGTCGCGCAGTCGATCGACTTTTTGCTTGATCAGGGAGATCGCGAAATCCACCTCGTCTTCAGTGGTGAACCGGCCGAGGGTAAACCGGATGGAACTGTGTGCAAGCTCGTCGCTGCGTCCCAGCGCCCGGAGAACGTAGGACGGTTCGAGGCTGGCCGAGGTACAGGCGGAACCGCTGGATACGGCGAGGTCTTTGAGCGCCATCATGAGGGATTCGCCTTCCACATAGTTGAAGCTGACGTTGAGGTTATGCGGGACCCGCTGTTCGATATCGCCGTTGATATAAACCTCTTCGATATCCTTCACGGCGCCCAGCAGTTTGTCGCGCAGCTTGCCGATACGCTTCATTTCTTCCGCCATATCCACGCGGGCGAGGCGGAAAGCTTCGCCCATGCCGACGATCTGATGAGTGGCCAGGGTGCCGGAGCGGAGCCCGCGCTCGTGGCCGCCGCCGTGCATCATCGCCTTGAGTCGTACCCGCGGCTGACGTCGTACGAAGAGCGCTCCGATGCCCTTTGGGCCGTAGGTTTTGTGCGCCGAAAAGGACATCAGGTCCACCGGCAGCTTGGAAAGATCGATTTCGACCTTGCCCGTGGACTGCGCTGCATCGACGTGGAAGATCACACCCTTTTCGCGGCAGATCGCGCCGATGGCGGCAATATCCTGGATTACGCCGATTTCGTTATTGACGTGCATCACGGACGCGACGATGGTGTCGGGACGAATCGCGGCGCGGAAAACATCGAGATCCAAAAGGCCGTTGGGGAGGGGGTCGAGGTAGGTGACTTCGAAGCCCTGGGCTTCCAATTCCCGCATGGTGTCCAGCACCGCTTTGTGCTCGGTCTTGACGGTGATGAGATGACGGCCTTTGGTCTGATAGAAATACGCTGCCCCTTTAATCGCCAGGTTATCCGACTCGGTCGCGCCGGAGGTCCAGACGATTTCCTTGGGATCGGCGTTGACCAGCTGGGCGACTTCGGACCGTGCATCTTCCACGGCCTTTTCAGCGGTCCAGCCGAAGGCATGGGAGCGGCTGGCCGGGTTGCCGAACGCTTCGGTCAGGAAAGGAATCATCTTCTCCGCAACGCGCGGATCAACCGGGGTCGTCGCCGAATAGTCGAGATAAATCGGTAGTTTCATGGACATTGGTTTCTCCGGGTTCGCATTCAACAAAACCCGCGCCGCTCACCTCGAGCGGTGGGTTTTGCCGGGTTACCTCGGATTAAGCAAGGCCCGTACCAATGCAGGTTTCGCGCGTAAGCATTTGAGATATCGACTAAAAATGCCTTGAGCTCGGCGTGGCGATTTGTCGGGTTTTCAACAATTTCGAGCGCAATGGTGCAATCCGGGGGGCCTGGGCCGACATTGCGGGGCCTGTTTCGCCGGTTGGGGCGAGGCGTCCGGACCGCGTTAACACGAGGGAGAAGGGGAAAATCCCGCTGTAGATATCGCTAAGGCCACGCGAAGGTGCCGCCGAGTGCCGGCAGGGTTTGTCACGTTCGCTACAAAAACCTTCAAAACGCCCGGATTTCGTAATAAAGATAACAAGCGACCCGACGTCGTTCGGTAGTGAAAAAACCCTATATTTCGTGGGTTTTAGGCGAAAAATTATCAATGGCATGGCTTCTGCTTAATACGGACCAAAGACCGTACGAGTAGAGGGGTAAATGCGAATATGAATCTTACGCAGCGCTGCGCCACGGTCGGCGAGCCATACGCCCGACGCGATTTTACCTTGGGTATACCAGGCTTTGATTATCGGGATTTGTACGATCCCGATCGACTTAGAGCGCTTTACGAAGCGTTCGACCAGGCCCTGGAGGCGGACGACCCCGAGGTTTACCGCGCGTATGATGCTTGCCGCAAGGATACGGAAGGCAAACTCCCTGCCACAGAGCTCGCCGATGCGTTGCTCCGGACGGCGCCCTACCTCGGACGCTTCGTCGCGCGCCTCTTTAATGTGGAAGCGGAGCGCGAAGCCCAGCGATCCGCCGCGGCGCGCGAATTCGAAAGCGTGTTTACCTATAAGAATACGGTAGTCAAACGCGTCGGCCAGCGGTTTGACGCCGAAGCGCTGGCCAGCTTCGATCTGGAGAGTTTGACCTCGGCGCCTGAAGACTTGATTCGGGCGGTCCTGGGGACCGACACCGAGCTCGATCCCGAGCAGGCTCTGGCAACGGTTGCGGTTCGCCTGGATGCGCTGGCGAAGTATTACCAGGCGAAGGCCAAGGGCGACGCCGGTAGTTACGGTGGCGATGCCGAAGCGGATACGGCGGCATTGCGACAAAGCCTGCAGGCCGACCCGGCGGCCCGCGAACGTTTCGCGGCGGCACTGGCGGAAACCGATGGTTCGGCGTTCGTGCTCGGCCTGCTCGATGTCGTGGAACGCTGGACTTACGCGGCCCTCAACCATCCGACGATCCGCGCCAAGGTTACCGACTGGGCGTCGCTGAAACAGCCGGAACGCATCGCTTATGAACGTCTGGTCGAGTGCCACGCGGAACCGAGACAGGGTTTCGAGGTGTTGGCGGGTCCCCTGGATAAGCGTCGCCGGCGCGACGGATTTGCGCTGACCGACCTCAGAGCCACCGAACGCGAATCGAACTATGAAGTGGATCGCTGCGTTCTCTGTCACGTGCGCAACAACGATTACTGCTCCAAGGGACAGCGCACCAAGGAGGGCGGATTCCGCCACAATCCGCTCGACGTAACCCAGATCGGCTGCCCGCTGGAAGAGCGCATTTCCGAAGCCTTCGCGCTGAAGCGGGAGGGAGACAATATCGCCGCCCTGGCCATGATCGTCGCCGACAACCCCATGGCGCCCGGCACCGGCCATCGAATCTGCAACGAATGCATGAAGGCCTGCGTGTTTCAGCGTGTCACCGAGCCGGTCAACATTCCGCAAGTCGAGACCAATATTCTCACCGATGTGCTGTTCATGCCTTACGGCTTCGAGATCTACAGCCTGCTGACCCGCTGGAACCCGTTGAACCTCAAGCGCCCCTATGCCTTGCCTTACAACGGGAAGAAGGTGCTGGTCGTGGGTTTGGGACCGGCCGGCTACACGCTCGCCCACTTCCTTCTCAACGAAGGGTTCGGCGTGGTTGCCATCGACGCTCTGAAGATCGAGCCTTTGCCTGAAGAACTTACCGGAAAGGACGCGGGGCTTCCCGAGGCGGTGGACGATTTCCACATGCTGTACGAAGACCTGGATAAGCGCGTTCTGATGGGCTTCGGCGGTGTTGCGGAGTACGGCATTACCGTGCGCTGGGACAAGAATTTCCTCAAGGTGATTTACCTGACCCTGGCGCGGCGCCGGAATTTCAGCATGTACGGCGGCGTTCGGCTGGGCAGCACGCTGAGCATAGACGACGCCTGGACACTGGGTTTCGATCATATCGCGATCGCCAGCGGTGCCGGCAAGCCGACCATGATCGGCCTCGAGAACAACCTCGCCCGCGGTATCCGCAAGGCTTCGGATTTTCTCATGGCCTTGCAATTGTCGGGGGCGGCGAAACAGTCCTCGCTCTCCAATCTTCAAGTGCGGTTGCCGGCCGGCGTGATCGGCGGCGGCCTCACCGCCACCGACGCGGTAACGGAACTACTGGCGTATTACCCGGTGCAGGTGGAGAAGACTCTCGATCGTTACGAACGGCTCGTCGCCCGCTACGGAGAAACCCAGGTACGCTCACGTTTCGACGGCGAGGAACTGTCCATATTGGACGAATTTCTCACCCACGGCCGAGCGATACGTGCCGAGCGCTGGCGCGCCGAGGCACAGGGAGAAACACCCGATTTCGAGCCGCTCATCCGACAGTGGGGCGGGGTGACGTTGTTCTACCGCAAGGGCATGAACGATTCGCCGGCCTATCGCCAGAACCATGAAGAAATCATCAAGGCGATGGAAGAAGGTCTGGTATTCGCCGAAGGTATGAATCCGAAAGAGGCGATCACCGACGATTACGGCTATCTGCAGGCCGTGCGTTTCGAAAAACTGGTGAAGCGCGACGACGGCCGCTGGGTCGACGCCGGCGAACAGCCCATCGTGCCTTTGCGAACCCTCCTGGTCGCCGCCGGTACGTCGCCGAACACGATCTACGAAAACGAATTTCCGGGCACCTTCAAGCTCGACGGCAATTTCTTCCAGCGCTTCGAACCCGCATGGAACGAAGGCGGTTCGCCCCAAATGGAGCCCAAGAACGGCTGGGGCATGCCGAAAGAACTGGTCCCGGCGCCGTTTACCTCCTACGGGAATGACGGGAAATACATTACTTACTACGGCGATAACCATCCGGTTTATGCCGGCAACGTGGTCAAGGCCATGGCCAGTGCCAAGGACGGATATCCCTACGTGGTCAAGCTGTTCGAAAAGGATCTGGAGCGGCTCGACGAGGCGGCGCAGCCCGAGCGTGATGCGGAACTCGCAACGTTTCAATCGCAACTGGACGAACAGCTCACGGCCGAGGTCGTGGAGGTCAAGCGACTGACGCCGACCATCGTCGAAATCACGATAAAGGCGCCCATGGCGGCGCGGAAATTTCAGCCTGGCCAGTTTTACCGGGTGCAGAATTTCGAGTCCTACGCGCCGCGGCTCGACGGCACTTCACTGGCAACGGAAGGCATCGCGCTCACCGGTGCCTGGGTGGATCGGGAAAAAGGTCTGGTCGGCGTGATCGCCTTGGAAATGGGGACGTCCTCGCGCCTGTGCGCCACCTGGAAACCGGGTGATCCCGTCGTATTGATGGGACCCACCGGTGCGCCCACCGAGATACCCCGGGGCGAAACAGTGCTCCTGCTGGGAGGCGGTCTCGGCAATGCCGTGCTGTTCTCCATAGGCAAGGCTCTTCGCGAGAACGGCAATCGGGTCCTGTATTTTGCCGGCTACCGTAGCGCCCGGGACCTCTTCAAGGTCAAGGAGATCGAGGATGCCTCCGACGTCATCGTGTGGTCCGTCGACAAGACCAAGGGCGCGAGTCCCATTGCCACCACGCGGCCGCAGGACAAATCCTTCGTCGGCAACATCGTGGAGGCGATGGTGGCTTACGGCAGCGGTGAACTGGGAGATATTCCCATTCCGCTCAAAGACGCCGATCGCATCATCGCGATCGGTTCGGACCGCATGATGTCCGCCGTGAAAGCGGCGCGGTTCGGGGCGCTGCAGCCTTATCTGAAGGAAAACCACGTAGCGATAGGCTCCATCAACTCACCCATGCAATGCATGATGAAAGGCGTGTGTGCCCAGTGCATGTGCAAGCAGAAGGATCCCGAGACCGGCAAGGAGCGCTTCGTTTACACCTGCTTCAATCAGGATCAGGACCTCGACCAGGTCGATTTCCCGCACCTGAATGCGCGGCTGCGCCAAAACACGACCTTGGAGAAAGTGTCCAATCTATGGCTCGACTATTTGTTCGAGAGCTACCCCATGTCGGGTGATTGAAGCGGCAAGAGACAAAGAGATTGAGGCAACTCATGTACATCTGTATCTGCAAAGCGGTCACGGAAAGCCAAATTTGCGAAGCGATACGCTCGGGGGCTTGCACGCGCAAGGACATCTCCGCCTGTCTCAAGGCAGGCACGGCTTGCGGCAAATGCAATCCCGAGATCCGTAACCTTCTGCGGTCGGTCCGATCGGAAAACGGTGGTGTCACGGCGGTTCGGGCGAATGAGGCGGCTGTTTACGGAAATAGGGCCGGAGGGAACGGGAGCTTCGCGACTGGCAATTGCCAAGTCGGATTTCGGTAAGAACGGAGTGAATGTTCCGGGGATGACTACGACCGGTTGAACGAGCACCGCCCAAGAATCGAGAAAGGTTTGGTATTCGCCATGTTTTGCCGCGGAACGGTTGTTAGGTCGCTGTTTCGCGGTTTTTTTTTGTCAGCATAAGCCGATTTGTATTGTTTCCATAGAAAGGCGTTATGCTAAAAACATGAAGCGATTATTTCCTAAAAGTGGTTGAAAATAGCCAACACAATCCCGAAGTTTTGGTTATGATTATTTCCGTAATTTAAATTATGGTGGTGGTTATGCATATTTTGTTGCTTCTTGGGATAGTCCCATTCGTTCTACTGTTTGCGGCAATAAGCTTCTTCGTCTTGATGCTGGTGGCATCTGCCGTGGTCGAATTCCCGCTGATCGTGCTGCCCTTGATTCTCGGTGTAGGTCTCTGGAAAGCGCGCAAGATGCTGCCGAATTCGAGCAAGAAGCAGAACACCTTATGCGAGCAGATGTAAGCTTTCGGTCGCGCTCGACCTTGGACAAATCCCAGTCCTTTCGGCTGGGATTTGTTGTTTTAGCGACTCGAAAAAAGCTGTTGTAGCATTTCAAACATGCGAGAAAGACGTGTGTTTATTTCAGAATCAATAAGATAAAAATGGCATTGCCATTGCTTGATCGATGCTGGATCAACGCCTACGAGACGGAGCATGATATCGCGCGAAAAACCCAAAACTCGTTTTCAGATACCCGCTGCCCCGGACAGCGGCAAGCGGAACGCCGGAACGACGTCTTGCGCAGGCGTCCGTCCACGTCTCGGTTGAATCTTGGAGTATCCCTCATGGAAACGATCGAACCGATGGTACAAGCCCATCTCGCTTTGGGCGAAACGATTTGCGCGCGGCTGATCTCGGAAATTTACGAGCTTGGATTCCTGCCCGAACAAATCGCCATGAAGCCGGTTTATAGTGAAGCCAGCTTCGAAGCCAGCCGCGATCCTTTCAGCGGAAAAGACACCTTATGCGCTTACTGGCGCAGTCCCAAAGGACATCGGGTCGGTGAAATGAAATTCCACGCCGACGGAACCTTCTTCGCAGAATACGACGTCGTTCTGCCGCATCCGAAAGACCTGCGCTGGTTCGTGGAAGGTGTGGTGGCTTGGGGGCGCGAAGACGTCATCAAATCGGAAGCCAAACTGTTACCCGCGCTCGGCGAGTAAAATCGTCCGGGATGACCGGTAGGTTCCGGGTCCGGTATGATCCCCGAATCCGTTTCCCGGAAGTCTTATTCCCTTTCATGGGCCGACGCCGGCGGTTTCAGATGATGCCCGGCAGGTGCCGCCTGTGCCGGCGGACACCGTAGCGGGCGTAATGGGCACACCATGAGCGATCCATACGAAATCTACGACTTATTACAGGATTATGCCGCGGGACCGGCTCACGTGCGGGAGGTCTTGATCGGCCTGGTGTGGACCTATTGCGAAGCGGAATCCCTTGGATTGGCGATGAGCCCGGGGGTACCCACCCGGACCCTGCCATGGGCCGGCACGCTGAGCGGAAAATCCATCACCGAACTCGCCGCCTGGGTGCGCGACTTCGACCCTTACCGCGCCACGATCGGCATGGCGGCCGTTAACGCCGGTATCAATCGCCAGCAGCTTCCGGCCCCCGGCGTTACACTCATGCCCCGGCCTGAAAGCGGAAATAATCTTGCCGTTTTCGAACACTTCCTGCCCGAAATAAAAGGGCGACGCGTGGGCGTTATCGGCCGTTATCCGGGGCTTGACCGATTTGCCGTCGAGCACGGGCTGGATCTGACCATATTGGAGCGCCAGCCGGCGGCGGGCGATTTCCCCGACGCAGCCTGCGAGTATCTACTGCCCGGGGCGGAGTGGGTATTCATCACCGCGACATCGATACCCAACAAGACTTTCCCGCGCTTGGCCGAATTGTCCCGCAATGCCGTCAGCGTGCTGATGGGGCCGACCACGCCCTGGCTGCCCGATTTATACCATTTCGGCATCGATTATCTTGCCGGCGTAGAAATTTCGGACAGCGAGGCTCTTCGCCGAACCGTGGCCGAAGGCGGCGGCGTGAGGATCTTCGATACCGGCGTACGTTACCGCATTGCGGCGCTCACGCCGAATGCCGCACAGGATTGGACGCGGCAGCTCATTGCAAGCACGGTTCAGGAAAAGGAAGGTCTCAAACGCGATATGGCGGCCTGGTACGACGCGGGCAATTCCCGGCGTTTTCCCCATTATGATCGTCTTGAGGCCGCCAATACCCGCTTGTCGAGGCTGGATACCTGTTTCAAGCGACTCTGGGACGAACATCACGGAACAGGCGCGTCATAGGAAGCGGTTCGGAAGCCATTTCCGCCTCAGTCCGCAGCGCCGCGCCATCCGACCGGGCAGCCTGCACCCGGATACATCCAAGTACCGCTCATAAGCTTATTCCCTCCGAATTTGTCGGAATTTTCCACCACGACATTTGCCGTACGATTTCTGAGAAATTCACTTTCCAAACCGGGATTCCTCGGTTCCCGACAATCCGCCTTTCCACCGAAGCGCGGCGCTTTACGCGTACGAATGTCGGCCAGACCGTAATACTTTTGCGACCGAGCTGATGTGTTGGGATTATCTCATTTACTCATGGTCAAGAAAGTAAAGCCACAAGAGCTCCCTCCCCCTCTGGGAGAGGGTTGGGGTGAGGGCGATTCGAATAGGACTTTACTTTCTTTACGTGCTGTAAGAACAAAGACCTACGCTATTTGGTTCAATAATGACCGGGCTTCGGTTTCGACAAGTGAATACTAGACTGGGCAATTTTTGTTCTTGGGTTTAATCTGTAAACTTCCCGGATATTTCGTAAGGGATTCGATACTCCGAGTCCGCGGCTCACGGCGAGAATGTCCGGGAAATAAAGGCATGAAACATAACAAACCGTCCGGTCCGGGCGGCGACTTTTTTCAGCGGCGACCGTATGCCGAAACGTGCCGGTCCGGAAATAACATAAGCAACAATTAAGATGGGAGGAGGTAATCGTGAAGCAATCCGAGCTGAGTGAGTTCTTTCAAAGTCTGGCGGGCGACGAGTTTCGGCTGGCATTGATCGTCGCCGCCGCGGTCGTCGTGCTGTCAATCATTGTCATCGTGTACTTGCTTCTCCGGAAAAGCGAAAAACGCGGCAGCGTTGCGGAAGACGGGGCGGCCGATGTTCCGGAGGTTCCGGCCAACGCGAAGTCTTCGGAGCCATCGCCGAAGGCATCCGCGAACACAATGCGGATGGCTGTTCCGAAGGCCTCGGTGGCAATACCCCCGCGTCTTGCCATTCCCGAAGATTCGGTGCTCAGGCGGCATTACATGAGTCACGTCAGATACATGATCGAGACGATTACTTTTCCGTGCCCGACCGATTGCATGCTGCGCCGTCATTACGAGCATCTGATCAGCAGCCGGCTAGAGGATTGCCTGAGCGACGAGGCGCAAATGAACAGGTTGATTTCGAGTTACGAGGAACATAGGCGGAATGGCGGGAGCTAGAGAAACCCCGCGAGTCGGCAAAGGATTGCCGACCTACAAATGCTCGCAAGGTCGGGAATCCTTCCCAATCGCAAACGGCGTCTTCGGGAGCGTCGAAGCCGCCCTTCCCATCGTATCCTGAGCCGAGCCGAAGGGGTAGGCGCTGCTGGCCCAATAGCCTGCGGCCGTTCCGGCGCGCTGTAAACCGGTCGAGCCAGGCGCGCAATCGGCCAAATCCGCCTAAATCCGCTTCATCTTGATGTTGAGCGTCCGTACCCGGTAGGCGATCTGCCGGGGTGTCATATTCAGCAGGCGGGCAGCCTTGGCTTGCACCCAGCCGGTCTGCTCGAGCGCAGCGATGACCTGCTCTCTTTCATCCATTCCGTCGAGATTGAACTCCGGCTTTTTGACGACAGGCCCGGCAACCGAAATGTCATCGTCCTCCATGCCGGTCATGGCGATGACGTCGCGATCGATGATCCCGTCCGGGCTCATGATGGCCGCCCGTTCCAGGCAGTTTTCCAGTTCCCTGACGTTGCCCGGCCAGTCGTGGCGCATCAGGAGCCGGATGGCGCTTTCCTTGATGATCAGCGGTCTGCCGCCCTGTTGCCGGGAGATACGCTTGAGCAGGAAGTCCGCGAGATCCGGAATGTCCTCCAGCCGCTCCCGCAGCGCCGGCATGAATATCGGCATCACGTTGAGGCGGTAGTAGAGGTCTTCCCGAAACCGGCCGGACTCGACTTCCTCTTCCAGGTTGCGGTTGGTGGCGGCGATGATGCGCACCTGCACCTTGAGCGTCTGGGTACCGCCGACCCGGTCGAATTCCCCTTCCTGGATGATGCGAAGGAGCTTGGCCTGGAACGTAGGCGAGGTTTCACCGATCTCGTCCAGAAAGATCGTGCCGTGGTTGGCGAGTTCGAAGCGCCCCTTGCGCTGGTTGATGGCCCCGGAAAACGCGCCTTTCTCGTGGCCGAATAGCTCCGATTCCAGCAGGTTGTCCGGGAGGGCCGCGCAATTGAGCTTGACGAAAGGGCCGCCGGCGCAGGCCGAGTTGTAATGAATGGCGTTGGCGATCGCCTCCTTGCCGGTACCGGATTCGCCGCGAATCAGCACCGTCGTGTTCCACTTCGCGACCTGCCTGACCAACTCGAAAACCCGCAGCATGGCCGCGGTGCGTCCGACGATATTGTCGAAACCGTAATTCCGGCGGAGGCTTTGTTTCAATTGGTCGCGCTCGGCAACCAGATCGAGCTGCTTCTGTTCCATGATGCGCAGAAGGCCGACGCTTTGCGCGGTCAGGTTGGCGACCATTTCCAAAAACCGGGCGCGCGTGTCGAGCAGTTTCGCGTCCGCGGGCTGGGCCGCCAATACACCGACCACTTCATCATCGTCATCGTCATCGTCTTCGCCGGTGCGGATCGGCGATCCGATGAACGGCAGGGCCGGATCGTACAGGCCCAGCTTGCCCACAAACCGGGGATCGTCGGCGATGCGCTCCACGACGATGGTGCGGCCTGCGTCGAGAATCGTGCCGATCAGGCCCTCGCCCGGCTCGTAGCGGACCGGCCTGCCGGCCTCGACGCCGTCTTTGCCCAACATGGCACACACCGCCAGAGCATCGCCGTCTTGCTCCCTGAGCGCCAGCATTCCGCAGCGCATGTCGGCGCACTCCTGCAAAATTTCCAAGATGGCTTCCAGTTTCGCTCTCAGCTCCAAGGGTCGGTTGAGCACCTGGCTCACCTGATAGAGAGCTTCCAGTTCGCGCTCAATCAATTGAGTACGGTCATCCATGATCGGAAACCTTTTCCGGGATAAATATCGTGTTGTGGATATTGAACTGGATACGCACTCGGCATCCCTCGCGATAGTTCGGATCGATCCGTATCAGACCAAGGTGTTGATTGATGACTTCCTGGGCCATGGTCAAACCGGTACCGGAATGACCCCCGTGGCCGTCGTTCTTGGTGGAGAAAAATGGCTCGAAGACCTTGACGCGCAACTCGTCCGGAATGCCCGGACCGGTATCCTCGATGGAAACGTGCAGCAAGTGCTGGTCGCACCAGGTCGAGATGCGCAGTTCGCGGGTCACGATGCCGCTCTGATTCATCGCCTCGATGGCATTTTCGATGATTTGCTTGAACATGGTGCGCAGGTGGCTTTCCCGGCCCATCAAGGCGGGCAGAACCGGGGTCGGTTTCCAGTCGACGACGATACCGCAGGCGAGAAGCCGCTCGGTCAGCAGCACGATGGTTTCATGCAGCAACTGGTTCAGATTGACCGGCGTCATGGCCGAGTTATTGTGTTCCGGTATGCACCTTTTCATTAAGGCCACCGAATGTTCGCCGGCGGATCGAATCTGATCCAGAATGTCGACCAGTGAAACACTGCGCGCATCCAGCCCCCGCCGCGTCAACATGGTCTTGGCCGCCTTGAGCAGATTGATCGGACCCTGAATATGGTGAATGGCGCCGGAGAGCGTTTCGCGCAAGCGCTGAATTTTTTCTTCTTCCGCCATCAGCGCCTTGAGTGCATTAATGCGAATCTCCTCGGCCTGCCTTTTCTGCTGGGTGATGTCGGTCATGGTCAGTAGCAGATAGGTTTGGGCGTTTTCGTTGAAGAACGCCTCGACGCGGTCGTCTTCCAGGCAGAACCAGCTCCCGGCGCAGGCATACCAGCGCGGTGCGTAGTGTCCGCCGCGGTCGAATCGGACCTCGCGATTGTGAAAGCCGGATTTCCGTTGTTTCATTCGCTCCCACTCTTCCGCCATATCGTCCCGTAGGATATCGATGAACGTCCGTGCAGGGTCCACGAGGCCGAGATCGCCCGACAAGGTCTTGTACATCTGGTTGTCCAGCACCACGTTGTCGGCTTCATCCAAAAGGACGGTCGCAACCGGAATCGAGTCGACCACCGTCTCGATCAGCACTTTTTGCTGAGTGACCTGCTGCTCCAGCCGGTACATCTCGGTGATGTCCCGGTGCATGCCGATGTAATGGGTGGTCTCGTTCCGCTCGCTCAAAATCGGCGCGATGGTCAGGTCGGCCAGGTAGCGCCGGCCGTCCTTGTGGCGGTTGAGCAGATAGCCGTGCCAGGTCTGCTGCGACTGGATACGGCGCCAAAGCTCCTCGTATACGGATTTCGGCGTGTTCTTGTCGGACAGCATGGATTCATTGCGGCCGATGCTCTCTTCTGGTGCATACCCCGTAACCCGCGTGAAAGCTTTGTTCACATACAGGATATTGGCCTTGCCATCCGTGATCGAGATCGCCACCGGAGCTTGCTCCACGGTTTCCGCGAATAGAGCAAGCATACCGTTTTCAACGGGCAAGGCCTCTCCGGGCGGCTTTGATGCCGGCTTATCGGTAGGATGTTTGGACACGAGAGCCTCTTTGGTGCATTTTTGGTTGGTCGAGCAAGACACATGCCATGTGCCGGGGTTCGTCCCGAGAGCCTTGCTGGTTTTTGGGTTGCGCGCTTAACGCGGTCAATGCTTCGAAGTTTTCTGCACCGTTTTGTCGCAAATGCGACAAAAGAGGGCATGGACTCCGCGAGTACAGCGTCTGCGTCGCGCGTACTCCCTCCGGTACTTTGCTCGAAATTCCGCATCTGCACAACCGAGACAAGCGGTTGGCTCGCATCTTCTGTGCCGCTCAAAATGCCGTCCTTATGGCGCCCAGGCCCCGCGGGAGCGGGTTGGGGCGGAAGGAAGCCGCCGCATGGGCGGGTTCAAACAGGCGCCTTTGGCGGACGGTCACGCCGTGTGATATCCCGTGCTTTTTGTCGAAAAGCCGACAAATTAGGGCGAGCCTGTAAGCATCCCGGCGCCGATTCACGCGACGACCTTATCCGTATATTTATTGAAATCAATGATTTATGGTTATTGCGCGAAGGTGGCGCGGGGATTGCAGCGAGCTTAAGCGAAGACGCAACGCCAACCGAAGGGAGTTCTTCCGGGACGTTCGGACAGCCGCAAGGTGCAGCGGCGTAAGCGACGAAACGGAAACTCATCCTCCGGCATGCGGGGCGGCGCGGAGCCTGAACGGATCCCGTGCAAGCCAGGCCGCCTTTAACCCCTAACAGAGAGGCCAACATCATGAACAGCGAATCGACTACCAAAGTAGAGTCCAATCCGACGGAAATCTCCCGTTCCCAGGTCGAACACACCGAGGAAACGGCCAAATCCGACGAGTATCCGTTCTACATCGTCCCGAGACCCCCGATCCCGGGCAAGACCGCCTGGAGCATTGCGGGCTAGCGGCGCGGCCTCAGACGCCGGACCCGGCCGCGATGTCGGGAAAGGATTCCCGACCTACAGGACGCCTCAGTTGTAGGTCGGCAATCCCTTGCCGACGCAGACGCCGGATCGGGCTGTGCCGTCGGGAAAGGATTCCCGACCTACAGGACGCCTCAGTCGTAGGTCGGCAATCCCTTGCCGACGCAGACGCCGGATCGGGCTGTGCCGTCGGGAAAGGATTCCCGACCTACAGGGCGCCTCAGTCGTAGGTCGGCAATCCCTTGCCGACGCAGACGCCGGATCGGGCCGCGACGTCGGGAAAGGATTCCCGACCTTGCGAGCGGCTGTACCGAGGCATGAAAACCCTACCGCCGCAACCTAAGTAAATCCTGACCTTTTCCATCAGCAGCACGCCTTCCGGAAAGAGTTGGAGTCCCAGGCTGACCGTTTCCGGCCGGCTCGGCAGGGGATAGATCCTGACGTCGTCGGCGCGCCTGTCGATGCGGTGCATCAGTCCGGCAATGATGCGGGCGAGTTGCTTGGCCGTCGCCTGCGCCGCGAATACCGAATATTGCACCGGAATGCCGTGCTCCCGAAGAAAGCGATGAACCCGGCCCAGGCGCTTGGGATCGGCGATGTCGTAACAGACCAGATAGCTTTGCGCTCGTCCCTGCGCCATCACCCTATCTCCAGCAGCCAGCCGTGCAGCCGGCCGAGCAGTCCACGAATCAGACGCTCCGTGCGTTCTCGCCGGGCCTCGAAAAAGCCGACAATTTCAAGACGGTCGGGAATATCCAGCCGATCGTCACGGAGCCGGTCTTCGAGCCAGGCCAGCCGCGCCAGCTGAAAATCCCAGAACACAATCGAACTCAGGCCGGTTACCGGATCGAGTTCGCCCATACGCTCCGATTCGGTGGTGATCCCGACATCGGCCAAATGCCGGGTCACCAGGGTCGTCAGCAGGCCGAAAACTTCACCGCCGATACGATCGTAAACCGTAAGCTGACCCATGGCTCTCGCGCCTTCCCGGAACAGACGGCGCAACGCCTTCGCCGACGGCGGGCGGTCGAAAGCGAGGCCGGTGCGGCGGATCACGCTGCGCACCGCCATGCGCTCCATGGCCCCGATCCATTGCAGATACAAATCCCGCCAATCCGGACGCAGCAGAAAATCCAGAAAGCGCTGGCGAAGCTCGCTGCGTTCTCCGGGTTTTCCCGCCACTCTTGCCAAGACCGCACCTTCGTCGTCGATAAAACTGACCGTAATGCGGTTTTCCGCGCAGGCCAGCAGGGCATCGATCGTCCAGTCGATATGCACCGCCGAGACCACGTGCGAAATGCGCTGCAGCGGGAACCAGCGTTCCGCGGCGCCGGAACGGGTAACGCGCAGGGCAGGGCCGTCGAGCTTGACCGCCGTTCCCGAACCTTGCAGATAGAGGGGTTTCACGGCGCCTCCCCGGTCAGGCGGCGCGCGATCAACAGGCTGTAGCGCCGCAACAGCGCGCGCAGAGGGCGAGCGAAGCACTCGTAGCGGCCATAAAAAATTTCCCGGCCATTCTTTTTCAAAAGACACCGGTCGGCCTCGGTTGCAAACGAATCGCCGCGCAGCGCCCGATCGGCGAACAGGCGCCAGACCCAGCGGTCCGCTCTCGGCCGCAGCGGTTCGATCAAATCCGCCGCCAGTGACTCACGGTAATACGCCGGTTCGTGAAAGAAGCCGACATACGGATCCAGTCCCGCGGCATGACAGGCGTTGACGGCCTCGAAATGGAGCAGCGTGTAAGTGAGCGACAGGGCCGCGTTGACCGGGTCCTTCGGTGGCCGGCGATTGCGTCCGGTAAAGCCGAGACCGGCCGGAAAGAGCTGAGTATATGCCGCGAAATAAGCCGCCGCAGCCGCGCCTTCGATGCCCTGCAGCCGTTCCAGCCGCTGCGAGCCCTCGATGCTTGCCAAGGCGCGTTCGAGGCGAGCGATCCCGTCCGTGAGCGGTTTGCGGCAATCGGGCCGGACCGGGAGAGCCGACCGCAGCAGCCGCGCTTGAGCCTTCAATTTGAGCGCCACCAGCCGGCGCGCCCAAGGCAGGCGAAAGTCGTCATCATGGTGCCACCGGTATTGCGCGATGCGCCTGGCGGTATCGCCATGTCCGGTTCCATGCAGAATCGCCGCCGTACGCCCCTGCCGGCCGCTCAGGACCAGAAGGCCGATGCCTTCCTCGGCGAGCAGACCCAGCACCCCGGTGCTGAGCGTCGCCTGGCCGCGGACCACGACCCGCTCGATGACGTTCAGGGGAATCGTAGCGCTCCGGCTGCCGGCTTCATAAAGGCAGAGATGCCGGCCCTCGCGGCGCAATTCGATGTCTTTTCTATCCAGGTAAAGCGTGCCCATTCGATCCTCAGCCGACGTAGAAGAATTCCGGGTCCGCCGGCGGGACCGCAATGCCGAGCACGCGAACCTTCATCCGGGGATCCAGCCGCAAGAGCAGAAAGCGGTCGGCTTCCTCGTCGATCACGTCCTTGATCTCGTCGATCAATTGACGCTTCTCGGCCATGGTCAGGAAACACTCGAAAACCGATTTCTGCCCGCCGGTGGAATAGTTGCGCAGCACGAAAAGAGCCTTGCGCAGGCGGGCATCGTCCGAGATGTCGTAGGCGGCGATGTAAAGCGACCGTTTGCTCATGGCCGCTACTGTAATGTCGCGCGGAAAGGAGGGGGCGTCTCGCAAGCTTGCGGGCGGGCGGCCGATTAGCGGGGCGGGGAGCGGCGCCTCGTAGGATGCGGTGAGGTACGAGCCGCATCGTTCGAGTTGCTTCGACCATTGACAATAGTATCCATAGGTCGACCATCCTTTGCCGGCGACGATGGTTGATCGACGCTCCATGTCGGAAAAGGATTTCCGACCTACGAATTCGTTGGAATTGAGTTGGCTAAACCCTTCCTTATCAGGTCTCGACTCAACGACTGGCGTCTAAAACAACTTTATATTCAAAAGTTTGTAATGTGTTTTGCAGAAAAATTGGCTTGCTGAAAAGTTAGCATCGGGCGATTCAACCAATCCATCGGCGCAATTTATCTTTCAAGGTTTTCAATTCCGTACCGGCGCAAGTTGTAATCCGGTAGGCACTGGCGCGTTCCTGAATCGCGCGGGATAGCGGTTGATAACTGACCAGCATGGCTCTGGCCTGGAGACCGCCCAGGAGGTTGGAAAGCGCTTCGAGCCGGTAAATCGCGTCGGCGCCTGCGCCGCCGGTTTCGCGTTCGCCGTTGAAACGGCGGGTTTTGCACTCGATGACGTACAGCCGGTTTTCCGCGAGAAAAGCGACGTCCAACTCGTTGTGAATCGGCTCCCCGCCGTTTTGCCGCACGACTTCCAGCCCTCGGCCGATGTCCTGTATCGCCCTGAGTTCGCCCTTGAGGCTCTGGACCGCGCTGTACACGTACTGCTCCAGCCATCCGCCATTGGCAAAAAAGCGGGCGTCCGCGTCGGCGAAAAGAAGGCGTCCGTGCTTCTTCATGACCAGCTGCTCGGTTTCGAACCAGCCGAGCAGGGCCTTGAATTCTTCGCGCTCGAGTTGGCCCGGACCGAGTTCATCCGAGATCGGCGGCTCGCGCCCTTCCGCCGACATTGCCGCCCAATTCAGGGTTCCAAGGGCGCCTTGATATCGATCAATGTGCCGGACGAGCCCTTCGGCCAGCATCCGCAAGCGCTCGGGCATGCCGAAATGCGCGGGCCGTTCGCCCAGTTGGGCGCCATGGGCCTGGAAAAAAGCCTTGAGCTTGATGCGATTGGCGAGTTCCCGAGAATGCCGGTTGGCGGGATGCATCCAGATCAGACGGTCCTGTTCGGGATGTACGTAAAAGATGGGCAGATCGGCGGTGCGGAACACCTCATAGGCCGCGATAGCCATGGGCTTGGTTCCCCCGGTGACGTTCAGCGCGAGGTTCTCGTGTTCGTGTTCGGCCACGAAGGTCAGCAGCCGTTCGCGTAGGGCCTCGATGTCGTAGGCATTGTCGATCGCGACTTGGCTCACCGAAACGCCGGCCGGCAGCAGAACCGCCTTGAGCCAATCGGCCCGCTGCGCCATGTCGGGACTCACCAGCATGACGATATGCCTGGGCTTGATGTCGGGATCGAGTACCGGAGTGATGTTCGGCGTCGGTTGTCCGGATACGAGAATCACATGAATATCTATAGCCATAATACAGTTCTTTTCAAAAACACGATCTCGTGCAATGCGGATCCAACGATGCGGTTCCCTCCGGTCACCACATCCTACGTCGTAGGGTGTGGCGAGAAACGAACCGCACCGATCGGCCGCGCCAGATGCGGTTCCCTCCGGTCACCACATCCTACATCGTAGGGTGTGGCGAGAAACGAACCGCACCGATCGGCCGCGCCAGATGCGGTTCCCTCCGGTCACCACATCCTACATCGTAGGGTGCGGTGAGGAACGAACCGCACCGATCACGCCGCGATTCAACCCCCAAACCGATCGAGCACCTGCCGGTATATCGAATCGTCCACCCGTTTCAGCAGGGTTTCCTTTTCCTGGCTCGGCAGGAATGCGTGGACGAACGCTTGCTTGATCATGGCCAAGGCGTCCCAGCAACTGAGTTTGTCGTCGCCGACCATGCGCGCGGCGGTCAGGTATTCGCCGGTCAGCGTGGTGCGGCTGATGCCGGGGTTGTCCGTGCACAGCGTTAGCGGGAGTCCCGCCTGCCAGAGTTTCCAGAGTGGGTATTCGCGGCAGTCCGCCGTTTCCGGGTACGCCGGATCGCGGTAACCCACGACCTCCCTATTCGAACTGGGGCAAAGCTCCAGGCAGATGCTCCTGTCGCGGAAGCGCTGGGCGAGTCGGGCGTGATCGCCGATGGTCAGGCCGTGGCCGATCCGGTCGGCATGGAGATGGTAGGCCGCTTTCCAGATTTGTTCCGCGGTTTCGCCCTCGCCGGCATGGATGGTCAGCGGCAGGCAGATTTCGAAGGCACGGGCGAAGGCATTCGCGGCATCGGGAGGCAGCGCTTGTGTCTCGTCGCCCGCCATGTCGAGCCCGACCACGAAATCCGGCAGGCGCTCCTTCGCCCGAACCGCCAGGTCGATCACCTCGGGAAGCCTATCGTGTTGGCGCCGGTCGGCGATGAGTATGAACCGGAACAAGGGTCGCGGACCGTGCGGCAAGCTTGCCGCGGCGGCTTGCAAGGCGGCGGCCAGATGCTCCAGGAACAGCAGTCCGTCGCCGTATTTGTGCGGACTCCCGCGCAGCTCGACATAGGCCAAGCCCTCGGCCCGGGCCTGGCGCACGAGACAATCCGCGTACGGCTCGATCGCGGCGGTATGCGACAGGATCGCCGAGCCGGACAGTTCGCCCGGCCGCTCGTAGGCCGCGAAGCCGAGCGGATGACGCGATTTGAGCGCGACCCGCGGTTCGGTGGCGTCGAACAGGTTGCCGGTCAGCCGGTCGGGGTCGGCATGGACGAGCAGGGCGGCGGTCCAATGCGGCCTCGGGATGTCGGGTGCGGTCAATCGTTTCGGCCAGTCCGAGGGCCAGAGGGTTTGTTCCAGCAGCGGCGCGACATGGTCGAGCGCGCGCCCGCGCGCGGAAGCATTCAAGGCTTCCCAAACCGCGAGGCCGGCCGTGCGCTGGTCGTCGAGATCGAGACAGCCGCCGATGTGCCGGTGCAAGTCCGCCTTGGGCAGCGTTCGAAGCCAGTCGGCCAGATCCGGATTCAACGCCCGCGTCCGCAAGGTTTCGATGACGCGCGGGGGCAGCCGATAAACGCTGCGCCAGTTCTCGTGGTGTTCAGCCTCGCCGAGGGCTCTCAGATAATTGCCGAGCAACTGGCTCCCGGCCGCTTCGCGCCTTCGGATTTCATCGCAAAGCGAGGGGCCTTCCGTGTGTTCCCAGGGCAGCGGCGCGCCGGGTTCGGCCAGAGGTAAGGGAAAACCGCGACTAGAAACCGCGCCGCGGCCATCGAGTTCGACATCCAGCAGCTCGCTGCGCCGACCGACTCCCGCCACCAGCGGTACCACCGTGGGGACGATCTCGGCCGGCAGCTCGCGGGTGAAAAATTCGACGGTCGGTTCCCTAAGCAGTTTCGGCAACGGCTCTTGGCCGACCACATGAATCAGCGCGTCGCAGCCAAGCACGGAACCCGCCCATTGCAGATCGGCGCTCATGGTCTTGCGCCCTCCGGCCAGCGAAAATACGACCTGGCCGTCTCCAGCGCGCTCATGCGCCAGAAGGCAAAGGCGCAACAGCACTTCGCGGAACCGCTCGCACTCGACCTGGCTGGCGAGCTGGTTGGTTCCTTCGGCCTGCCAGATCCGGAGCGTTGGCGGGTGTTCCAACCGAGCGTGCCAATCGAGCAATGCCGCGATACCTTCCTCGGGTTTTTCGCCCTGCGTGGTGCAGACCCAGATTTCATCCGGTGCTTCGAGCCGATGCTCGTCGCGTTGGCCGTCGAAGTCGGCGCGTTGAGGATGGCGGCGGTAGAGCGGCAAGCGGTCCGGGGCGAGAAAGCCGTAGACTTCGGGAATCACCGCCCACGACGCGCCCAGCGTGCACAGAAGAATGTTCGTTTTCATGCGGAATTGCGAATCAGAAAATCGGCGGCGAGCCGGCTCCACAACTCGAAGCGCGGATCGTCCGCGATCCGCTCGGCCGGGACGAAGCCGATGCCTTTCAATCCCTGGCCTTCCACCGGTCGTGGCGGTTCATCCTCGGACCAGGACAAGACGTAAAGCAAACCAATA
Organism: Methylocaldum marinum; assembly: GCF_003584645.1. Classification (GTDB taxonomy): domain Bacteria; phylum Pseudomonadota; class Gammaproteobacteria; order Methylococcales; family Methylococcaceae; genus Methylocaldum; species Methylocaldum marinum. Next base: position 5,938,044 of record NZ_AP017928.1, read on the forward strand.
TGCACCCGTCCGACCGCCGAGAGTCCTTCGTAAATCCAGGCGGCCGGTTCCGGGACGGCGATGTCCGACCGCAACTGAAGCTCCTCCCGCAACTCGCGGCGAAGTGCCCGTTCGGCCATGGCCCCGATCGATTCCGCCGCGTCCGCTTCATCGACATGCCCGCCGACGCCGGCGCTGAGCCCGTCCCGCAGCCGGGCATCGCCGCCGTTTCGCGCATAGCACCAGATGTCACGCGAGCGACTTCGGAGCAGCGCGTACGGAATGATTTGCAGAAAGCGCTCGTCGGTTTCGGCTTCGGAACGCGGCCGCCAGGCCCATTCGCCGGAGCAGGGCCGGTCGGACAGACGCCAGGCACCGGTTTCCGGCAAGGGTGGCCATGCGGCGCGGGGAACGACCAGGATGCGCTCGCTCAAGGGGTTTCCCCTCCGGCCTCGACCACTCGATATTCGACGATGCGGGCGCCGAAACGCCGGAGATCCTCGGCCGACAGCTCGCGCCCCCGCCATTCCGGCGGTATTTCCAGGGCCAGATGAAAATAACGCGCGCCGAGCGCGCACACCTCCGCCGCCAAATGGACGGGCAGGGTGCCGATCACGCAATCCCCGGCTTTCACCTCCGCGATGTCCATGTGCGCCAATTGCCGGTCGACGGCAATTCCGCTCTCGCGCGCCCATTCGACGGCGCCGGGATGACGGGTTACGAAATATGTCGTCATAGGTAATACATGCTCAGTGGGAATATCCAATGAGTTCGGTCTTATTCATTGTTTCATTGATTTACTAATGGTCAAGAAAGTAAAGTCGCAAGAGCTCCCTCTCCGTCCGGGACAAATCGGCAGGGCGAGTCGCAACGCGACGAGCGGGCAGGCCAGGGATGGGCTGCCCCGGACTCGCCAGCGAAGCGGGACAGCGTAGCGTGGCGAGGCCGGTTTGCACGCGCGAGCGCCGCTTGCGGCTCCGCACAGGGAATGTGCGGAGTGATTGGGTTGGGGTGAGGGCGATTCGAATAGGACTTTATTTTCTTTTCGCACAGCAATAACCCTTAGAGGGCACCTCGAAAAACCTGTTCCGTTCATGCTTCGATGAGCTCGGCACGAACGGAACATATTGATTTTCATAGCTCCGTTCGCACTGAGCTTGTCGAAGTGCGGGGTTTTCGAGGTGCCTTAGAGGGCATGCCGAGAAACAAGCGTATCTTTCGCGAACGATGCCCGTCCTGAGCCCGGTCGAAGGGCCTGTCCCGAATCCGGTCGAAGACCGGTTCCCTGAAGTCAACGCATCCGCATCCCGCCGCTTTGAATACTCCCCGGCTTTCGGCTTTTTTCATGTGCTTTCCCGTGGAAGGCTTTTCGTTATGCGGTCTCGGTTCAAATCCGCCACGACCGGCAGACCGTAGGATGCGGTGAGGCACGAACCGCATCTTTCGAGTTTCGACGTTCCCGAAGGCACTGTTTGCGATTGGAAGGGTGGCTCCGGTGCTCCCGGAGACACCGTTTGCGATTGGAAGGGTGGCTCCGGTGCTCCCGGAGACACCGTTTGCGATTGGAAGGGTGGCTCCGGTGCTCCAGGAGACACCGTTTGCGATTGGAAGGGTGGCTTCGGCGCTCCCGAAGACACCGTTTGCGATTGGAAGGGTGGCTTCGGCGCTCCCGAAGACACCGTTTGCGATTGGAGACGCATCGGTCGAGAACGGGAACGATGCGGTTCCCTCCGGTCACCGCATCCTACGGCTTTTTTATTCATGTTCTTTATGGATACCCCTTCTTTATCAGGTCTCGATTCAAACCATCTTCTCAGACCGGGAGCATGAGCGTGCTGTGTCTTAATCCCTTCTTTATCAGGTCTCGATTCAAACGCCCTGTTGTGCTGGCAGCACGGCAAAGCATCCGTCTTAATCCCTTCTTTATCAGGTCTCGATTCAAACCGAAAGCTAGCGCAGACAGCTAGAACGAATAGTGTCTTAATCCCTTCTTTATCAGGTCTCGATTCAAACCCATCCGGAAGTCTAAGAGCCCAATGGCCAAGGAGTCTTAATCCCTTCTTTATCAGGTCTCGATTCAAACGCAATGTGGGAAGGAACATAACCGGAAACGGTTTGTCTTAATCCCTTCTTTATCAGGTCTCGATTCAAACGGTATGGCGAACGTGAATAGCATTGCAGGGCTCCGTCTTAATCCCTTCTTTATCAGGTCTCGATTCAAACCAACGGTGCGATGTACCTGGCCCCCGCGATCAGTCTTAATCCCTTCTTTATCAGGTCTCGATTCAAACCCGGAAGGGCGATGAATACGCCCTCCAGACTTCGGTCTTAATCCCTTCTTTATCAGGTCTCGATTCAAACGTGGCGGTATTGGGGTATGTTGACGCATGGTTGGTCTTAATCCCTTCTTTATCAGGTCTCGATTCAAACAAGAAAAATATTGGTTTTCGAACGGTTTCCATGTCTTAATCCCTTCTTTATCAGGTCTCGATTCAAACGGCTTGTGTCTAAAACACCTCCATATTCAATAGTTTACAAAGGGGGTTGCAGAAAAATCGGCTTGCCGAAAAGTTAGCGTCGAGCGACGGCGATTTTCGGAGCGTCATGCGGGCAACTCGACACGGGTCGGAAATTCGGGCGCCAGGGTGCTGTGTTCGAGCCGGGCGTGGTTGTTGTAGAACAGCATTTCGCCGTCTTCCCGGCACACCCAGAATTCGCGCGCGCCACGGGCGAAATAAAGTTCCTTCTTTTCCTCCGTTTCGGCCCGGCCGTTTGACGGCGAAAGCACTTCGACCACGATTTCAGGGGCTTCCGGGGAAGGATTGGCCAAACCGCGGTGGGCGAAAAACTCCGCGCTGGCCCAAACCGCGTCGGCCACTTTTACGCCCTCGGAGGTTTGTACGCTGCACTCGGACAATACCCGTCCGTGGGGAAGATGTTGCCTCAGCAGGTTCAAAATCTCGCCTTGGAGCCGGGAACGTTTGTCGGTGGCCGGACTCATGACGATATGCCCCCAGCGGTCGGTTTCGAATTTGAAGGGAAGGTCCTTGAATAACGGGTTATCGCAGATGTCTTGCCAGTTCATGACGTGTTCTCCGCTGACGGAAGAATCCGATAAATAGAATCGGTGCAAGCTCATCATGGCGCCATGAGACTGCGCAAGAGTTTTTTGCGCTTGCCGTCGTCCTTGCGGATGCCGAGCCAGTCGAATATCTCGACGGCTACGGGGTGCAAGGCCTGGCGGTCGGATTCGTCCCAATTCGCCGTCTCCTGGATCAGATTTCGTAAGCGGTCGTACAACTGGCTGCCGGGACCTTTGCCCTTATTGCCGGCAGTCATTTCGCCACGCAGGGTTTCGGTCCTCTGCTGGTTTTCCGACATGGCCGCGAGACGGGCGGCTTGGGCTTCCGCTTTTGCGGTCTCTTCGGCGGCTTGCCGCCGCGCGTCGGCTTCGGCTCGGGAGCGTTCGGCCCGCAGCCGCTCGGCCTCGGATTTCCGCTTTTGTTCCTGTTCCAGTCGATCGTAGGCCGCTTGCGCGGTGCGCCGGAGGAAGGCGTGCGTTTCACGCAGGCCGGCATCGTCGAGTTCAACCAGTATCCAGCCGAAGGGGAGCATGGCGCCCGTCTGGTCTTTGGCATCGGCGGCAAGCCATAGCGTGGTTGCGTGGTCAAGATATTTGGGCGGTTGACCTTGCTTCTGCATGATTTCGATACAGCGCACGCTGTCTAACGTGGTGTGCTCAGCCCCCGAGTGCTTGCCAATACGGAGGAGAAATATTTGTCCGCGATTTCGCGCTTCCTTTAGTTCGCCGGACAGTAGCTTTCTCAAAGAGTTGATCCAATCAGTATCGGCGTACTGCAGGTCTTGCAGCGCGTCGAGTTCGTTGTGCAAACGTGGGAAATAGTAGTCGTTACAGACTTCGGCTAGGTCCGAGACGCTCTCGAAGGGAAGCTTGTTTTGCCAGCGACTCAATTCCCTGCTCGACAGAAGGGTCAATTCCGTTTGAAAGCTGCGACTGCGATGGGCGCCCAGGCACTCAAGCAAGGTGTATAAATCCCGCTCTTCGGCCATTGACTTTTTCTTTGAGCGTCCTTTCTTTCGATTGACCGCATATCTGATTTCCAGTCCATCCAATCCGTCCGGATGGTGATATGGCGCATCTCCGATCTTGAGCAGTCGTAAAGGGTCTTCGGTGACATGACTGTATTTCAGTAACTTACCTGGAACATCCCGGCCTGTCAGCCGTAGATTGCGCTGAACGTTCCGTTTCGCCGCACGCTGATCCGTTGCGTTTTCATAGCTATGGACGGCGTCGTTCACTGCCTTCTTTAGGTGATCGGCGTACTGCCGGTCCTTTTTCAGACATGTGTCCAGAATCGCGGTCCGTATTGCCCCTTTGAGGCTACTGCCTGGAATGTAAGGTCGTTGTGTGTGGAGGTTGAAGGTATTGCGCTGGATTGCAAGTTTGTTCGTATCTTTTTTTCCTTCAATGCTGTCTCGATAGAATCCCTCCAAGGCGGGCGAAACCGGCATGGCATGTTGCGCATAAGTCTTGAGTAACGCGCGTTTGTCGTGGATGAACTTTTGCATCCGACGGATGGCGGCCTGACCTTCGCGAATTTCCGCCAATTTAGCAAGCTCATGTAGCTCCGCTGGTTTCAATGCTTCCAACAACTGCAACTCCCCGAAATAGTGCAGGTAACCCTCGTCGATGACGTAATTGGTGGGGTAATAATCTTCGCCGCTGCCGATGTGCACCGGGGTGAGCGTCGAGATGTAAACGGTTTGGGTGTTTAAGAAAGAACTCACTGTGCTTCCTCCCATTGCACGCCGAAGACCGGGGCGTAGCCTTGATGGACCGCGGTGCCGATCGCTTTGGAAACGCCGCCGATGCCCCGTCCCGTGATACGGGCGGAGGGCTCGAAGATCGCGGGTGTGAGGATGGCGAAACTGTCGGCCGTCAACACCGGGTTCTTGAACGGCTTCCCGCCGAGCACGGCGCGGTCGCCGTGGCGGCCGAAGCGGGTGAAGGTTTCGTAGTAACAACGCTCGGCTTTCCATTGCTGCCCTTGGGGAGCGCTGGGCGCCAGGGTCAGCCAGGCGTTCGGGGCGGCAGGACGTGGCGGGTCATAAGGCGCCGCTTTCAGAACCTCGAGCTTGCCGAGTCCGCTGGAGGCGTCCTTGCCGTAGCCCTGCTGGCCTACGGCCATGAGAGCTTCACTCAGGTTCTCAAGCGTGAAGTCGAGGCGGTTTTCATCCAGCGCCGCGTAAATCGACAAACGCACCTCGGGGTGATACCAGGTCAGCGCCCGATCGTACGGCGCGAACCCGGTTTCACCGGCCCCGGTGGTGCCGGTCAGTCGGTTCAGGCTGTTGTGAGTGCGGTTTTCGTGGCGGAGAAACGGCCCCTTCAGTTGCAGCCGGTCCATCATGTCGGCTTCGCTCAGTGCTTCCTGCCCCCAGGCGCCGACCGGCTTCGTCAACACGTCCTCCGGCAGCCAGCGCCGGGCCTTGATCTGCTTGCGTTCCCTGGGGTTTTCCGTATCGAGACCGAGCAGATGCGGAGGGGCGGCGGGGCGAGCTAGGAAACCCTCCGGCACGGGGTCCGAAAGCACCAGGAACGGCCGGAAATCGGTGTAGCCTTGCAGGAGTTCGATCAGCCTGGCTTCGCCCCAAAGATTACGGATCGCCCAGCAGCACTGGCCGAACAGGGTGTCGCCCTTGAGCGGCGTGGCGAAGGCGGTTCCGGGATGTATCAGAATGCGGTAAAGCTTCACGTCAAGTCTCCCAGTGTTCCCGCGTGAGCGGATCGCCTTCCCAAGCTCCGGCCGTCGCTTCGAAGAAGCCGACAGGCCAGCCGTGGCCGTCCTTTTCCACGGGACCTTCTTCCAACGGACGAAAAGTGATTTCTACGCGCTTGTGCCGAAATTCCGATGGCACGGGGACGGTTTCCGGCGCAGCGTCGATGATTTGACGGACGGTGTTCATTCGGATCGCCTCCAATTCAAAACAGCGTTTCGGGTAAATCGAATGCCTGCCCGTTGAGCGTTAGACCGTCGAATTCAATCTTGCCATACCCTCGCGAACCGGACCCGCCGATGCCGTCGAGCGTCAGCATTTTGAGGCCGATTTTCACCAGGTCCAGCAGGTCGGTATCGTTTTCGTCCAGCACCTTCAGGTTAAGCCTGAAGGTGAATTTCGCTCCCGCCGGAACACGCTCCGTTTGGCGGGGATTATCGGCCACGCCGGTGATGCGGTTGATGCTGTTTTCGCTCTTGGCTTCGGTGTAGAGATAGTTATTGTCACGAACGAATTGCCGATGTTCCTCGGTCAGATTGCAGTCCCAGAACGCCATGCGGGTCGGGCCGTATTTTTCCGCCGCGTCTCCGGCGTCGCCGGAAATGCCGAAAAGACGGATGATGGCTTCGGCATCTCGGCGCTGACGCTCGTTCATATCCTTCAAATGGTCCACGGAAACCGGCTTGCCCGGATTGCCTTTCTTGTCCTTGCAAAGCGCGACAATACCCGCGCGCCATTCCAGCAGGCTGCGCATCTTGCCCTTGAGGCTGGAGCCGGGAATGTAGGGTTCCTGGGTATAGGGATGCTTGATGACAGGGTTGTCCATCCCGCCGATGTGCATTTCTTCGTTGCCGGCGCCAATGCGTAGGCCGGTCAGGAGTTTGATTTCGCCGCTGATCTGGTTGATGGCTTTGAGTTGCATGAGCGTTTCCCCGGGTTATTTCGGACCGTATAGCTTGTAGAAACTTGCGATCAATGGGATTGTCGGGCGGTCGCGTCTTGGTATTTCGGACCGTATAGCTTGTAGAAACCCATGAAGGCTTCCATGAACAATTTGAAGTTCTTGAATGCTTCGGGCTTGTCCGGTTCGAGCTGACGCAAGCCATGCCGCAGTAACGTCAGAAAATTCTGGTCTATCAGTTCGCGGGACTCCGCATAGGCCGCCTTGGCGTTGAGCATCTTGATGAGCGGCAGGTATTGGGTGCCGTAAATCCTGATTCGCTCGTCCTCCTTCAGCTGGCGTATCCGCTGGTCCCACATGACAATCTCGTCGTAGAAGCGGCGGAGCTGGGTGGATTTGTTCTTGTCTCTCTTGCTGGCTTTTGCCGATTTCGCGATTTCCTCGGCCGCGCGTTCGGCGGTCGCGTCGAACAAGTCTCCGTTCGGGTTCGCGACGTCGATCTGCTTCAGGATTTCTTCCAGTTCCCTTGACGGCCCCCTATCCTGATTTTGTCTGCCGCCGCTCTGCTGCGGCCTGCTTTTGTCGTAATAGCTCATGGGTTCCCCCCTTTAGTCACGTTGTTGATACAGATACAAATGCAGGGCGATCTTGTAAGCCGCCCCGTATTGACGTATGCCGGATTCGATTTCGGCGATAATTCGGTTGTGCATGGCGTTTTGCTCTTCGGCGCTCTGTTTCCTTTCGCTTTTCACCATGCGCCATGTCCGGTAATACAGAAAAGAGCGCCACCGGGCCTTGGCCGGGTCCGTCGCCATGCCTTCGGCCAGATCCGCCAGCCCGAGCAAGCCGTACAGATAGGCGGTCGAAAGCCGGTATTCCCCCGCCAACCCGGCCAGCCGTTCATAACATCCCCATAGGGCGTCCATCTCGTCCCAGCCCACGGTTTGTCCGAAGCAGGTGAGGGCGTTTTTGCCCGGTATTTCTTCGTCGCCGCGGCGGTGCTTCTTGGCGTCTTCCAATGCATCCTCGCTGCCTTCGGCAAGGTAATGGATAGGCACCGCCGGCTTGGTCACGGCGAGGCCGGCCGAGAAATGGAGTTCCGGGTTTTCCGCGACGTAGCGCCCGAATTGCCGACGCATCCGATGCGCCAGCTCCACCTGGCTTTTCCAAGGGCCGATCAGGAAAAAATCGTCGCCTCCGGCGAACACGGTGTAGCTGTTCCGGTATTCCGTACGGCACAGCCACGGCAGGTAGACGGCGAAGAAATTGTTCACCTGCCGAGATAGTGCCGCCATCTTGGCGAAGGTCGGCTGCTTCAGTCCTCGCTGGAAAATGGCGCCGAGGTCGTCGATGTCGCCTTTTAGGGTATGCAGCGCCGTCACGCCGCGAAATTCCCGGCGTTCGTCCAGGTCTTCGCAGGCGATGTGGTGGAGGGTTTTCAGATCGCCGGCGGCAGGATCGTCCTCGTCTTTCAGGTTGTTCTGAATTCGGTCGTAACGCGGATCTTTCCATTCCAGGTCTTCGAATACCGGCACGTAGCCGCGAATGTTGCGCCGGGCATAGCCGTTCCAAAGCGGCCGGGCGGGGTTCGGATCGGGCAGCGAAAAATCGAACAGTCGCCGGATATTGCCGTTCTTGACTTCCGCGCCGAAGCGCCCGGATGCCTCCTCGTTGCCGGTGAAGTGCACGTAATAGTCGAAGATCGGCAGGTCCAGCGTGCGGTTGTCCTGCAGCTTCGCGATGCTGAGGATCAGCCTTTCGCACTTCACCAGCAATTCGCCGGCTTTGATCTGGTCCGCCGCGAGCCGGCTGAGCCGAACGCCGTTCCTCTCGACTTCGGCCGGGGCGCGGTCGTTTACGGCGCAAGCACCCCACTCGTTATTGAAACCGTCAAGATAGTTTTCGAACACGGGGTTCAGATCGCCCCCGCCGCACAAATCGAAATGCCTGTATTTCGCCCGCTCCAGATTCCGATGCAGCTTCTTCATGAGCGCGGCAAAGCGGCTTTCGCCTTCCTTCCCGCCGAGAAAGTCGTTGCAGCAGGCCGGTTCGAAAGCTAGGCCGAGTCCGGCTTCTCCGTAGCTGTGTTTCAAGAACCACGTGTCGAAAGTTTTCTGGACTTCGGCGAGACGGGTTCTGGTTTCATCGGTATTGGGCGCGACGATGAGGAACTTTCCGGCAGCGTTGGTTATCTGGCTGGTGGAGGGCAATTGCAACTCGTCCAGCACCTTGAGCGCCGCGCATTCGGTAATCAGCGAAACATAGAACGAACGGCCGCGCAGCAACTTGGCGGCGTTCTTCTTGGTCTCGCCGCCGCCGGCGAAGATGAATTTCTGGATGCCGAAGAAATCGCCCTGTATCAGCAGAAATTTCGGTTCGTCCCAATCGTCCCGGCCGCGCAGCCGCGCCAGGCGTTCGGCGGGGTCGTGGCCTTGATCGGCGTGATAGCGCCATAGCGCCACGGCCAGGGCTGCCGTGGTCTTGGAATGATCGTACAGCGGCACTTCCGGCTTGACGTTGAAAGCCGTGGCTGAGGGAATGGCATGGGTGTAGGTCTGCCAGAGGGTATCGAAATGATCCAGCCACAAGGGCAAACTGTGGCGGTGAGATTCGGGTATGGCTCCAAGGCTCTTCATGAAGCCGTCCCAGAGACCGGCATATTCCCGTTGCGCCGCGGCATCGTTATCCGGTTCGCTAGTCTCGCGCTTTTCCGGAAACAGGCTTTCGGGACTGAGGGGGCGCAACGGATAGCGATAGGCGAATCGGTCCGGGGAGTCCGATTCCAGCCGGATTTGCTCGAACAATGTCAGCAGCCGCGCCTGGTAATGGTTCTTGCCGGTGGAGGTCTTTTCCTCGGCTCGGTTGTAGTTCTCGAATTGCTCCCGCTCGAAGCCGGAGGCTACTCGGTCGGCGGTGGCGATGATCCATTGCAGGAAGGTTTGCGGCCGGTGATGCTTTGCGGCGGCGTTGACCAGCGAGTCGTCCACGTCGCGGGATTTCCAGTCGGCGAACGGCGCCATGGCCCATCCCTTGAGCGGCGGCAAGCCTTCGTTCTCCAGCCAGTCCACCGCGAGGGCGGTATAGGCCGCATGTTTGTGGCTGTACCAGAACCCTCCGCCCGGCCTTTCGTGGCGCGGGCAATAGAGTTGCAGGTGGGTTTCCAGCACGGTGTCATCGACATGCGGCGAAGCACGCTCCGCGAATTTCCCCAAGTCGTGCAGAAACGCTGCCAGGGCCACGCGGGCCGAGGCTTCCAGTCGTTCGGAATTCATCCGGGTCTCCTCTGAATCAATCACAAAATCCGATCTGATGGGCCGACAGGCTCAGGCCGTACGCCGTTCTGGGGCGTCGACCGAAACCTTTGATCTGATAAGCGGCGGCCCCCGCTCCCAAAGCATCCCGCAGCATCCGGTTCACCCGGCTCTTGCGCCGCTCGAAATAATTCTTGTCCATGCCGTAGCGGAGCCCATCCACCACGCGGTCGTCGTCGCCGAGTTCGCCGATGATGGCGCGGTATTCCCGGCGATAGTCTTCGGCGTAGGCCCGGTTCGGATAGTCCGGCAGCGAGGGCGACGGACACGGAATCGGTTCGAGGCTTTGTTGCGCTCGCCGGGCGAGCCAGGCGTAGAAGGCCAGTTCGGCGGGCGGAAAGGGAACGGCGATGCCGCCGGCGGTTACGGTACGCGCGGAGAGATCGATGTCGAGGCGCGCGGGGCCCAGGGCCGTTTGGGCGGCGCGCACGGTCGCCGAGAAACTGCTGCGGCCTTTGAGCAGCGCCTCGGGCAGGCCGTGGCGGAGGCGCACGAAGGGGATGTCGGCCAGGGTCACGGCGGCGTTCCGGGTGTCGAGCGGCTTCTGATCGGGCGGCGAGGCGTAGATCACGTGGGAATACGGCGTGGGGTAGAAAAAGCCGGGGTGCGACTCGAACGGCGCGTCGACCAGGACGTGGGAGAGACGGTCCTGCGGGCGTCCGTACAGCGAGAGGGCATAGCCGGCGAAGAACCCGAGGGTTTTCCGGCCGCCGGCGAGCGACACGTGCAACTGGGTGTCGTCGTCCTCGGTGAGGCGGCGCACCCATTCGGTAATGCCGTCCGCGGCCGCGGTGTTGTCCGCGCCGCTGCGGATATCGGTCAGGGAATGTCCGCCGCCGTCGGTCAGGGTGTGCAGGCTGTCCGCGCCGAACCGGATCGGCGGCAGCCGGTAGTCCTTGAGCAATCGGTGAAACCAGCCCGGCTCATCGCTGAACAGCATCAGGCGCGCCCGCTCCACGCCTTCCGCGGTGGAGAGGACGTGGATCTCGGTCGGCAGCGACTCGGGGTCGTCCTGCCACAGGGCAAACAGGGTTTCGGTCACGACTTGAGGCGTCAAGCCGGTGATGACGAGCAAGATTCTGCGGGAGTGGGTCATTCGGGTTTCGGTTGGGTGAACGGTCTAGCCGCCGTCCCTGGCGTTCCTGTTCTTCGGGCTACAGTGTTCCGCCGTCAGACGTCGGCCGGGGTGTCCGGCAAGCTTGCGGCGCGAATCCGGTAGCGGCCGAGCCCGAGGGTGGCGCCCTTGCCCACGTGGGTCCATTGGCCGAGCCAGAGATAGGGCCAGAAGGGCTCGACGTCCTCGCCGCGCAGTTCGAAGCGGCCGAGCAGTCCGCCCATTTGCATGGTGGTTTGTTGGCGCGAGGAATAGCGGGTCCAGTCGTGCCAGTGGAGCGCGGGCTCATGCACGGGCACGGTTCGCGAGCCGTGGGCGAGGGCGGCGAAGTCGGCCTCCAGCGGCGTATCGGCGTGGAAATAGCTCAGCATGGACAACCGCCGCAGCAAATGGCCGAACAGATCGCCGAAACCGAACTGCGCGGGTGTGACCAGGTGGTCCTCCCGTTTCAGTCGCAACGGGGTTTCGAGGCGGATTTCGAAACGCTCGGGGAGGGCGGGTATGGGCGGCGTCCGGGCGGGTGTCAGCCGCAGGGGCTGGCCGGGTTCGTAGACGGTCTGATGTTCCGTTGCCTCGGCCTGCTCCACCTTGATCAGTTCGAAGGCTTGCGACGCGCGGCCGAGGCCCGCTTTGCCGGCCTGATCCAAGGCGTGGATGAAATAAGGGAGATGGCGGTCGGCGCGTCCGAACAGGGTCAGCCCGAGGCGGTAGGGCGAGCCGTCGCTTCGCGGATCGATGCGCAGCGCGAAGGGGTGGGGCGCCGTGGTGTAGCGGCGCATTTTTTCGCTGTCGGGCGGCGGCGGGGTTTCGAACACGTAGGGGAAGACGCAGCTCCGGTACAAAAGACAGGACGGACATGACGTTCCCCGCACCACGCACACGGCGCGCTTGAGCGCATGGCCGAGGGCGCCGCGCCAGGCGGAACCGGCGTAGGCGGGAAGGCGGAGCGGCTCGGTGGTTTCGAAATGGCAGCGGAACACTGCCAGGGGCAACGATGGACGTGGGTGAGCGAAGGACATGAGGCTTCTTGTTTTTGTTGCGGGGCGTTCATTACATACCGAGAGCAAGTTTAGAAAAGAATCGGCAAGCTTGCGAAGTCTTGGAACGATGCCTGTCCTGAGCGGTGAATGATGCGGTTCCTTCGTCACCGCATCCTACGAGGTCTCGATTCGAACTGAAGACCACCGGCAGAGAATAGACGAAGGAACCCGTCTTATTCATCCGGCCCTTAAATACCCTATTGATTCCGTTCGGGCTGAGCTTGTCGAAGCCCCAAGCCGAGTGCCTTTCGACAAGCTCAGGGCGAACGTTATTTTGGGCCGGGTCAATAATGCTTTAGGGCTGGATCAGCAAGCCCCGGGGCAGGGTAGGGTGTTCCGCCGTGACCGCGAGTCCCCGGCGCAGGCCGAGATTGGCCAAGGCGACGGCGTGATCGCAGATGAATTCCTCGTCGGTGTTCCGGGCCTCGCCGCGGGCGTAACTCTGATAGATTTTCAGTTGCGCGGCCAGTCCCTCGTTGAAGCGGGCCGCGTCCCGCTCCAGGATGCCGGACAGAGCCGTGACGAGCGAGTGGTAGTTCCGGTCCGCCGCGCTTTTGGGCGGTTTGCGGGCGTAATCGTCGAACTGCGCCTGCAGCCGCTGGCGGGCGTCTTCGAGGCGGTCCCGCACGGTGAAGGCCAGGGCATTGACATAGCGGTTGACATCGAGGCCGAGGCTGAAGCCGTCGGGGCGATCACGATACCCGCGTCCCAGTTCGACGGCGAGATCGAAATCGGCGGCCATCAGGGCGAAATTCAGGCCGTCGATGGCGATGGTTTCGCTTACGGCGCTGAGGTCGGCTTTTTCCCCCTGATAATCGGGGTCCGTTTCGTCGTAGGCCATGCGGAAGCTTTTCAGGATGTGGCGGGCGGCATTGGCGAACTCGGCCCGGACCTCGGCGATCGGGTCGCCGTTCAGGAACTTGGCGCGGGCGAGGGAAGCGTGATCTCCCGCAACCGCCGTGTGAACGCATTGCAAGGACACACCATGTTTTTCATGAAACCCTTCCCTGTTCAACCGCCAGGTCCGTTCAATTTGGTAGCGGGCATTGTTCAGCCAATGATCGATCTGCTGCTGTTCCGGTGTGTTGCTCATTTGAACGCCTCTCCGATTACCTGTTTCAGTTCGTTGAAGTTTTCCAGCTCGAATTCGTCCAGGGTTTGGGTGATATTGCCTCTGTGGTCGCGTTCGAACACGCGCACCCGGCCGGTGTCGGTATTGGTGTGAACGGAGATGTGCTGTTTGTCGCCGCCCAATTCGTCAATCTCGCCCCACAGATCGATCTCCTCCGCCGTGTACGGTCCGCCCTGGCGGTCGGAAGGGAGGCCGACCTTCCGGGCCTTGTCGCGGGTCATCAACTGGGCTCGGACGAGGTTCTTGTCACGCGAGCCCTGCCGGTTCCCGTTGATATCCAGCGCCACCGACGTGCTGTCCCGGTTGTTGCCCTTGGCCTCCCACTCGGCCAGCCGGCCGTCCTTCTTCGTCATGTCGTCCGGGCCGTGGTAGCCCGTAGGGTGCGGTGAGGCGCGAACCGCACCGATGGCGCCGGCGAACGGTGCCTGTCCTGAGCGGTGAATGATGCGGTTCCTTCGTCACCGCATCCTACGAGGTCTCGATTCGAACTGAAGACCACCGGCAGAGAATAGACGAAGGAACCCGTCTTATTCATCCGGCCCTTAAATACCCTATTGATTCCGTTCGGGCCGAGCTTGTCGAAGCCCCAAGCCGAGTGCCTTTCGACAAGCTCAGGGCGAACGTTATTTTGGGCCGGGTCAATAATGCTTTAGGGCTGGATCAGCAAGCCCCGGGGCAGGGTAGGGTGTTCCGCCGTGACCGCGAGTCCCCGGCGCAGGCCGAGATTGGCCAAGGCGACGGCGTGATCGCAGATGAATTCCTCGTCGGTGTTCCGGGCCTCGCCGCGGGCGTAACTCTGATAGATTTTCAGTTGCGCGGCCAGTCCCTCGTTGAAGCGGGCTTCGTTCGTGTCCGCAATGCCGGATAGAGCCGTGCTCAAGGTGAAGTAGTTCTTGCGATAATCGTTGCGCTTGGATGGCTTGGCCGCATACGCATCGATCTGAGCCGACAACAGCCCGCGGGCCTGCGGCAGGTCGTCGAGTACGACGGATTTGAGGGCGTGGGCGTAGCGGTTGACTTCGATGTCCATTCGAACGCCATCCGGTCGGTCGCGAAACCACCCGGCCAGTTCGGCGGCCAGGTCGAAGTCGGCCGCCATCAGGGCGAAATTGAAGCCGTCGATGGCCATCAATTCACTCACTTCGGTCCAGTCGGCTTTTTCCCCCTGATAATCGGGGTCCGTTTCGTCGTAGGCCATGCGGAAGCTTTTCAGGATGTGGCGGGCGGCATTGGCGAACTCGGCCCGGACCTCGGCGATCGGGTCGCCGTTCAGGAACTTGGCGCGGGCGAGGGAAGCATAAAGCATGGCCGTGCCCGTGTGAACACTCTCGATTGAAATGTTTTCCGCTTCGTAGAAACCGCTTTTGAAGTCTTCCTCCGTCTGCGTCAGTCCGTCTCTTGCCACCTTTAGCCAATGATCGATCTGCTGCTGTTCCGGTGTGTTGCTCATTTGAACGCCTCTCCGATTACCTGTTTCAGTTCGTTGAAGTTTTCCAGCTCGAATTCGTCCAGGGTTTGGGCGATGTTGCCGTCCGCATCGCGTTCGAACACGCGCACCCGGCCGGTGTTGGTGTTGGTGTGGACGGAGATGTGCTGTTTGTTGCCGCCCAAGTCCCTAACTTCCCCCCACAAATCAATCTCCTCCGCCGTGTACGGTCCGCCCTGGCGGTCGGAAGGGAGGCCGACCTTCCGGGCCTTGTCGCGGGTCATCAACTGAGCTCGACGCAGGTTCTTTTCGCGCGAGCCCTGCCGGTTCCTTTTCGTGTCCAGCGCCACCGACGTGCTGTCCTGGTTGTTGCCCTTGGCCTCCCACTCGGCCAGCCGGCCGTCCTTCTTCGTCATGTCGTCCGGGCCGTGGTAGCGGTCCACGTAGCGCGGGTCGGAGCGGTGTCCCAGCCGGCGCTTGGCTTGCTCCAGCCCGGCCTTGCCCAGCGCCTCGGGCGCCGAGCGGGTGTTGTGGGTCAGGATCTGCTTGAGATCGGCCGCGAATTCGTCCGGGTGGCGCACCACCGAGCGGAACCGGGTGGCCAGGGCCATGGCGGCGGACAGCATCGCGCCCGCGCCGGCCGAGTCGCGGACCACGCGCGCCCCGTCGGCCTCGCCGTCGCCGACCGGGGGCAGCAGGTCCCGCCCGTCCGTCTCGTAGCGCTGCCGGACCGCGCCGGGACCAAGGGTTTCGCCGGTGGCCCGGTCCCTGAACGCCACGATGTTCCGCTCCGCCAGCCATTCGGCATTCATCGCCGCGTTGGCCTTGGCGAAGCGATTGCCCAGTTCCTTCGCCCCGCCCACCGCCTTGTCCCACCACGACCCCGGGGCCGAGCCCCGGCGCGCGGGCGTCTCGTTCAAGCGGCGGAGGATGTCTTCCAGGCGCCGGCGGAGGATCGGAAGCTCCGTCATAGAAAGGTTGCTCACCCAGCGGCCTCGATCCGCGGATTCGCCGTCCGCTTGCCAGCGGACCACCGGCGCAAAGGGCCGCTTACCGGATTCATGGACCAGGAAAACTTCCCCGTAGTCGATCTCGTCCAGCAACAGGTCGAGAGTTGCCGGATCCCAGTGCGGCGGGGGATCGAGATCGTCGAACAGGTCGGCCAGCACGTCGTCGAGGTCCCAGATGCCGTCCGGCTCGTCGTCATCGAGGAACGCCCATTCGACGTCCGAACGGGCAAAGAAGGGATGCTCGATGTTCGGCAGGTCCGACCATTCGAGGTCCTCGGGGCGTTTCAGTCTCATCGTGATTTTTCCCTCTCAGAATTGACACGCGCAGCGGATGATGCCTCAACGCCGGGCCGGTGAAAACCGCAACAAGGACCGCCGCGTCATTGAGGCATGTCATTTCTTTGGTTGGGTGAGGCGCGACGACCCGGCGCGTGATTCGGTGTGCTCGGCAGCGGCGAATGATGCGGGCCGCTTTGCTCACCACAGCCTACGGCCCGTAGGGTGCGGTGAGGCACGAACCGCACCGATGGCGTTCTCGAACGATGTCTGTCCCGCGCCCGTAGAAGGGCGGTTTCCTTCGTTCGTCGCAATCTACGGTTTTTCCCCTCGGTGTTTGACGAAATGCCAGGTTTTTTCCCGATTGGGTCCCTTCTTTATCAGGTCTCGATTCAAACCCAAAAACTCTCGGTGATCCGGGCCATCTTGCAGGCGTCTTAATCCCTTCTTTATCAGGTCTCGATTCAAACGTCCGGAAGCTTTGAAAAGAGTTCGGGAAAGGGTGTCTTAATCCCTTCTTTATCAGGTCTCGATTCAAACGAAAGATGGCCGAAAACTACAAACCGAAGCGAATGTCTTAATCCCTTCTTTATCAGGTCTCGATTCAAACGAAAACCGGTTCCTCAAGGCCGAGTTGGAAGAGTCTTAATCCCTTCTTTATCAGGTCTCGATTCAAACATTACCCTAGTAAACACCTTCCACAACACGTCGGTGTCTTAATCCCTTCTTTATCAGGTCTCGATTCAAACATATTGAAACGCGAACGGCGTTCGGCCCGGCAGGGTCTTAATCCCTTCTTTATCAGGTCTCGATTCAAACGCTGGTTTTTTGCGACACTTTGATAGAAGACGAAGTCTTAATCCCTTCTTTATCAGGTCTCGATTCAAACACGACACCATCGAAGAAGCCCGCGCCGCGATTACGTCTTAATCCCTTCTTTATCAGGTCTCGATTCAAACAAGACCAGTACGTTGATGTCGATCAGATCGAGATGTCTTAATCCCTTCTTTATCAGGTCTCGATTCAAACTTCGGGACGGTTTCCGAAGCGTTCCGTTACTTTTGGTCTTAATCCCTTCTTTATCAGGTCTCGATTCAAACGGCAGTCTATGATGAATAAATCTTTACCCAACGTCTTAATCCCTTCTTTATCAGGTCTCGATTCAAACCCAAAAACTCAGGGATTGAGTACAAAGTTTTTGGTCTTAATCCCTTCTTTATCAGGTCTCGATTCAAACATGCCATGATCAAGAATTTCCTCGGCTCTGGGCCGTCTTAATCCCTTCTTTATCAGGTCTCGATTCAAACGCCCGGTGTGCGGGGAGCGGTTTGAGGGATATGTCTTAATCCCTTCTTTATCAGGTCTCGATTCAAACTTCAAGGGTAAGGTTAAGACGATGGAGTATGCAGGTCTTAATCCCTTCTTTATCAGGTCTCGATTCAAACTTCGGGACGGTTTCCGAAGCGTTCCGTTACTTTTGGTCTTAATCCCTTCTTTATCAGGTCTCGATTCAAACTGAGCTGGTAAAAAATGTTCCTGATTAGCGATGAACTTCAGCTAAGCGAAGTTGCCACTCGGGGCGAGGTGGAGTGAATACGGCAGCGTGCGCTAGCCGGCGAAGCAGCGTTTTGAGATCGAAACGCCGATTGAAACGGTATTGGAACTCGGCCAGATACCGCTTGGCGTATTTCTCGAATTTGAACGCGTGATAGGTACCGGAAATCGCGGTCTTCAGGTTACTCAACAACGTGTTAACCCAACGAAACTCAGGATGTTGTGCCGACTGCCGCCCAGAGCCCAGAATCAGGCATTCGTGGCGAGCGACGACGTGCTGCAAGCTCCGAAACCCGCTCAAACCATCGGTGAGTGCATAAGTCGACGGAGCTAAGGCGCGTTGAGCCCACTCCGCAATCGCCTGCTGGGTGAACGGCAGGGGATCGATACGCACAAATAACGGACGTCCGTCATCCGTGGTTTGCACCGCCATCACGAAGGCGACTTTGTTTTCCGACCCTCGTCCCCGTTTCCCCGAGCGCTCACCGCCCAGGTAAGCATCATCGATCTCGACCCGCCCGCTCAATTGCCGATCCGCCTCTCGCTCCGCCATCACCTGGATCAACTTGTGCTTTATCAGCCAGGCGGTGCGATAACACACTCCGAGATGACGCATCAACTCCAAGGCTGAGACATTGTTCTTGGCCTGGGTTAGGAGATACATCGCCAGAAACCAGGTGGTGAGCGGCAGCTTGGTCGCTTCGAAGAGCGTCCCGGCGGTTAACGTCGTTTGCTTTCGGCAGTGTCCGCATTGCCAGTAGGTTCGCTCATTTCGTTTGAATACCGTATGCCGTGCCTCGCCACAGGCTGGGCAACGGAAACCGTCCGGCCACCGCAGAGCTTGTAAGGCCGCTTCGCACTGTGCTTCGGTGCCGTATTGGGTCAGAAACTCGGCCAACGACAATCCCTTTTGAAATTGCACTTGGTTCATTGACATGGGACACCTCTCTTGTGATCGATGTCCATAGTCTAAAGCCTATACTCGCTCACCACGTGAGCCTGTGCTGAACTTTCTCGCTAATCAGGAAAATGTTACTGCTGGTTCTTGTGTCTTAATCCCTTCTTTATCAGGTCTCGATTCAAACGGGTATGAAAGTTTCTATATCCCCGACGAGGTCTCGTCTTAATCCCTTCTTTATCAGGTCTCGATTCAAACCTTCAAATCTTTCCCGGTTACGTTCGTTCAAGTGCGTCTTAATCCCTTCTTTATCAGGTCTCGATTCAAACCGAGCCGACCGAGGGAACCAAGGTCTCACCCCGGCAGGTCTTAATCCCTTCTTTATCAGGTCTCGATTCAAACTGGCGCGTGAAGTGGTACTGCGGCCTGGCTCTGTTGTCTTAATCCCTTCTTTATCAGGTCTCGATTCAAACGGTTCGTGTCTAAAACACCTCCATATTCAATGGCTTACAAAGGGGGTTGTAGAAAAATCCGTTCACCGAAAAGTTAGCGTTGCGATCCGGGTTTACGGCGCGTTCAAAAAAACGGGCCGCCGCATTCTAAGTGTACACGGCTTTTGCCATGCTGCCACCGTTAAGGAAGCTCTGACTAAGTGTCCAATTGGGAGAAGCGACCTGTGCAACCGCTTGATCCAGCAGGCCCTCACCCAAGCCGATCACTCCGCACATTCCCTTTGCGGAGCCGCAAGCGGCGCTCACGCGTGCACCCGTTCGCCGGGAGCGAACGGGAACGTGCGAAGCACGGCCCGAAGGGCGAGCCTCAGGGATGAAGCGAGTCAATCGGCAGTCGTGCCGATTTGTCCCAGAGGGAGAGGGTTTATTCAGCGCTTCCCGCCGTCGCGGGGTCGGTGTCGCCCGGCCTAAAGTGAAATTCGCCGGGACGCAGACTTGCATCCGTCACTCCGGCCTGGAAATGCAGTGGATGCGGGCGCTGAGGGGATGGGGCTTTTGTAGCTTGTCGTCGTAGCGGGAGGCCAGGTAGAGCGTGCTGACTCCCGCTTCCTCGGCGGCCATGAACGCGCCCAGGCTCATGGGCGTCTTGCCGCCGGTGATGTCGATGGCGCAATGAAAGCTCCCTGCCGCCCGTATCCGGTTGAGCAGCGCTCGGGTGCATTCGCGGGTTTCCGCCGGGTCGTCGGGGTTGTCCACCCGGACGATGCCGTGGCTCCTGATACCCATCGCCTCGGCCTCTCGCAGGATGGTCTCGGCATGGTTTTGCGACTGTCCGCTGGCGATCAGTCCAATGTGTTCCGGCCTGAGCCGCCGCAGGACGAGGATCGGTAGTTCGGCCTTGCTGACGGTGAAGATCAGCCCGTCCCAGCGTTCGTCCGCCGCGAGATCGTCGCCGACATTGGGAAAACGGTTGCGTAAGAACCAGCGCCTGAGGATGTCGGGCTTGAGCATTGCGAAGAGGAGTCCGCCGAACCAGGTCACGCCCATGGCGACCCCGAAAAGAATGCCGATCTGGTCGATGATGCGCCAGACGGATTCGCTCCAGCCGAAGAGATTGGGGGTCATGCCGGGCCTCCGCCGCCATCCGTTCCTCCGTCTTCGACCCGGGAGCCGGCTACCCGGTACTCGGCGACTTGCGTATCGAGCCGTCTCATGTGTTCTTTCCCTGTTCATCTTTGAAACGGTATCGGGATACCGCCGTTGGCCGTGTTGGTAAGCGGGAGGCCGGTGTCATGGGCTTTCTTGTTCTTGTTGTGGGGCGTTCAGTAAATCTCGAACGCCGAGTTTAGAGAGGCTTGGCAAGCTTGCGGGATTCAAGGGGCGCCATTCGTCCTTTTCCGTCTTGGGGAACCCGGGTTTGCCGGATGAGCCGGTGCAGAGGGAAAACTTGCCGGTGAACGATCTTCAAGATGAGTTCTCGAGGACCGCAGAGCCGGCGGAGAACAAGGAGTCACTGCCGTAGCTCGGAGCAATAATCGCCCGGGTTGATAATCTGGAACTCCATTCCGGCAATACCGGGCAGTTGGCACTTAAAGATATCGAAAAAAATTCCGATCATTCGCAAGTTCTTGTGCGGAGCTTGAACGATGCCCGTCCCGAGCCGGGTCGAAGGGCGGTTCGCTTCGCTCACCGTATCCTATGCTTGTAGGGTGCGGTGAGGGACGAACCGCACCGATCGCATCCTCGAACGATGCGGTTCCCTCCGGTCACCACATCCTACGCTTGTAGGGTGCGGTGAGGGACGAACCGCACCGATCGGCCGCGCCTGATGCGGTTCGCTTCGCTCACCACATCCTACGCCGTAGGGTGCGGCGAGGCACGACAAACCGGCAGGATAGCCGGTTTGCACGGCGCCCGTAGGGTGCCGGACCAGGATGGTCCGGCATGAGCCGCACCGGTCGCGTTCTCGAACGATGCCTGTCCTGAACTCGGTCGAAGGGCGGTTCGCTTCGCTCACCACATCCAGCGGGCTCTGCTCAATACGCCGGCGGGTCGCTGGCCGGGAAGGAGTCCTTGGAGCCTTCGTCCACCATGCCTTCGCACGGCGGCGTTTGCGGTGCCGGCCGGGATGCGGTGGGCGTCGCGTCGAAGACGGACCCGGCGTTCTTGCCGGCCAGGAGTTGGCGAAGGACGTACTGGAGGATGCCGCCGTGCAGGTAATACAGCACCTCCTGCGGCGTGTCGATGCGGATCGTCGCGCCGAACGCTTTGGTTCGTCCGTTTTCGTCCGTGGCCTCTACGGTCACGTCGCGGCCGTTGGCGAAGCGGGTGGCTATGGCCTCTCCGAGTCCGAGCACGGCGAAGGTCTCGCGGCCGCTCAGGCCTAGCGATTCGACGTTCTCGCCGTCCCGGAACTGGAGCGGAAGGATGCCCATGCCGACCAGGTTGGATCGGTGGATGCGCTCGTAGCTCTCGGCAAGGACGAACCGAATCCCCTGTAGATGGGGGCCCTTGGCCGCCCAGTCGCGGGAGGAGCCCGAGCCGTATTCCTTTCCGGCCAGGACGCAGAGCGGCGTGCCGTCCTGCTGGTAGCGCACCGCCGCGTCGTAGATGGTCATGGCGGTGTTTTCCGGGAAATAGGTGGCGTAGCCGCCTTCGGTTCCGGGCGCGAGACGGTTCTTGATGCGCACGTTGGCGAAGGTGCCGCGCACCATGACTTCGTGATTGCCGCGCCGCGAGCCGTAGGAGTTGAAGTCTTGCGGTTCGACGCCGTGCCCGATCAGGTATTTTCCGGCCGGCGAGTCCTTCTGGATGCTCCCGGCCGGCGAGATATGATCGGTCGTGATCGAGTCGCCGAGCAAGGCTATCGCCCTCGCGCCGCGGATGTCTTCCACGTCTTTCGGCGCTTCCTCCCGCATTCCCGGGAAATAGGGCGGCCGGCGGACGTAGGTGGAATCCTCATCCCAGGCGAAGCGGTCCGCCGAAGGAATGGGCATGGCTTTCCAGCGCCGGTCGCCATCATAAACTTGCCCGTAGCTCGCGCGGTACATGTCGGACCGGATGGCCGTGCGGATGGTGCTTTCGATCTCTTCCTCGGTGGGCCAGATGTCCTTGAGAAACACGGGATTGCCGTCCTTGCCCGTGCCGATGGGCTCCTGGTCCGGGTTCCAGTCGATCCGGCCGGCGATGGCGAAGGCCACGACCAGAGGGGGCGACATCAGGAAATTGGCGCGCACTTCGGGGTTGATCCGTCCCTCGAAGTTGCGGTTTCCGGAAAGCACCGAGCAAGCCACCAGTCCGCGCTCGCGGATCTGTGCGGAAATCTCGGGCGGCAGCGGCCCGGAGTTGCCGATGCAGGTGGTGCAGCCGTAGGCGACGGTTTGAAAGCCCAGCCGGTCCAGGTACGGCGTCAGCCCGGCCCGGCGGAAGTAGTCCGTCACCACTTTGGAGCCCGGCGCCAGCGAGGTTTTCACCCAGGGTTTCCGGGCGAGTCCGTAGTCGCAGGCCTTCTTGGCAAGAAGGCCCGCCGCGATCATGACCGAAGGATTGGACGTGTTGGTGCAACTGGTGATGGCGGCGATGACCACCGAGCCGTGATCGATGCGGGGCTCATGCTTCGTCGGTTGCGACGCCGCGGATTGGGCTCCGGCCGGAAGCAGGGACGGGAGGGTTTCGCGGAAGGCCCGCTTCAGGTCGGAGAGGCCGATGCGGTCCTGCGGACGCTTGGGGCCCGCGACGCTGGGCCGCACCGCGCCGAGATCCAGCGACAGGGTGTCGGTGAAGACCGGCTCGGGTGCGTTCGGGTCGTGGAAGAGCCCCTGTTCTTTCAGGTAAGCCTCGACCCGCGCGATCCGCTCCTCGGAGCGGCCGGTGAAGCGGAGATAGCGAAGGGTTTGGTCGTCGGGCGGGAAAATGGCGCAGGTCGCGCCGTATTCCGGTGACATGTTGCCGATGGTGGCGCGGTCTTCCAGTTTCAAGGAGGCGACGCCGGGACCGTAGAATTCGACGAATTTGCCGACCACGCCTTTCTTGCGGAGCATTTCGGCGATGGTCAGCACCAGGTCGGTGGCGGTCACGCCCGGCGCCAGGGTGCCTTCGAGGCGAAAGCCGATGACCTCCGGAACGAGCATGGAAACCGGCTGCCCCAGCATGACCGCTTCGGCTTCGATGCCGCCCACGCCCCAGGCGAGCACGCCGAGGCCGTTGACCATGGGGGTGTGAGAGTCGGTGCCGACGCAGGTGTCGGGATAGGCGATCGGAAGTCCGGCATCGCGCGGTAGGTTGGGGTTCTCGTCGGTGGAGAAGACGACGCGCGCCAGATATTCCAGATTCACTTGGTGGCAGATGCCGGTGTTGGGCGGCACCACCTTGAAATTGTCGAAGGCCTGCTGGCCCCAGCGCAGGAAGGCGTAGCGCTCGGCATTGCGGTGGTAATCGTGCTCCACGTTGTTTTCGAACGCCTCGGATGTGCCGAAGGCGTCGACCTGGACCGAGTGGTCGATGACCAGTTCGACCGGGATGAGGGGGTTGATCATGGCCGGGTCGCCGCCGAGCTCGGCCATGGCGTCGCGCATGGCGGCCAGGTCGACGAGGGCCGGCACGCCGGTGAAATCCTGGAGCAGGGCGCGCGCGGGCGAGAAGGCGATTTCGCGATTGGGCGGATTTTTCGGATCCCAGCCGGCGAGGGCTTCGACGTCCTCGCGGGTGACGGTGACGCCGTCCTCGTTGCGCAGCAGATTTTCCAGCAGAACGCGCAGGCTGTAGGGCAGGCGGCCGACGTCGCCGACGGCGTCCAGCCGGTAGATCGTATACTCGCGGTCGCCGACGCGGAGCGTCGAGCGGGCGTTGAAGCTGTTTTTCATTCGAGTCTCCCGTTTTTCAAGTCGTCTTGGAGCATTTTCGTACCTACGGTACGAGTGCTCGCGAGTAGGTCGGGGATACTTTGCCGACGAAGCCGTTGGCTCGGCGGCGGCGTCGGCAAAGGATTGCCGACCTACAAGTGCTACAAGCGTAGGATGCGGTGAACGAAGGGGACCGCATCAGACGCAGCCGATCGGTGCGGTTCGTCCCTCACCGCACCCTACAAGCGTAGGCTGTGGTGAGCGAAGCGAACCGCATCAGGCGCGGCCGATCGGTGCGGTTCGTCCCTCACCGCACCCTACAAGCGTAGGCTGTGGTGAGCGAAGCGAACCGCATCAGGCGCGGCCGATCGGTGCGGTTCGTTCCTCACCGCACCCTACAAGCGTAGGATGCGGTGAGCGAAGCGGACTGCGGCTCATCCCTTGATGCAGGCCATGGGCGTGACCTGGGCGACCAGGCGCGCGAGGCCGGCTCGATCGGCGGCTATCACGACGTCGTGGACGTCTTTGTAGGCGCCCGGCGCTTCTTCGGCGACTCCGCGCCAGGACGGGCTGCGTACGATGATGCCGCGTGCGGCGAGTTCGTCGACCACTTCCCGTCCGCCCCAGGTCCGCACGGCCTGGTGGCGGCTCATGGCGCGCCCGGCCCCGTGGCAGGCGGAGGCGAAGGATAGGGTTTCGCCGCTCGCGGTGCCGGCCAGGATGTAGGACGCCGTTCCCATGGAACCGCCGATCAGGACCGGCTGTCCGCTCTCGCGAAATGCTTTCGGCAGATCGGGATGGCCCGGCCCGAAAGCGCGCGTTGCGCCCTTGCGATGCACGTAGACCTGCCTTTTTCGGCCGTGTACCAGATGTTCTTCCACTTTACAGGTGTTGTGCGAAACATCGTAAAGCAGATCGAGCCGGGCATCCGGCAGGATTTCCGCGAACACCCTGCGGGTCAGGTGGGTGATGATCTGCCGGTTCGCCAGCGCGCAGTTGATCGCGGCGCACATCGCGCCGAGGTAGTCCCGGCCTACCGGCGAGTCGATCGGGGCGCAAGCCAGTTCCCGGTCGGGCAGGACGATGCCGTGTTGCACCGCGGCTGCCTGCATGCGCTTGAGATAATCGGTTCCGATCTGATGGCCCAGGCCCCGCGAGCCGCAATGGATGGTGACCATCACGTCTCCGCTCGCCAGGCCGAACGACGCGGCGATGGCCGCATCGTAGATTTCGCCGACTTCCTGGATTTCGAGGTAATGGTTGCCGGAGCCCAGGGTTCCCATTTCCGGCCGCTGTCGTTCCTTGGCGTGTACCGATACCGCTTCCGGTTCAGCGCCCGCCATCCGGCCGCGCTCTTCGATTCGCTCGAGATCTTCGGAACGCCCGTAACCTTGGCGAACCGCCCACTCGGCGCCGCCGCGCAGCATCTCTTCCATTTGCGCGTGGTCTAGCCGGATATGGCCGCGGCTGCCGACGCCGACCGGTACGGTGGCGTACAGCGCATCGGCGAGGGTTTTCTTGAGCGGGTCGATCTGTTCCCGTTTGAGTCCGGTGTGCAGGGTTCTCACCCCGCAAGAGATGTCGAAGCCGACGCCGCCGGCCGAAACGACCCCGCCCTGTTCGGGGGCGAACGCGGCCACGCCGCCGATCGGGAAGCCGTAGCCCCAGTGCGCGTCGGGCATGGCGTAGCATGCGCCGACGATGCCCGGGAGCATGGTGACGTTAACCGCCTGCTCTCTGACTTTTTCATCCATCTCGCCGAGCAGAATTTCGTCGGCATAGATGATGACCGGTACCCGCATGCCGTCCACCGGTTCGATGCGCCAGGCAAATTCGGATAGCCGCGTCAGGCGATTGATATCCATCGTCGATCCTCTCTTCGATTCAAACATCCACGATACATTGCGCTATCCAAAGGCCGTTTTCATTCCGATGGACCTTCAGTTCGGTATAGGTTGCGCCTTTGACTTCCACCGCCGGGCGGTGGCGTTCCCGTTGGACGGGGTCGCCCCAGGCGGTGGCGTGCAGGGCGGTACCGTCGATGCGCACGTCGAACCGGCCGAACACCATCTGCCTGACAGCCATTTCGTAAACGAGCGCATTCAGCCAGTCGACCAATAAGGATTCGATGTCGGGCGCCTCACAACGGATTTCGACCGGCGTTGCCGTGTCGATTTGCGCGGGATCGCAGATCACGGCATTCAGCGCCTGGGCGGCGTGGGCAAAGGCTTCTTCGAGGGTCGTCCCGTAGCCGCGCACACCCATGTCGGCCATATGGGGAAAATGTTCCCAGCGAGGCGTATGCGTATCGGGTATCGGGTGGCCGGGTTCGCTGCTCATGACGGCCTCTTTGTCGGGATTCGGGCTCGGTGATCGTATTTCATAAAGCGGCGTAGGGATGGACGTTCCAAGGTGTTCGTCAGCCATGGAAACGCGGGGTCTGTTTATCCCGGGATCGGCTTGGACGGTGCCCCACCTATACTCGGACCAGCGGGTGAGGCGGAATTATCCGGGAGTTTCCGGTTGTGCGTGGCGCCTAAAAGCCGGGAGATCCCCTGCGCCACGACAACTCGGAAACGCTTCGCTAGCGCGCGCACCGACGGCGTTGCGGCTCCGATCACGAGAGCGCTCCTTCGCCGTTCGGAGGACCGCGTGCACGGGTTGTCGGTCAGCCGTGTCCCATCTGTTTCGGCCCCTTGAGCTTCTTGATGAAGTCATCGATGTGCATGGCCGGCAGGGTTATGGGAATGACCGAGCCCCGCGATCCCAAATCGACCGCCAGGTGGGCGGCGGTTTCATTGTCGGGTGCTTCTATGATGGTCAGGAAATCGTGTGCGCCCAGGAGGGCGTATTGGGTCAGGACTTTGCAACCGAACTGCTCGATCTCCTTGTTCACTTCCACGATGCGGTCGGGATTCTTGTGCAGGGTTTGGCGGCCTTCCGAGGTTAGGGTTGTCAACAACACATAAGTGGCCATCGTATACCTCCTTTTCCGGAGATTGGAAAATCCGGAGCATTTCGCTCCGGGGCTCATCCGGTTTGATCGTTTTTGCCGTGCCTAGATTCCAGCCTATGTCCTTCATATTCCATTCGGTGCTTCGCACGCTCCCGTTCGCTCCCGGCGAACGGGTGCACGCGTGAGCGCCGCTTGCGGCTCCGCACAGGGGAGGTGCGGAGTGATTGGGCTAGGGTGAGGGCGATTCGAACAGGGCTTTACTTTCTTTACGCACAGTAAGTCGCCCATTCGGAGAAGCGATCAGGACAACTGATTGATCCAAAAGACCCTCACCCAAGCCTTTCCCAGAGGGAGAGGGCTTTTTGAAAGATTCCTTGAACGGCTGCTCAGCCCAGATCGAGGAAACTCCGCAGCGGTTCCGATCCCGAGGATTGGCGAAGCTTGCGCAGCGCTTTTACCTCGATCTGCCGGATGCGCTCGCGGGTGATGTCGAACTGTCTGCCGACTTCCTCCAGGGTATGGTCGGTGCTCATGTCGATGCCGAAACGCATGCGCAGGACAGCCGCTTCCCGTTCGGGCAGACCGGCCAGGGCTTTCCGGGTGGTTTCGCGCAGACCCGAAGTCGTCGCTGACTCGACAGGCGAGGCGGCATACGGATCTTCGATGAGATCGCCGAGATGGGTGTCCCCTTCGTCCCCGACGGGGGTTGCCATCGAAACGGGTTCCCGGGTGACTTTGAGTATCGCGCGCACCTTGTCCTCGGGCAGTCCCATACGCTCTCCCAGCTCTTCCGCCGTGGGGTCGCGTCCCAACTCTTGGGTCAGCTGACGCGAAATCCGGTTCAGCTTATTGATCGTTTCTATCATGTGTACCGGGATGCGAATGGTCCGCGCCTGGTCGGCGATGGCTCGGGTGATCGCCTGGCGAATCCACCACGTGGCGTAGGTGGAAAACTTATATCCACGGTGGTATTCGAACTTGTCCACAGCCCTCATCAGGCCGATATTGCCTTCCTGGATCAGATCGGGAAATTGAAGTCCCCGATTGGTGTACTTTCTGGCAATGGAGATCACCAGCCGCAGATTCGCTTCGACCATTTCCTTTTTCGCCTGCTGCGCGTGATTTTCGGCAATAGAGACGCGTCTGTTCATTTCCTTGATTTCGCCGATCGATAGGCCATGGACCTGCTCGATTCGAGCCAATTTGTTTTGAGCCTGTTCGATTCTTCCGGCGTGTGCCGCCAGGGTTTCCGCGAAGGGTGCTTGCTTTTCCAACTGTTGCTGCAGCCAGAGCGGAGAAGTTTCGTGTCCGACGAAAGAAGCGATGAACTCCGCACGCGGCATTTTGCTTTGTTGCACGCAGAGGTTCTGGATCAGCCTTTCCTGCTCGCGAATTTCGGCGGCAGCGGCATGTAATACGCCGGTCAGTTCTTTGAAAAACTGAGGCGTCTTTTTGAATTCCAGGAAACTCTCGGCCAGGGCGTCGAAAGCCTCTCGAGTGAATTCGTGCTTCGGGCCGTATTCTCGCAGGGTACTGAGCACGGTCTCGTGGCGCTTGGCGAATTCCGCCAATTTTTCCTCTAGTTGCCCGGTATCCGGACCGCTTTCGGTTTCCTCGGCCAATTCGGCTTCGGAATCCTCCTCGAGCTCAACCGTTTCGGGCTGCGGCATCGGGCTGACAAAACCCGAGATCAGATCGGACAGGCGTACGCCGCCCCGCTCAATGGACTCGAAGGCCTTGAAAAAGCGTTCCATTGCGGGCAGGCAGCGCACCAATTCGTGTGCCGCCTGATCAAGGCCTTCTTCGATCCGTCTGGCGATGCTCAATTCCTGTTCTCGCGTGAGCAGGTCCACGGCGCCCATCTCGCGCATGTAGATGCGCACCGGATCGGACGTCCGCTTTTGTTCGAGATCGATGGGCGAAGCCAATACCGCCGCGACGGCGGCCGTTTCTTCTTCGTCTTCCTCGGTAATGGCGGCCGGCGCGGAAATCAGTTCGGCGTCGGGTGCTTCTTCGTACACGTCGATTCCGATATCCTCGATCATGCCGATGATATCTTCGAACTGCTCCGGTTCGAGCATCTCATCGGGCATATGGTCGCTGATATCCGAATAGGTCAGGTAGCCTTGGATTTTCCCCTTGGCAATGAGCTCTTCGAGCTGAAGTTGCTGGTGTTCGTGATTCATCAACTGGTTTGTCGTAATAGGCATTTGGTTAACGTTGGTTTTGGTTTTTTTATGGAAATCATCGAGAAAACCGGTGAACATCGATCGCTGTCTGTAAATCCGGTGTCGCTATGCTGGATTCGGGTTCCGCGTCTGAAGACCTTTTCGGAATATCTCGACGGGTGAGCGTTTCGGCTTGACTCGGTTAGCTGGTAATTAAGACGAGAATAATCGCCGTATTTTTGCTTTCTCGAAGAGATCGGGAGGTCTTTACACGACCGGCGTAACAAGATGTTAGAGAGGATCGCTTTTTAGAAGTTCTATCGGTTTTTCAATGCAGTAGACTGCCCCGTGGGCTTGAAGTTCCGTATCCGGCCGGCGCGTTCGAAGCGTTGATTCCGGTGCGGCGCGGCAACGGAGAATTCCGGACGAGGTCTAATTTTGGGTCTCTCGCCAAATCGCACGGCTGAGTTTTCGCCGGCTGGGCTGACCGTCCTAAAAACGGCAGTCGAACGATGAATACGAGCGGAAAAGCCCATGAATTCCAACCGTCTTCTTTTCTCCCGATTCCACGGATTAGGTACAGCCGCTGCATGCCAGGTTATACGGCGGGCGGGACGCCTAACGGCGTTGGTCTTCTCGTGGGCGGCACGGCGTCGTCGCTCGCCTTCGACGAGGCCGGGACCGGCCCTTCGACACGCGCGGGACAGACTAGCCGTCCGATCCGGCCGCCGCATGGTCGGCCGCGCCCAGCTGCCGTTTCCAGGACCATGGAAGAGGATGCCCTGGAGGGCTATATGCCGCCGATCACTGGCTTTCTTCTCCTTGCCGGTGTCCGCAGGCGTGGCCGAACGGCCGACCGATCGTGCCGGCTTTGTCCGGTTTCTGTCGGTGCTGGTCGTGAGCGTGTCCGCCGGCTGCACGACCGATCCGGCACGTCTGAACGGCCTCGGCGATCTGGAGCTTTGTCGCGGCTACGCTGTTTACGCGACCTGGATCATGTCCGACGCCCGGGCGGACCAGTATAAGCGCGAAATCCAGCGGCGCAACTTGCTGACACCGGCCGAATGGGAACTCGTGGGGCAGAAGCGGATTCGAAAGGGCATGAGCCGGTGCGCTCTTTACGCGTCGTGGGGCGTTCCCATGAGAGAAGATATCGTATCGGCGGACGAGGAAGAGGTCCGGCACGTCTACCAGGCGGGCTGGATGATGTCGCCCGGCTCGGTCTACACGAAAAACGGGAAGATCGAAGCTTGGGGTTACTAAAGGAAGCTCTGATTAAGTCTCCAATGCGGAGAAGCGACCTGTGCAACCGATTGATCTAGCACGCCCTTACCCAAGCCTGTTCCGGAGGGAGAGGGCTTGTTCAGTGCTTCCTAAAGTCCGTCTGCATCGTTGAACTTTGCGCCTGCGTTCGAATTCCCGCCGGCATCCGGGTAGGGGATGCATTGACCCCTACTTGTCACGGCGGAAACCTTGCGCCACACTGGGATTCGATAACCCTGCCGCGATCTCGATCCCAAGGAGGGATTCGGACCGAACGCTTGCAACGATCGCGAGACCGCGGAGCGGCGTACCGCTAACCGCGAGACATCCTAAACCCGAGCCGCCGGGGTAGCGGCCAACTCTAGCGGGTGACGTACGGATGAATGGACGACAAGTTCTGATCAACCGGAAGACTTGGGACCAGTTTCTCCGCTCGGTCAAGAGCTTCGCCGGTTCCGATGTCGGCGGGCAGGCCAAGCAGCTGTTCGCCGGGCTCATGCTCCTATTGATCATGATTAACGCCCTGAACGTGTTCAGCAGCTACGTCGGACGGGATTTCATGACCTCGATCGAACACCGAAACGTGTCCGGTTTCCTCGGGCTGGGTCTCCTTTGGATCGGCGTGTTCGTCGCCGCCTCGGCAGTGGCGGCCATCTTCCGGTTTACCGAGGAAAAGCTCGGACTGCTGTGGCGGGAGTGGCTCACGCGAGTGGCCGTAATTCGCTATCTCGAGCGAAGAACCTATTTTCGGCTGGACGAAACCGGCAGAATTACCAACCCGGATCAGCGTATCGCCGAGGATATACGCGCCTTTACCGCCACGACCTTGTCGTTCGTGCTCATGGTTCTCAATGCCACGTTTACCGTGCTGGCGTTTTCCGGCGTCATGTTGTCGATCAGCCCGATCCTGTTCGCCGTTACCATCGCCTATGCGGCGGGGGGCTCCTATCTGACTGTCCTTTTGGGACGCACCCTGGTCGAATTGAACTATACCCAGCTCGATAAGGAGGCCAATTTCAGGTCCGATCTCATTCATGTGCGGGAAAATGCCGCATCGGTAGCGCTGCTTCATCGCGAAAGGCAATTGGGCGTCCGTCTTTTGCGCCATCTCGATGATCTGACGAGAAATTTTCGGCGAATTATCGTGGTGAACCGAAACCTGAATTTTTTCACCTCGGGTTATAACTATCTGATCCAAATCATCCCTGCGCTGGTAGTGGCGCCGTTCTTCATCCAGGGGCGGGTCGAGTTCGGCGTAATTACGCAGTCGGCGATGGCTTTTGCCCATTTGGTGGGCGCCTTCTCGCTTATCGTCACGCAGTTCCAGTCCATTTCGTCTTTCGCGGCAGTCATAGCGCGGCTCGGCTCGTTGGCGGAGGCGCTCCGGGACGCGCAGGCTCCCGAACGATCGGTGATAGAGATTGGCGAGGGCGAGCACGTGGCTTACGTTGGGCTGAGCTTGCTGTTGCCCCGTGATGGCCGCCCGTTGATCAAAGATTTGACGGTCTCGATTTCGCCCGGCACCCGGGTTTTGGTCACAGGGCAGAGCGAGGAAGCAAAGGTCGCCCTGTTCCGAGCCACGGCGGGAATCTGGGATAGCGGAACGGGGCGAATCGTCCGACCCGAGTCCGATCAGATTTATTTTCTTCCCGAACGGCCTTACCTCCCTCCGGGCACGCTGCGGGAACTGCTCGTGCGCGGCGGCACGGAGGAATCTATTCCGGAAAGTCGCATACTCGCCGTGCTGCGCGATCTGGCTCTG
The DNA here is from genome assembly GCF_003584645.1 of Methylocaldum marinum. Classification (GTDB taxonomy): domain Bacteria; phylum Pseudomonadota; class Gammaproteobacteria; order Methylococcales; family Methylococcaceae; genus Methylocaldum; species Methylocaldum marinum. The sequence continues at coordinate 5,969,926 of NZ_AP017928.1, forward strand.
GACTCGATACCGGCGCGGAGCGGAGGGCTGGATGTCGAGCGGGATTGGGATCATGTGCTTTCGCTGCGCGAGCAGCAACGATTGGCATTCGCCCGCTTGTTACTGGCCGCTCCGCGGTTCGCCTTCCTGGACCGCATGAGTACCTCGCTCAGGGCAGACGAAGCAGGGCAGTTGCTGAAGATGCTTTCCAACAGCACGATCACCTATGTTACCTTCAGCCGCTGGACGACCGGGCGAAGAGGTACGGACGAGAAGCTGGACAACTACGATGCCGTTCTCGAACTCACCGGCGATGGCGGATGGAAATGGCGATTGATTCAGGATTAAGTGTGACATGCAAGCATTCATTTGTTTCCGGTTATGATCCGATTCGGGTTGTCCTTCGTTGTACTTTTGACGCTGAATACGGCAGCCGGGACATCCGCCGTTCCGGTACAGGATCTGGACGATTTCGAACGGATCGAGGATTGGAGCACCGTTGCCGCCCGGGGAGCTCACGTTTCGCTGGCACGCGACCGGGGCCGCACGGGACCGGCCTTGCGTATCGACTTCGACTTCCGCAAGGGTGGCGGCGAGGTCCTGGTCCACAAGCATTTCCCGATCGCCCTGCCGGAAAATTACGCCTTGTCTTTCGCCCTTCGCGGCAGTGCGCCGCCGAATGTGCTCGAGGTCCGGCTGGTCGACCGGTCGGGCAAGAATGTCCGGCGCTTTCGCAATCCCGATTTTCGTTTCGCCAAGACCTGGCAGACACTGCGCCTTAAACAACGCCGGTTCGAGTTTGCCTGGGGGCCGTCGGGCGAGAAACCGTTGACGGAATTGGGCCTCATCGAGTTCGTCATCGCGCGCGGTTCCGGCGGCCACGGCTCTGTCTGGATCGACGATCTGCGGCTCGAACCGCTTCCACCGCAAGGGGCTTACGCCGGGACGCCGGTCTTGACCGCCTCGAGTTCGAGGCCGGGGCAGGGGCCGCAGCGGCTACTGGAGTCGCCTCCGGGATCGGCTTGGCATAGCGCGGACAAGGGTGAACCCCAGTGGTTGCTTGTTGATTTCGGGGAACTTCGGGAATACGGCGGGCTGGTCATCGATTGGGATCCGGATGACTATGCCACGGCTTACACGATCGAACGTTCCGACGACAGCCGAACCTGGCACAAGGCGTATTCGGTGATCCGAGGCAACGGCCGGCGCGACTACATTCCACTGCCCGAGTCGGAATCCCGTTTCGTGCGGTTTTCGCTGGAACGCAGCCGGCAGGGAAAGGGGTTCGGCATCCGCCGCCTCGAAGTCGCGCCGATTGAGTTCAGCTCTTCGTCCAATCGAATGTTCGAACGCATTGCCCGGGATTCGGAGCGGGGGGCCTACCCCCGCTATTTTTTGGGCGAGCAAACTTACTGGACGGTGGTTGGCAGTTCCGGGACCGGACGGAGAGGAGCGGATCGCGAAGCCCTTCTGAACGAAGACGGCATGCTGGAGGTCGACGAGGGTGCTTTCTCCATCGAGCCGTTTCTTTATTCCGGCGGACGGCTCCATAGCTGGGCTGACGGAATGGCGACGCCGTCGCTCGAACGGGGTTTTCTGCCGATTCCGTCGGTAAGCCGGGAACGGGGACCCCTTTCTCTTACCGTTACTGCGTTGGCAAGCGATGATCCCGAGGGCTTGGTCCTTGCCCGCTATCGGGTCACGAACCGCGGCGCCGAAACCGCGAAAGCGAGTCTGTTTCTAACGGTACGTCCGTTCCTGGTCAATCCGCCCTGGCAGTCCTTGCACACCATGGGGGGCGTTGCCGGAATCCACAGGCTCGGTTATGAAAATGCCCTTCTCCGTGCCGACGAGCGCTTGGTCGTGCCGCTGACTCGACCCGCCGAGGCCGGGGTCGCGAATTTCGACGCTTATCCGATTACCTCGGATCTTGCGCGGGACGCCGTTCCCTCCGGGAAATCCGTGATCGATCCGAACGGGTTCGCGAGCGGCGCACTCCGCTATCCGCTTGTTCTCGCGCCGGGCGAAACGCGTGATGTTTATCTCGCGCTTCCCGCGAAAGCCGATCATGCCGGCCGGGATCGATTTTTGGACGGCGCCGCTGCCGGCCGTTTTTGGGCGAAACGGTACGCCGAGGCCGTTCGAAAGTGGGAGTCCGAACTGGGACAGGTCGCGTTTCAGGTGCCGCCGGGCGACGAGGATTTGGTCCGGGCCGTGAAGAGCAACCTCGCCTATATCCTCATCCATCGCGACGGCCGTGCCTTGCGCCCCGGTTCTCGGCGCTATGGCCGCACCTGGATTCGCGATGGGGCGATAACTTCCGCCACGCTCCTGGCTTTCGGGCATGCGCAGCCGGTACGCGAGTTTTTGCACTGGTATGCGGACTATCAGACGGCGGATGGCGCGGTACCCTGTTGCCTGGACCCGTGGGGTCCGGACTTTATGATCGAGCATGACAGTGCCGGGCAATTCATTTTTACGGTCGCCAATTATTACCGCTTCACGGGCGATCACGGGTTCTTGAAGGACTTGTGGCCCCGAGTGGTGCGGGCCGTCGATTATCTGGCCGATTTGCGGCGGCAGCGCTTGACCGAGGCTTACACGCGAGCCGAGACCCGGCGCTTCTTCGGACTCCTGCCTGAATCGGCCAGCCACGAAGGCTACGTGGCCCGCCCGGTCCATTCCTATTGGGATGACTTCTGGGCGATCCGGGGCATGGCCGACGCTGGCGAGCTGGCGGCAGCCGTCGGCGATCGCGAAAAAGCGGTCCGCTATGCCGGGCTGGGGGACGAACTGCGTGCAGATGTCCATCGGTCTATCGAGCTGACCCGACGCGAATCCGGCATAGACTTCGTTCCGGCTTCCGCGGAGCTGGCCGATTATGACCCGACCTCCACGGCGATCGCTCTATCGATCGGGGGCGAGGCGCTGGGGGATTTGGAACCGGCTTTACAACAGACCTTCAGCCGTTACGCGCGCGACGTCGAGGCCAGGATCAAGCGGGAACTCGATCAGCCGGCGTATGCGCCCTACGAATTCCGCAACGTCGGCGCCCTGGTCCGGCTCGGCAAACGGGATGCGGCATTCCGGACGCTTCAGTTTCTTTTTCAGGGGAGACGCCCGGCTGCGTGGAATCAATGGCCCGAAATCGTCTGGCGCGACGCGCTTGCGCCCCGGTTCATCGGCGATATGCCCCATTCGTGGATAGGCGCGGAATTCATCCAGGCGTTCCTGAGCCTGTTCGCTTACGAAGAGTCCGGTCAGCGTTTGGTGCTCGGAGCAGGGCTGCCTCGACGTTGGCTGGAAGCGGCGGGAGGTGTCGGCATCACGGGGCTGAAAACCTCCCATGGAACTCTGAACTATCACGTCGATGCGCCCGCTCCGGGCGAAACCCGGATCCGAATCGACGCAGGATTGACGATTCCGCCGGGAAAACTCGTGGTCGATCTCCCCCTGCCGCAGTGTCCCTGCCGAGTCGAGCTCAACGGCGTGGCGCAGTCGGAGACTGATGGCCGATTCGTACTTCGAGAACTTCCGGCCGAAGTGATTTTTCGTCATTGACCCGAACCGCCGCTTTTAAAACGGTGCATTGGACCGATACGATCAGAGTAAAATCGTAACCAAGAATTGACCATTTCCTGACGACTCTTGCGCCCTCCCGGTCCTATCATCACGCTTTGGGTAACAGACAGAAGAGTCAAGTGCATGTTAGTCGCAGAATCCAAACCGATGATCGGTAGCTTTGCCAGGTTTTTCTTTTTGGGGCTCGCGGTTTCCGCCACGTCGCTGCTGGCGACCGTCACTTTCGTAGTATTCATTCTGGTGCCCGAGGAGGTTCGAAGCGCTACACTGAACGGACCGCTGTTTCCCTGGTAAGCCTTAAGGAAACTCTGAATAAGCCCGCTCCCTCTGGGACAAATCGGCAGGGCGAGGCGCAACGCGACGAGCGGGCAGGCCGGGGATGGGCTGCCCCGGGCTCGCGAGCGAAGCGGGGCAGCGTAGCGTGCGAGGCCGAATTGCAGGCGGGCCGGCGACCCAGGGGCATTTCTCCTCCCAAGCCTGCGTAGATACCGGCCTGGAAAATAAGATGCAACCCACGGGCCGGAACGGGGTTCGCGCCCTACGGAACCCGTTGGCGCAATTGCACCGTCGGGAATCCTTTCCGGAAGAAATGGGTTGACCAACCGTCGGCGTCGGCAATCCCTTGCCGACGAACCCGCTGGTCCGGGTGCACCGTCGGCAAGGGATTGCCGATCGACGCGTTGTACTCGCGTGCCACACAACTCGGGAAGCTCTGATTCGATAAATCCGACCGGCATTTCGCCGACGGAGAAATGGGAAATGCCGGTTGCGGCTCAACGCTCTTCATTCCGCCGGCCTCGGATCAAAGTGCGGCAGTTCCTCCCTATATCCCCGCTACCGTTTCCGAATCGAACCTAGCGGCAGAACTTGTCTGACGGCTATACTAGGCCAAAAACAGGATCGCCGCTCCAACGCGATATCATCGATCGGACAAGTTGAATTGGATGGCTCCCCGAGCCTTGGCGTTCTTGCGATCAGCCAACGCCGTGGGATCGGGCGGGCTGATCGCTTCCGACATTGAAAGTCGCCCTCCGCCCGATTATCAACTCCGGCCGACGCGCTTTCCATCCGATGGCTCTGCCGTCGCGCTTCGCCGGCACGAAACCACGATTCAGCAAAATGCCGAAAAATGTTCTTACAACTTCGATTTTGGCCGCCCTCGTATTGGGCGTCATCTGCGGTGAAACGGTGCGGCGCTTCGTCCCCGACCCGGCTGCAATTGAAACCTTCGTCAATAACGTCTCACTGTTGACCGACGTATTCATGCGCCTCATCAAGGCGATCATCGCGCCACTGGTGTTTTCGACTCTGGTCGTCGGGATTGCCAAGCTGGGGGATGTCAAGGCAATCGGTCGACTGGGCGGAAAAGCCCTGTTCTATTTCTTCATCGCGAGCCTGGTTTCGCTTTCGCTGGGCATGATCCTGGTCAATCTGGCGCAGCCTGGTAGTCAGTTGCATCTTCCCCTGGCTTCGGACGCCGTCGCCAATGCCGGCCTCCCTTCCGGTCAATTCGATCTGAAGGCGCTTCTCCATCACCTCATTCCGCAGAATGTGGTGGAAGCCATGGGACAGAATCAGATTCTGCAAATCGTCGTGTTTGCATCGTTTTTCGGGGTGGCGGCGGCTACCACCGGCGACCGCGGCGAACCCATCATTGCCGCGCTGGATGCCCTGGGGCACGTCATGCTGCGGGTGACCGGATACGTGATGCTCCTGGCGCCGCTGGCGGTGTTCGGAGCGGCGGCAGGGGTGATTGCGCAGAAAGGGTTGGGAGTCATTTCAATGTACGGCACCCTGATGGTCGAATTTTATCTGGCGCTGATGCTGCTCTGGGGCGTGTTGATTCTGTTCGGCTTTCTGGTGGTGGGTACACGGATCAAAAGCTTGCTCGGGCGGTTGGGCGGTCCGTTCCTGCTGGCCTTCAGTACGGCCAGCAGCGAAGCGGCATTTCCCAAGACGCTGCAGGAACTGGAGCGGTTCGGCTGTCCCAACCGCATTGCCAGTTTTGTGCTCCCCTTGGGGTATTCGTTCAATCTGGACGGGTCGATGATGTACATGACCTTCGCGACGCTGTTCATCGCCCAAGCCTACGGCATCGATTTATCGCTCCACCAGCAAATCATCATGTTGCTGACGCTGATGCTGACCAGCAAAGGTATCGCGGCGGTTCCGCGGGCGTCTCTGGTCGTCATTACCGGCGCACTATCGATGTTCGATATCCCGGAAGCGGGTCTGTTATTGCTCTTGCCTATCGATCACTTCCTGGACATGGGCCGGTCCGCCACCAATGTCCTCGGCAATGCGGTGGCTGCCACCGTTCTGTCGAAATGGGAGAAACAGCTGCGTCATTGAACCTAAAAACCGCAGTTGACTACCGAAATAACCGCAATGCCCCATCAGCCGACGCATTCCGTCGCCCCAACCCTTCTCCCGGAGGGCGAGGGGCTAAACTCCCTTCTGTTGAAGGGTTTTTCCGGCGGACTGTCCACGAAGGAATCGCCGTCCTTAGGTATGCCTCATCGGGAGCCATGTCCGTCCGTGGATTCTTTTTCTCACGGGCCTCAGCTGGCGCTGACCCCGGCGCGCGTTTGATCCCGGTAACGGGAAGCGGCCGAGTGCGCTCGGGGGAGTCGAATGGCATTCCGGGGCAAGGCGGGGATTCAGGTTGTCGGCGGGTTGCGTGATGCGAGCAGCGTTTTGAGGGTGTCGGGATCAATCGGTTTGACCAGATGGTGATCGAAACCTGCCGCTGCGCTTCGCTCCCGGTCTTCGGCTTGTCCATATCCGGTCAAGGCGAAAAGTCCCATAGTGTCTCCGTATTCATTTCGTAAGTGTCGAGCCACCTCATAGCCGCTCATTCCGGGCAGGCCGAGATCGAGCAGAACGATGTCCGGCCGGTAGCTAAGGCACATTTCCACGGCGCAGCGGCCGTCATGGACGACACGTGTTTCATGTCCCCATAGATTGACCAGCAAGGCCATCGAGTCCGCGGCGTCATAGTTGTCATCCACCACCAGAACCCGTAACGGAGCCGGCGCCTCGGAAGCCGGCTGGGTGCCCTCGGGAACGGAGCCCGGTCCGGTTGTTGCGCATAAGAGGGGGAGGTGAACGATGAATTCGCTGCCTTTCCCGTGGCCCTCGCTGCGCGCTTCGACATAGCCCCCGTGCATCTCCACCAGTCGTTTGACCAGCGAGAGTCCTATGCCCAAGCCTCCTCGGGCTCGATCGATGCCCGGATCGACTTGAGAGAACAAGTCGAAGACGCCGGGGAGATCCTCTTCGGCAATTCCGATGCCGCTGTCGCGGACCGAGACCAGCGCCTCATGTTTGCCGTTCTCGACCGTGAGCCAGATGTGTCCGCCTTCGGGAGTGTATTTGTTGGCATTATTGAGAAGATTGTCGAGGACCTGGGTTAACCGCACTTCATCGCCCTCCACGTAGAGAGGGCGCGGCGGCAAGGTCGAGGTGACGGTATGCTGATGCGCCGATGCGCTGGGCCGGTGGTTCTCGACAACGCGAGCGGCCAGGGCCACGACATCGACCGGCAGTTTGTGCAGGTTGATCTTGCCGCGGGTAACCCGCGAGACATCGAGAAGGTCGTCCACCAGGCGAGCCAAATGCTGGGTCTGCCGCTCGATCATCTCGAGCGGGCGTTGACTCTCGGGGAGCAGCGGTACCAGGCGATGCAGAATGTGGACCGCGTTGCGGATCGGCGCCAGCGGATTTCGGAGTTCGTGAGCCAGCATCGCCAGGAATTCGTCCTTGCGGCGGTCGGCCTCCGCGAGTTCGGCCGCGCGGCGGCGCAGCGAGTCTTCCATCCGCTTGTAGTCGCTCAAATCGACGACGAACGCAATCCAGGTAAAGGGTGAGCGTTCCAGCACCGTGGCGCAGAGCAGGATCGGCACCCGAGAGCCGTTCTTGCGGAAGAATTCTTTCTCGAAGGGGGCGATGGCGCCGTGATCCAGCAACTGGCTCCGGGCGGCTTCATCCAGGGCGTGGTAATCGGGCGGCGTAATCTCCGGCCAGCGCAATTTGCCGGCCAGCAGGTCTTCACGGCTGTACCCCAGCATATCCAGGAAGATTTGGTTGGCATTGCAGATCCTGTCGTCGATGCCTTCCATTACCCCGATGATATTGGCCTCCACCAAACGCCGGGCGCGCATTTCGCTTTCACGCAAGGCTTGTTCGGTTTGCCAGCGCTCGATGGCCAGAGCCAGCGTGTGGGCTACGGCTCTCAGAAACTGAGCGTCATCCTCGGTAAAAACCCTGTGCTTTCTGGTATGTACGCCCAATACGCCATACGGGCGGGCGTAGCCGGGAATGGTAATGCTCATGCCGCTCACGACGCCGTGTTCAAAGAGCAGGGGCGGTCCGCTGAAGCGGGTTTCGCTTCGGAGGTCTTCGACGATAACCGGCTCGCCGGCAATCAGCGTACTCTCGTCGGACGGTTTGGAGATCAGCAGCGTGTAACCCGCTTGCGATTCCAGGCCGGCGCTGACCGTGGCGTTTCCCACCAATCCGTCTTTCCAGCCCACGCCGGCCTTCAATTGCAAGGCCTGACCGTCGGGAAGAAGCTCCAGGATTTTGGCGTACTCGATATCGAGGCTCTGGGCGATCTGTTCCACGGCGTTTTGCATTAGCCCATCGAGGCTGGTGCTCGCCAAGGCCGATTGGCTCAGATCGGCGATGACGGCTTTGCGGTGCGCATGCTCCTTGATTTCCGCTTCGGCCGTCTTGTGCGTGGTGATATCACGTATGACGCTTATGATGAGGATGCCTTCCGCTGTCTTGATCGGTGCCAAATGGACGTCCACGGGAAACTCGGTGCCATCCCGGCGCTGTCCGTAGAGGTCCGGGCGCCGGCTCATCTTGAGCCGGTAGGGCGCTGCGTGATAGCGCCGGCGGTGCTCGCTATGGATCGCCCGAAAGCGCTCCGGCAGCAATATCTCGACGAGTTGTCCCTGCAATTCTTCACGTTCGTATCCGAACAGTCGTTCCAGCTCCGCATTTATTTCCCGGATGCAGCCCCGAGAGTCGACGACCGCGATCGCATCGGGTAAGGCCTCGAATAAGGCCTGGCACAGCGTTTGTTCTTCGGGCAGCGTCAATTTGGCCGAAATCGGCGTGACGCCGGCCCACAGAGTTTCAAAAGAGCAGGACTGTGTCTGTTTCATAATGTGCCGCAAGCTGCATTGGAACAGCCGGTTCAAAGAGTTTACCTGTTTCGTCCCCCCGGGGGTGATGTTCGTCTTGTTTTAGCCCTCATTATGGCGAAATTCGGGCAGGGAAAACCGCCGAAAACGTCTCATCGGCGCGCTTTCGGAAGAGGATTGTACTGTCATAGGTCATAGTATCCATCGCCGTTTGACCCCTTTAAAGCCGTTCCGGTTTCCTTGATTTTGGGGCCAGGCACATGATTTAGTCGAAGTTCCTAACAGCGTGGGTTGGTGACTCGGGGCTGGACTCGGTACCGAGCATGCCGACAGCGGCGGCGCGCGGCAGGGTTCCCCGTCCCCGTAAGCCCGCTTTGGTTGATCCAGGATGACAGGAAGCTTGGCGGCTTGTCATCAGTTCGAAATAATCGGCTCGGAGAATACTAAACAGGATCTCGGTGCATACCGTATCGCGCCAAACCGGACCAGGGACGGTCTACCTCAATCAATGGGCTTCGGTCTTCGGAGTCACCTGCCGGAGCCTGTCCAGATAAGGCGTTCCGGAGGTTCCCTCTCGGGTCTGTTTCTCTTGTTCTGCGGGCAACGCCCGGTGATCGAGAGCATGAGCGGACGCCTGGACTCTCGAGCGTCCCTATCCGAATTACCGCTCGTCCATCAGCGCTTGCAGCCGCTTGAACTGCTCCGGGGTCAATACGGCATTGATCTCCGCACGGGCTCTCAAAGCCGTGTCGACCAGGGTGTCGAATGTTGCCACGTGATCGCTTGCCGCAGCGCGAATGGCGTCCTCATCGTTCGCCGGGTTCAGGTAAAGCTTATACAGCGATCGTTGGGATTCACGAAGTCTCTTGCCGAGTTCTTTGATTTCTTGCTGATTGCCTTGATGAATTCGCTTTATTTGACCGATCTGTTCGTTGGAGAGCGAAAGTTCATCGATATGGCTGAGCATCGCGTCTCCATAGCTTTCGTACGCACGCGTGGCGCCTTCTTGCAAACTTTCCAGATGTTTCCGCAACTTGGTGCCTTGCGCGCCGAACGGGGCTTGCGGCAGGCTTTCGGAAGTGGGCGTTTGCGCCGCTGCGGGCAACGCGCTCGTGGCAATGACCAGAACCGATGCCGCCAGCGAAGCAAAGAGCTTTTTCATGGATGTCCTCGTTATCCCGGCCGATTCCATGCCTTGCGCTGCGAGTTTCCGGATGCGGCCGAATGGCCTCGGGGGGCGATGCTCGGACAGATGGCGGAAAAGGCCGCGTCAAGAGAGCTTGACCACACAGCGATAGAAAAAAGTATCGGTAATTGTATCGAGTGCGTGTACAAGTCGGCTCCAGCCAGTTTTCCGCCTTTGCAACATTCGATCGAACCGAATCCGGGCAAGTTCCTCCGGTATCAGGCGGTGCCGCCGCTTTCGGAACTGGTTTAGACCGGACGTCACGGCTCGGCGGCTTCAGTCAACGATTCGCCGGGCGAAGGATTCTTCGGTAAACGCCGGCCGGGGATTTTGGTCTATCGAATATTAAGGCGTATTCTGTAGGGGGCGGTAATGCACGACCGGAGTGCCATCGTGCCGGTGTTCGGCCATTGCTCGAATCCGGCCGAACGCTTTGGGTTTAGCCACAAATCCGATTGTTGTACTGATTATGGAGGTAGGCGATGCGGAAGGCTCTCTGCGGACGAGACACGCCATCGTTTTTCATGCTGCGGTTCGCCCTGGCGGCCGTACTTGCGGCTCATGCGACTTCACCGGCCGCAAGATCGGTCGATACCGGAAGACATCGCGTGATTGCCGCCGAGATTATCGTGCTGCCCCCGCCACGAATCGCGGGTCCGATGTCGCTGGAAGAAACGCTGAACCGGCGCCATTCGGTCCGGGAGTTTCTCGACAAGCCGATTTCGTTGGGCGACGTGTCTCAGCTGTTATGGGCCGCTCAGGGGATTTCCCACGAGGAGCGGCTGCGGACCGCCCCTTCGGCGGGCGCACTTTATCCCCTGGCGCTTTACTTGGTGGGCGGCGACATCGTCAGTCTTCCGAGCGGTGTTTATCGGTATCTTCCTCACCGGCATCGGCTCAAGGTGCTTCGCCGCGGCGACTTTCGGGCTGATCTCGCCGCTGCGGCAATGCATCAGGATTGGATGAAAGACAGTGCTGCAATTCTCGTTTTCGCCGGCGTGGAGGAGCGTCCGACGGCAAAGTACGGCATTCGTGGCCGCGATTACGTCCACATGGAAGCCGGGCATGCGGCGCAAAACGTTTTACTCCAGGCCGTGGCCCTGGGGCTCGGCGGTACGCCGGTCGGAGCGTTCAATGACGAGTGGTCGGCGAACGTACTGGATCTGCCGGAGAAGGAAAAGCCCCTATATCTGGTACCGATCGGAAAGCCGCGCTGATCGGGGTTCTGAAAATGCCTATTTCCAAGGGGCCGTGCTTTCTTGGCGCGGCTTTTCCTCGCCGAGCTCTTCCGGCGTCTGCTCCGAAGGCTCCTGTTCCAAGGGTTCTTCTTCCGGAAATCCTTCGCCCCAGTCGTCTCCCGTTTCTTCCGAGCGCTCTTCGTTAGGCCGCTCCGGCGTCTTCTTGATTTCTTCCAGGGGTTCGGCCCAATCTTCGGGGAGGGTATCGGACACTTCGGTGCCGGTGAGATCGTCCATCTCCGAAACGTCCACCGGCCCGCTCCAATTTTCCGGTGCTTCGATCGGCAGAATATCGAGCCGGTACCAGCTATCCAAATCCATCTCTTCGACGTCGCCGTCGAAATGCTGGATCTCTACCGAATCCGCATCTTCGTCCACGAAAACGACCTGAAAGGTTTGTCCTTTATCCAGGTGTCTATACCAATTGCCAACGATCGGGTCCGCTTCAGAATTCATCGTCATGCCCTCGCTTCAATACCTCGAACTCTCGTGCGGTTTTCGAGAAACACGTGACGGCCGGGGCCGTTACTCGGTCCGATAGCGATGTCGCGAAGGTGTATGACTTCGCATCTGCTCCGCTCCGTGTCAGCTCGTGCCCTGTACTCACTCTCGGACCTCTCGCGATGTTTCCCATACACCCTCTTAGGTCGGCAAAGCCGGGAGAAGTTTATTAACCCGGCCTGTAAACATAGGTCGGGTTAATCCGAGGCAGGGATGCCCCGGCGCGGCGACAAGCCGCGTGAGCCCGGGCTGGGCGTGTACTGGCCCGGGCGGCGGCCCGTAAAGACCAGGAGGGTATTTACGGGCCTGATGTATAAAGAGGAGCAAGCGTTCGCCCATCTGGCAGAACCCGCCGGATCGCCTTTCCGGAGTAGGGTGGGGTGTTTGACAAAGTTCGAAGAGCAGAAGAAATTTTTCGGCTCCGGACGGTAAGCCGTTTCGAAAAAGTTTGATAAACCGCATTCACGAAGGGTTATATTCGCCATGTTATGGGATATATCTCCGATCGCCTTCACCATTTCCATAGGCGCTCTGCATCTTCCTGTCCACTGGTACGGACTTTTCTTCTCTTCGACGTTTGTCTACGGTCTGTTCGTCTTCCGCTATTTGTTTCGTCGAGAGGGGCGGCCGCAGGACGAGGTTTACGACCTGGTGCTGTTCGTTCTCGCCGGAACCGTGATCGGCGCGCGCTTGGGCCATGTGCTGTTCTACGATCCGGTGCGGTATCTGACGCATCCGTGGAAGATCTTCGCGGTATGGGAGGGCGGGCTCGCAAGCCACGGGGCGGTAATCGGCATTTTGATCGCAGTCTGGCTGTACTCCCGCCGGGCTACCGATCAATCCTTTCTCTGGGTTTGCGATCGAATCGGGGTCACCGTGCCCTTGTCCGGCTGCTTGATCCGCATCGGCAATTTCTTCAATTCGGAAATTCTCGGCCGGCCCGCCGACGTCCCCTGGGCGGTGATCTTCGCTCGGGTCGATCTGCTGCCCCGCCATCCGGTACAGCTTTACGAGGCTTTCTGTTACCTGCTGATTTTCCTGATCCAGTTCCGTTTTTATCTCAAGCGTGGGAATAGCGTGCCGGCGGGGCATATGTTCGGACGTTTTTTCATTCTGGTGTTCAGTACCCGCTTCGTCCTTGAATTTTTCAAGGAAAGCCAAGCCGCGTTCGAGACCGGCTGGACGATTTCCGTGGGCCAATGGCTCAGTATTCCGGCAGTGCTGGTCGGGATTTATCTGACATGGCGGGCGCGGCAGTTGCAACGGATGTTCGGAGTCGGCTGGGATACCGAACCGCGCCGGCCCGACAGTCCGGATGCCTGACACGGGCTATGGACTTTGCGGTAGATGGGCTGTTCCGGTAGCCGGCAGCGCCATTTGGGCAGCAGTTCAGGCAGCGATTCATGCGCGCCGATCAGGAATAGTCCGCCTGCGGACAGGCGGATGTCGATGCGGCGCAGGATCTCCGCTGCAGTGCGATCGAGACGCAAGTGAACGCCTGGTCTCGGCAGAGAATGAGATCCAACGAGCGGGTGAGGTCTTGCGCAGATCCTGCACGAACCGGGTCATGATCGGCGAAACTCCGGTTTGCTCGGTCACCGGAACGCGTCTTATGTTCCTTGCTTGGCCACAATCGCTGCCAAAATTTTGCCGATCGTTTCGAAAATAAGTGAAGGATCGAATTCTTCCACGGTGATCATTGGTCGCTTCGGCCATGGCGGCGGGGAGAATTTCAGCGACTTCGCCGGACCGTAGCGGACGTCGTATATGTCAAGCGGCCCGCCATGCACGCTCAAGATACGATTGACGTGCGATATGACCATGCGGTACTCGGTGGTTTCCGGTTTCAGCACCTTGGGCCTGAACAGGCTAAAAATCCTTCCATCTTCAGTTTTCCTTACTTCGCCGAGCAGCGCGAGACGTGTTATCGGGCGTTTCAGCAAGGTCCTGATCTTTTCCGGCTCGTTCAGATAGGGCGACTCGAGGCTATCGTTGCTGAACGTCTTGCCGAACTGGGTGAAGCCAAAGTTGGCATGCAAGCTGAAATTTTCGCCCGGTACGTGGTGTACATCGATATTGGGGGAAAAGATCCAGCCGGGTTGCAAGCATCGGCGCACGGCCGGTTCGCCTTTCACGTACAGCATGGAACCCATGGCGGTGGATCTGTAGGCGGTCGCTAAATCCTTTCCGCTGCCAAGCTGAATCTCGAATAGTTTCAAGCTGTTGGAATATGCGAGGTAAGCGGTCAATTTCCGGCTGGATTCCTCGTGCTGAAAAGACAACCTGGCTTCAAACTCGGAGAAGTCCTTTTTCGCGGTATTAACGATGGTGCGGAATGTGTCGACGTACAGGTCGAGATTTTTCTCGGCGGCTTCCGCGGCCCGCAACACTCGATGTCCGAGTTCGCGCCAGGGACTGGCCGGAAAATCTTGGTCCAGCCGCGCCAGCGATTCGGCCGCGCGTTTCGGGTCGCCGGTCATGGCATGGCTCCACAGACGCTGAAACAAGCGTTTGTCTCCGTCTTGATCGGCCGGTAATCGTTCGAGAATGGGTAGAGCGAGCTGGAATTGCTTTCGATCCAGCAGGGCTTCGGCGACCACCGGACGAAGCTCGGGAGTATCCTTTTCCTCCGCGGGCAAGCGTAACAGTAGCACATCGCGCAAAAAGCCGGCCGTCGGATTTTCCGATGCCTCGTGCAAACCCATAATCCGCCTGGACAGGGGTTCCATTTCGTCCGTGGCAAGTGCGGCAATGGGCCGGAGCTTGTTGTCGTCGTCTTTTTTCGCCATTGCGTTAAAAGCGGTCAACAGCATGTTCTGCCGCTCGGTGTCGCCGGCCGCACCCGCGACAAACGCAGATCTCAGCAGAAAATCATGGTCGTTGAACAGCTCGTTGCCAAACTTCATGACACCGAAATCCACGGCAGCGAGATATTTTTTCGGGAAATCGGCGGATGGCGTCTTGACATACTGCTCGAGCAGTGTCGAAAGTCGCGATCGATAATCCTCGCCTTTGGCGTAGCTTGTACGGAAATAAGTACCGTGTACGGTTTGGGGGTAGTCGAGCAGCAGCTTCGCTTCCATTGCCTCGGCGACCTCTTCCTGATTTTTGATTCGGGATATCATCAACAGGTCGAGCGCCACGCGAGGGGCGAAGTCTGAAGCGGCATGCGTCTCGAGATAGGTTTGTGCAGCCTGTTCGTAGCCGGCGATGTCGTCAATTCGGATGAATCGTTCCGGCAGAGGAAAATCGTCCCCCGCGGACTGAATCGCCGTTGCCGACCGGCCCTTCGGTTCGGTTTTTCCGGTACATCCTGTCAGGATGATCGTTCCCCAACCGATCAATACCAAAAGTCGAACGCTTTTCGAGGTCACGAACGCGTTCCGGACAATTCTCATCGCCTTCATCGAAATCTCCCTAATTCGCCGGCTAGAAAACTCGATTTTCCGATCGTGATGAACTTAGGAAACGTGCTCCGAGGAGACTGTGACAAATTCACATTTTGACGAAATCTTTACCGAAATTGGACGTTTCGGAAACGACACCGGTCCGACAACGGTGTTTCGACGCAGCTAGCCGTCACGCGCCGTTCACTAACCCGCGCGGCCGTGCGAGGCATTTCAGGAATGCCGAAGGTCGGTACCCAGGAGCCGTGCGGGCTCGACATCGCCGGGACGGCTGCCCTGGCGTGCAATCACGTGTGAGGCCAAGAGCAAGCCCAGGCGCAAGCAGGCTTCCGGTCCGGCTCCGCGGGCAAGCCCGTATAGAAACCCGGCATCGAAAGCATCGCCGCCGCCGGTTCGGTCGATGATGCTCGCCGGAAACGCAGGATGGGTAAAGTCTCCGGCCGGCCCCACGGCCACAGCACCCCGGGAGCCCAGGGTAACGATCAGAACGGTTGCGGGCGCCAGCCGTTTCCGGGCTTTCCGGAGATCATTCGATCCGGTCCAGCGGCGCAATTCGGTGTGATTCATGAACACCCAGTCCAGCCGGGGGATCATTTCCGGAGAGGGGCCTTCATCCAGATCGCAAGAGACGGTTGCGCCCCGTTGTTTGGCTAGACCGATCAAGGGCAAAGCGATCTCGGTCAAAGGCGTCGCCACGTGCAGGCGTTTGCTCCGCCCGAGGTGACCATGCGCTCGCTGCCGGTACTCCCTCCGGCCCCTGCTTGACCCGGTCTATATTCGTAAGCCGGGTCAAGGCGGGTAAGATAGAACCATCCCGCCGCTCGGACCAAGCGAGGTCCCTATGACGAAATTGTCTCAAATGATGCGCGAGATCGAGGAGGAGGTCGCACTCACTCGAACTTTGACCGGCATAGACAGATTGAGTGCGAGAGTACTCGATGCGATGCGAAGAATTCCCCGCGACCGTTTCGTGCCTTCCGAGTCCAAGGCTTACGCTTACGAGAATGGACCCTTGTCCATCGGTTATGGTCAAACCATTTCACAGCCGTACATGGTGGCTTTGATGACCGATCTGCTCGATCCCCAACCGGACGATGTCGTTCTCGAAATCGGGACTGGTTCCTGCTATCAGGCCGCCGTGCTGTCGCTGTTGGTGAAACAGGTTTACTCGGTGGAAATCGTGGAGGAGCTCGCAGAGCAGGCCAAGGAACGGCTGAAACGTCTCGGATATGCCAACGTCGCAGTGCGTGTCGGCGACGGTTATTACGGCTGGCCGGAGCATGCACCTTATGACGGGATTATCGTCACCGCGGCCGCTCCGTATTTTCCGGAACCCTTGCTGGCTCAACTCAAGGCCGGAGGCAGAATGGTGATCCCGATCGGGCTGCCCTATCATCACCAGGAATTGATGCTGGTGGAAAAGAACGCGCAAGGCCAAATAGAAACCCGGAGCATCCTGGACGTCGCCTTCGTGCCCCTTATCGGGGATACGATGAACGAACCGGAGCGCGAATCCGTCACGCGCATTCACCAGACGGATACGGATGGAGAACGACAATGAACGCATGCCTATCGGACGCCCAGATCAACGAACTGAAACAAGATTTGAACTGCCGCTTCGGAGAGCTCAGGGAAGAAATCCGCCAGGAACTCCTGGCCTCGGACAACGAGCAATACGTCGATCTCGCCGGACAAGTCCACGACATGGAGGAGGAATCCGTCGCGGACCTGCTGGTGGACCTCAACCTGGCGATCATCGATCGGCACATTCGCGAACTGCAGGCGATAGACGCCGCCCTGCTCAGAATTGCCAACAACGAGTACGGCATTTGTATCGACTGCGACGGGGAAATCGGCTATCCGCGGCTGAAAGCCAATCCCGCCGCCGCGAGATGCCACGACTGCCAGGAGCGATACGAACACACCCATGCCGCGTCGAAGACAAGCTGACATCGAGAGCGGACGGCCGCTACGGCGGTGCGAAACGAAAGCGGGCCGAGGCGGCCGATGTCCGGTGTCGCGGCCTGATCGCTTCGGCCTAATCCAGGATATGAGAGGCTAGGCCGTCCACCAGTTTCGGTTCGAACCAGGTCGATTTCGGGGGCATGACTTGTCCCGCGTCGGCCACGGCCATCAGATCCTCCATGCGGGTCGGATGCAGCGAAAACGCCAGGGCCATTTCACCCGAGTCGACCCGGCGTTCGAGTTCGTGAAGGCCCCGGACTCCCCCGACGAAGTCGATCCGCCGATCGCGGCGGGGATCGCTGATGCCGAGAACAGGCGAAATCAGATTGTCCTGCAGGAGGCTGACGTCGAGCCGTGCGACCGGATCCGCCGGTATCAAATCGGATCGTATGGTCAGCTTGTACCAGTGTCCGCCGAGATACAGACCGAATTCGCCGGGATTTCCCGGCTTTACCGGATTGTCGGCTTTTTCTATCGCAAACCGCTCGGAGACCCGGTTCAGAAACCCGGCTTCGCTTAAGTGATTCAAGTCCTTGACCAGCCGGTTGTAATCCATGATGCGCATCTGGTTGTGGGGAAATATCACCGACAGGAAGTATTCATGGCTTTCGTTTCCGGTGTGGCCGGGGCCGGATGGCCTGCGTGAAGCCGCGACTCGAGAAGCGGCCGCGGATCGGTGGTGTCCGTCGGCGATATAAAGCGCCGGCATGGCTTCGAACAGTTCGCTCAGGCGGGCGATGACGGTTTCGTCGCGAATCGCCCAAAGCGTATGGCGCACTCCGGATTCCGCTGCGGCCTCGGCTTCGGGAGGCTGCTCTGCGGATTCGGCCAGCAGCCGGTCGACTTCGGGCGCGTCGGGATAAGCCAATAGCACTGGCCCGGTTTGAGCGTTCAGCGCCAAGATCTGGCGCACCCGGTCGTCCTCCTTGTCGGGACGGGTGAACTCGTGTTTGCGGATACGATTGGCATCGTACGCGGCGACGCTGGCCGTCGCCACCAGGCCCAATTGAACGTGATCGCCCATGACCAGGCGGTAGGCGTAATAGAGCGGTCGTTGGTCGCGCGCCAGGACGCCGGACTCGATCATCCGTTTCAGATTCTCCGCGGCTTTCGCATAAACCGCGGCGGCATGGGGATCGGTTTCCGGGGGCAAATCGATCTCCGGCTTGGAAATGTGCAGGAAACTCCAGGGTCGACCCGCCGCCAGGGTTCTGGCTTCCACGGTATTCAATACGTCGTAGGGCGGGGCGATGACGTCGGCTGCGCGGCCAGGTGCCGGACGAAGTGCGGCGAACGGTCGGATGAGGGGCATGTTCGTTTTCCCAAGGGTGATCGCTGAATTCTAACACCGGAACCGAGAAGCCTATCTCAATATAAAGAGTCGTATGACTTTCAGTAATTCCGCCGTGTTACAGGTCCAAGTGAGCAGAGAATGATGATGAACTGTAGCCCAATGTCCTGTATGCTCCCTCGTCGTTCGATGCCTCTTGATTCAGCTATCCGAGTTTCAGTGTCTAGTCTAAAGATCTGTATTTCGATATGACCAAAGCCTATCGTCCCATTTTCGTTGCGGGGCTGCTTTTGCAAGCCGCCTGCGTCAGCGTATCGAATCAGCCGAGCGGGCCTTATCAGCCCGGCCAAATACCGGGTGAATCCACCGTCGAGCGGCAGTTGGTGCGCCCTCCGGCCATTGCCAGAGAAGTACCGCCGGCGCCGAAAGTCAGACCGCCCGCCAGAACCGAATCCGTCGCTTCATCGCCCGCTGTTCTTGCCCTGCTGAGCGAAGCCGAGAATAACCGCAAAGCGGGGCAATTGGACAATGCCGCCTCCGCGTTGGAAAGGGGTATACGGATTCAGCCGCGCAATCCGCTGCTTTGGCACCAACTGGCCGAGGTTCGGCTGCAACAGCAACAGCCCGGTCTTGCCGAGGATTTGGCGAAAAAGTCGAACCAGCTCGCCAGAGGAAGCCAGCCGCTGACCCAAAAGAATTGGTCCATCATCGCTCGAGCGCGCCGGGCTAAGGGCGATATGACCGGCGCGGCGAAAGCGGAGCTCCAGGCCGGTTACTGACTTGCGGGATTTTTATCGGATCTTGGGGGCGGAAGGCCCTTTCGCCCAGTGCTTGCCTGGGTTTCGTCCGCGCCAGGCGCAGGCGGAGATGGCGCAGGCGGTCAAGCAGGCCATGGATAGTAAATGCAGTCTGGTTGCGGAAGCGGGAACCGGCACCGGCAAGACTTTGGCCTATCTGGCTCCGGCGGCTCTATCGGGCAAGAAGGTTATCGTTTCGACCGCTACCAAGACGCTTCAGGATCAACTTTTTCGCAAGGATTTGCCCCTGGTGCGGCGAGCGGTGGCC
This sequence comes from Methylocaldum marinum, assembly GCF_003584645.1. Taxonomy (GTDB): domain Bacteria; phylum Pseudomonadota; class Gammaproteobacteria; order Methylococcales; family Methylococcaceae; genus Methylocaldum; species Methylocaldum marinum. The sequence continues at coordinate 5,989,293 of NZ_AP017928.1, forward strand.
GTGCCGTTCAAGGCCGTGCTCCTGAAGGGGCGGGCCAATTATCTGTGCCCCTATCGTCTGGAAAATACCCTGGGATTCAAGGTCGGGTACGGAGCGCGCGAGGCCTCCGCCCTGGAGGCCATACGGCGCTGGAGCAGAATTACCCGAACCGGCGACGTGGCGGAAGTGGCGGATGTGCCGGAATCCTCGATGCTTTGGCCGTCGGTGACCTCGACCGGCGACAACTGCCTGGGCCAGGAATGTCCAAAATATGAAGACTGCTTTCTGGTGAAAGCGCGCCGGAGCGCCCAGGATGCCGAAATTCTGGTGATCAATCATCATCTCCTGTGGGCCGACTGGACCTTGAAGAACGACGGTTTCGGCGAGCTTTTGCCGGACTGCGAAGCGATCGTGGTGGACGAGGCCCACCAATTCGTCGAGTCGGCCGCACAGTTCCTCGGCTTGAGCATCAGCTCGCGTCAGCTGCACGGCTTGGCGGACGACATCCTGATGGAGCGCCTCAAGAACGCGAAAGACATGCCGCAGTTGCTCGAACAGGCCGAATTGCTGGAGCAGTCGGCAGCGGAGTTGCGGCTGGCCTTGGGTGAACCGTCGCGGCGCGAGGCCTGGCATCGGGTGGCGAGCGATTCGGCGGTGACCGAAAAACTGGCGGAACTGCGCCGGCATTTGCGCGGCCTCGAGGGCGTCCTGAAGGAAGCGGCGGTTCGCGGCAAGGGCTTGGAATCGTGCTGGAAACGTTGTACGGAGCTGGGCACTCGCCTGGACACCTTCGATAAGGACGAAGGCACCGAGGCCGTACGCTGGTTCGAAGTGTACAAGCACAGTTTTTCCCTTAACCGTACCCCCTTGGCCATAGCCGGCGAATTCGCGCGGTTTCGCAAACACAGCCAGGCGGCCTGGATCTTCGCATCGGCAACGCTCACGGTAAGCGGCCGATTCGATCATTTCGTCGGCCAATTGGGGCTGGCCGGAGCGGAATGCCGAGCCTGGGAAAGCCCGTTCGATTACCGAAACCGGTGTCTTCTCTTTTTGCCGCCGGGGCTGCCGGACCCGGCCACCGACGGCTTCACCCGTGCCGTGGTGGCTGCTGCGTTGCCGGTACTGAAAGCCAGCCGCGGCAGGGCATTCATGTTGTTTACCTCGCATCAGGCCTTGTCCGAAGCGGCCGCGCTGATTGCCCGGCATCTCGACTATCCGCTGTTCGTTCAGGGCGAGCGGCCGAAGGCGGTGCTCCTGGAAACATTCAAGCAGGCGGGCAACGGCATTCTGCTCGGTACCGGAAGTTTTTGGGAAGGGGTGGACGTTCCGGGGCCGGCGCTGTCCTGTGTCATCATCGACAAATTGCCGTTTGCTTCGCCCAGCGACCCGGTGCTCAATGCCAGGCTCGAGACTTTGCGCCGCAGCGGGCTGAATCCGTTCGCCACCTATCAGCTGCCGGCCGCGACCATCGCGCTCAAGCAGGGCGTGGGACGGTTGATCCGGGACCAGGAGGACCGCGGCGTGCTAATGTTGTGCGATCCGCGCATCCTGTCCCGATCCTACGGGAAGGTGTTTCTGAACAGCCTGCCGGATATGCCGAGGACTCGTTCGCTCGCCGACGTGCAGCGGTTTTTCTCCAGTGATATCGAAGAGATTGCGGTATGAAGATTCTGGCCATCGAGACTGCCACGGAAGCGTGTTCGGCCGCCTTGCTGGTCGACGATACCGTGCTCGAACGTTACGAGTTGGCGCCGCGACAGCATAATCGGCTGATTCTGCCGATGATCGATTCTTTGTTGGCCGAAGCGGGGATCACGATTTTCCAGGTCGACGCGCTCGCTTTCGGACGAGGACCGGGTTCATTTACCGGAGTCCGTATCGCGGCCGGTGTGACTCAGGGCATCGCGTTCGGCGCCGATCTCCCGGTAGTTCCGATTTCGACGCTGGCAACCCTGGCGCAGGCTGTCTTCACCTGGGCTCCGGAACCTGTCGCGTTTCCTTGCATCGATGCGCGCATGGGAGAAGTGTACTGGGCGGTTTACCGCAGGGGAGAATCCGGGATGGCTGAGCTTCTCGGCGAGGAAGCGGTGCTGTCCGCGGGTCGGGTCTGGTTCCCCGATCAAGCCGAAGGCATCGGCATCGGCAGCGGCTGGAAGACCTACGGATCCGTTCTCCGGGAGCGTTTGGGCAGAGGCCTCGTGAGTATTCTGCCCGACCGCTTCCCGCGCGCGGCCATGGTCGCCCGTCTCGGAGACCATGCTTTTCGCCGGGGTGTGTTCGTGGAGCCGGATCAGGCGTTGCCGGTTTATCTGCGCGATAACGTGGCGAAAAAGCCGGGGCCCCGTTTCGGCTGACCGGCCGACGGCGTCGCGCTGCGCGCATCGCTGGAACAGGCAAGGGAAAAGCCCCTGAGGAGGGGGCTCTATAGTAAACTATCCGGATGGCTCAGTATTTTCAGATTCATCCGGATAATCCGCAGGTTCGGCTGATCCGCCGCAGCGTCGAGATCATTCGCGACGAGGGTGTGATCGTTTTTCCGACCGATTCGTCGTATGCGCTCGGCTGCCGGATGGATAACAAGACCGGGTTGGACCGCATCCGCCGAATACGCCAGCTGGAGGAAGATCACAATTTTACCCTGGTCTGCAGGGATCTTTCGCAGATATCGACTTTCGCGAAGATCAACAACGAAGCCTTCCGGCTGATCAAATCACTGACGCCGGGGCCGTTTACCTTCATCCTCAAGGCGACCCGTGAGACGCCGCGCCGTCTGCAGCATTCCAAGCGCAAAACTATCGGTATTCGCCTGCCGGACAACCCGATCACGCTGGCGCTCGTGGCGGAGTTGAACGAGCCCTTGTTCAGTTCGACTCTGATTCTGCCCGGAGAGGATGATGCCATGAGCGATCCCGAAGACATTCGCGACCGCCTTGAAAAAGAGGTGGATCTCATCGTCGATGCCGGGGTGGTTCCCTATACGCCGACCACTATTATCGGCTTCATGGAGGATACGCCCGAGATCGTCCGGCAAGGATCGGGCATCGTCACCTCGCTTCAGTAATCCCACTCCTTCTTAAGATTGCACCAATGGAAGAACTTACCTTTGCTCAACGTGTCGCCGTTTGGATTCTCCCGGTTCTTTTCGCCATCACCCTGCATGAAGTGGCGCACGGCTGGGTCGCCAGGCTGCTGGGCGACAACACGGCAGCCCGGCTCGGGCGTCTGTCCTTGAACCCGATGCATCACATTGACCCCATCGGTACCGTGCTGCTGCCCGGACTGTTGTTAGCGGTGGGCGGCATTATTTTCGGCTGGGCCCGACCCGTGCCGGTGGACTTCGGCAAGCTGCGGCACCCGAAACGCGACATGGCGCTGGTCGCCGTGGCGGGCCCCACCGCCAATCTTCTGATGGCGATCGGCTGGGCGCTCGTCGCCCGTTTGGCCAGTGCCGTGGATTTCGAGTACGTGTCGGTGCCGCTTGGACTCATGGGTATCGCGGGCATCGTGATCAATATTGTGTTGATGCTCTTGAATCTTCTTCCGATTCCACCGCTCGACGGAGGGCGGATCGCGGCAAGTTTAATGCCGACCAGGATGGCCATAAAATTCAGCCAGATCGAACCCTACGGTTTCTTCATTCTGTTGGCTCTGATCGCCAGCGGAGGACTGTCCATGATTCTGGGTTTTCCGATTCACGTCATGCAGCGCTTGCTGTTCGGTTTCGCCGGTCTGTAGATGAATGAGCCGGCGGATTGTGAAAATCCCGGCGTATCGAGCCCTGAGCGGGAAGCACGGCAGGGAGGTTCACCGCCCGTAAGCGAACAGGCTGCGCCCATGGCGCCGTTGGCCGTGGTCAACGGCTCGCCCTTCACGGAGTTGCCGGAAGACCTCTATATCCCGCCCGATGCGCTGGAAGTCATTCTGGAGACTTTCGAAGGTCCGCTCGATCTTCTGCTTTATCTGATCCGCCGGGAAAACCTGTCGGTCGTGGATATTCCGATCGCCGACATCACGCGGCAGTACATCGCCTATATCGAAATGATGAGCGAACTTCGAATCGAGCTGGCCGCCGAATACCTGCTGATGGCGGCCATTCTGGCCGAGATCAAGTCCCGCATGTTGCTGCCCCGCCCGGTACGCCTGGAGCAGGAAGAAGAGGATCCCCGTGCCGAGCTGGTGCGGCGGCTTCAGGAGTACGAACGCTACAAGCATGCCGCCCAGGAGCTCGATGCCTTGCCGCGGTGCGAGCGCGACGTGTTCGAAACCTCTGCGGATACCGGAGCGATCAAGGTCAAGAAGGTTTATCCCGAAGTAGACCTGAAGGAGGTACTTCTGGCTTTCCAGGAAGTATTGCGGCGCGCCGAGCGGCTGACGCATCATCAGATCAAACGCGAGCCTCTGTCGGTACGCGAGCGCATGGCGAGCATACTGGCTCGACTGCAAACCCACTTGCCGGTCCCGTTTTCCAGCTTGTTCGAACGCAAGGAGGGGCGGCACGGTGCCGTCGTTTCGCTGCTGGCTATCCTGGAGCTCAGCAAGGAGCGTTTGATCGAGATCATTCAGGAGGAACCCATGGGCGACTTGCAAGTCAGACCTTTGGTGGCTTCCGGTGCCGATTGACGTGGAACTGAAAACCATCCTGGAAGCGGCTCTGTTGGCGGCCGGTAGGCCTTTGTCCTTGGCCGAACTGGAAAATCTGTTTGCCGAGGACGAGCGGCCCGAACCCGCGGAAATCCAGACGGCTCTGGCGGAACTGGCCGAAGATTGCCGCAGTCGGGCGGTGGAATTGAAGCAGGTGGCCAGCGGATATCGGCTTCAGATTCGTGAGGCGTTTTCCCCGTGGGTCTCACGCCTGTTCGAGGAACGGCCGGGACGCTATTCGCGCGCTTTCTTGGAGACCCTCGCCATCATTGCTTACCGTCAGCCGGTGACACGCGGTGACATCGAGGACATCCGGGGGGTGGCGGTCAGTTCGAATATCGTTCGGACGCTGCAGGAGCGGGGGTGGATACACGTCGTGGGGCACAAGGAAGTTCCGGGGCGGCCGGCCCTGCTCGCCACGACCAGGCACTTCCTGGACTATTTCAATCTTAAGAGCCTGGAGGAATTACCGCCGCTCCAGGAATTCATTGACGACCTGGCGCTGCAGCCGGCGCCGCAAGATCAAGTAGCAACCGAAAATGCGAATCCCGAATCGATCGAATAAGACCAAACCATCCGCTGCGCTACGCCCGTTGCCGGATGACGCCGGCGAGCGGATCCAGAAAGTTCTCGCTCAGATCGGGATGGGTTCGCGCCGGGAAATCGAGGAATGGATCAAAGCCGGCCGGATCGCCATAAACGGCAAGCCGGCGGAACTCGGGGATCGTTACCGTAAGGGTGACCACGTCACGGTAAACGGCCGACCTCTCGATATCGCCAAGCGGTCGGAGGCGCCCACGCGGGTACTCACCTATCACAAACCTATCGGGGAGGTCGTCAGCCGCCGCGATCCGGAGGGGCGGCCGGTGATTTTTGCCCGACTGCCCAAGCCGGCTATCGGACGCTGGATTGCCGTCGGGCGTCTCGACATCAATACGCAAGGCCTGCTGCTGGTCACCAACAACGGCGAATTGGCCAACCGCCTCATGCACCCGTCGCGGGAAATCGAGAGGGAGTACGCGGTTCGGGTGCTCGGTCCCGTGAACGACGAGATGTTGAAACGACTGTCCAGCGGGGTCACCTTGGAAGACGGACCGGCACGATTCGAGACCATCGAACCCGCGGGCGGCGAAGGCGCAAACCGATGGTTCCGGGTTACCTTGAAGGAAGGACGCAACCGCATCGTTAGACGGCTATGGGAATCACAGGGAATTACGGTGAGTCGATTGATCCGGACGCGGTTTGCCGGGGTTGCCCTTTTGCCCCGATTGAAAGGAGGAGCTTGTTACGAACTCTCGGCTGAGGAAGTCGCCGCATTGATGTGTTCCGTGGGCTTGGAGTTCGAAAAGACCGTTGCCGCCCCGCGGGCACCGCATGGGCGTGCCGGCGACAAGCGGTTGCGAAGCCGAAAACATAAGTTTTCGTAAGCTCCCGGTTTTCTCGTGCTAGGGCAGTTCGGATTCCGCTGCGGCTGCCGCTGCCGCTGCCGCTACGACCCGATTGCGTCCGCCATGCTTGGCCTGGTACATGGCATGATCGGCGCGGCGCAGCAAATCCAAATGTGTTTCTCCGGGAAGCATCATGGCTACGCCCAAGCTCAAGGTCACGCACAGGTCCGAGCCCCGTAGCGCGCGGAACGATGTTTCGACCATAACGCGGACGCGCTCGGCGAGGTTTGCCGCACCGTCCCTGGACGTGTTGGCCAGGACGATCACGAACTCCTCACCGCCATAGCGGAACAGGATATCGCTTCTGCGCACGGAATCTTTTATGGCTCGGGCTACTGCGCGCAATACGGCATCGCCGATATCATGGCCGAAACTGTCGTTGATCGATTTGAAATGGTCGACATCGAGAAGAATAATGGAGAGCGGCGTTTGGTAACGGTGCGCCAGGTCGAATTCCCGCTTCAGGCTATCGAGCAGTGCGGTTCGATTCCCGGTTTGGGTCAACTGGTCCGTGTGTGCGTAGCTCAGGGCTTCGCGATATTTGAGCCCGTTCCGCAGGGGATACAGAAGGCGGCAGAGCAAAGCTTCCACATGGGCCAATTCGGGTTCCGTGAAGCGACGGTTTCGGCTCATCCGCCATTCGCCGAGGAATTCGTTTTCCAGTTCCAGATTGTAGGCGCAGACGTGCCGTCCGTGCCCGCCGAGCGAGAGTTCGATTCCGAGCCTTTCATTGCAAAAGCTTGATCCGGCGTGGGGCACGACTGACTTCAAGTGCGTGCTGAACAGATTAAGAAGCTGGTCGATGTCCAGCGTGGTCTGGAGAGCCAGGACCATGTCGTGGTACGATCGATCCTCCAGAGTTTCTGTTTTCTTGTTCTCACGGCTTGGAAGTGAGGCCAGATTTTCCGCTTTATTTTTCATCGTGCGGCTTGTCTCGCCCAAAAGGGTATTTTGTGGCTGATATCTCCTGACAAGCTAAATCCATGCCAGTATTCTCACTGCCGGAAGTTCAAGGGTTTGGAGCCGACGTCCGCCGCAACTTTGATGGCCGTGTCAGGATCCGTTTCACGAAGGCTGAGGTAAGCGTCCCATCTTGTTCGATGAGCGACAAAGCCGTCGGCGAAGCGACACATCGACCGGGAGAATCGTCAGTGAATCCTCGGTTTTTTGCCAACGTCCAACACCGGCAGGAATTCCGATTGCTTGTAAAGCGTCAATGCCCAGCGGTCCTGATCGCTGTCGTGGCGGAGAATGTAAATGCCGTCGGTGGTCAGCAGCTTGAAATAGCCATAATCCGATGCGAGCCACCGATCTATCACTTCCACGACTTCAATGCGCCGGTCCCCGAGAAAGAAAGCACAGGGCTCTTGTACGCCCAGTTCGCTTCGGTTGGCCAGAACTGTGATCGGCTGTAATTGATCGGACATGACAAATCTCTAAATCGGTTGCTAGACAAAAAAGTACCTTCCAACATGATCCCCCATCGGGGCTGCGTACCGTGTGTTTTGGATGCCGGTCCCAACGGTTTATCGTACCTTAATCGGAGGCGTTGTGTTATAGATGGGAACGGCGCGCCATATCACTTCCGTTCTAAATAAAGACGAATAGACTGCCAATGAGCATGGTCAGAATTACGCCCTTCCAAGGCCACCAAAGAAACGACCACGACAGCTTCAGAATTTTGAGTTGTTTCTTAATCCAGTGGATTACTCTCGGCACAAGCTTCGTTCGGCAATATCGCCAGAGCCATCTCAAAACAAAAATGCCGAGTAGAATTTTGAGCGGGGTTATGGTCCAGGCGGTAATCAGTTCGGCTTCGCGCGGCGAGAGCTCGAACCAGTCCTCCAGTTTGTCTTCTATGAAGAGTTCTTCGCTGCCTTCCACCAGAATGAAAATAGCGTCTCCCAGGAATCCCAGAACATTGATGATCAGATCGAAAATCAAATCCCCGGATGCAATGATGGCCATTAGCCCGATTCCGAACCAGAGCAAGGGTTTCCAGCCGGGGTTGATTTCCGGATCAACTTCGGAAACGTCTTCGCCGGCGTTCGGTTTGTCTGTTACGTCGCTCATGTCTTATCGATGGCTGGAGTGAAACTCCGCAAGGGTAGCGTCGTTTTTCGTGCCGTTCAAGCGCTGGAAATGCGTGATTTTCCATGGGAATGGCCATGAAAGTTGCCGTGCCCGCACCCGGCCGGGTTCCCTTCTGTCGACCTCGCAACCTAAAGCGCGCAGTCCGAGAATGCGAGGCGCCTGGAATCGACGTGAACTGTGCTATAGTTCGCCAGCTACAGGATGCGGTATCCCGTGAACACCTCGGTGTTCCTCTTTTTCGGGATTTGCATCCGTGGGGCGGTAGCGAACTATCCGACAGAATCGACGAATAAGATCTCATCGAGTGCCTGATGGAAATTAAAGAATGGCTGCACGTGTGGCAGTTTGAACATCATCCTTTCGTAATTTTCGATGCGGACCGCGATCCTTATCTGCAAGCGGCCATGATAGAGAACACGTCGTTGCGGTCGGCGTTGCTGAATCTGGACAAGCCCAGTCCGTACGTTATTTTCGCGATTCGGGGAGCGGGAAAATCTTCCATGCGGATCGATACCGAGCGCTATCTCACGCAATATGAGGAGAAGGTGCTGGTGATCCGATACGTGGAATTCAACGAGCTGCTCAGCGAGGTCACCAAGGTCAGAAGGCTTCCGGCCGAATATTCGCCGAGAAAACCGGGATTGGCGAAGGTGTTTCGAAGACGAAAGGAGGAGGTGCTCATTCGTGAGAGCAAGATCACGCTGGACGATCACCTGGATTATCTCCTCAAGCTGGGAATCGAGGAGTTGTACCGCAGCATCACCGAATCTCAAAAGGAAGACATGCTCAAGGACAATCGGGAGTTCGCGGAAAAATTCATATTGCTCACGGCTCTTTATTTCTCCCCCAACGATCTGTCGAACAAGATCTCCGCGCTTCGAAAACTGATCGGCATCGCCGGTTACAAGAAGCGAAACAGTTTTTTTTCCAACAAACAGGCAAAGCTTCTGGCCGGAGAGATTTATCGGAATATCCGCGGCGTGCCGGTTTCGGTGGAGAACATGTTCAAGATCATCCAGGAAATCGGTCCGGGTCTGTTCGAGTTCCACGGCATTCCGAGGATGACGGAGAATCGGTTCACCTTGCTCAAGAGCTACATGGACCTGGTCCGATATTTCGGGCTTTCCGGCGTGTATTTATTGGTCGACCGCGTGGACGAGCCCACCAGCATCAAAGGCGATCCGGAAAAGATGCGCGAGCTGGTGACGCCTATTCTCGACGACCAGCTATTCCAGATCGATCATCTGGGCATCATTCTGTTCCTGCCCTACGAACTGCATGATCTCAAGAAGTATTATCGGAGCGATCGGATCAAGACGATTTCGTCGATCAACTGGTCGGCCGATAATATGATCCGGCTGATCGAGAAGCGCATGAACGTCTCCCGGAAGCCGGGAAGTTCGCCGATCAAGCTGCCGGACATTTTCGAGGAAGAGGGGGAGAGCAAAGCCCAATTCATCGTACGTCAGCTGACACCGCGGAATGCGTTTAGACTGCTGAGCATCATCGTCGAAGAACACTGCCAAACCGTGGTGTACGGGCCGAAAATCTCGACCGACGTGTACGAATCGGCGGTTCAGCGATATCTCATCGAAAAGGAAGGGTATTGATCGTCTGAGGCAAGGCACTCCGCTCCGCTCCGGGCAAATACATAAGCCGCGAACTCCGTTTGAAGCATTTGGAGCGCCTGGACAGCCCGGAGCAGGCCGCGGTCCGCCTGGGGTGCAAGGGAGCGGAAGCCTATGCCCAGTCCGCTTCGATTGACTGCGTGCGATACCGATAGACCTTTATCGAGTCGGACCAGTAATCCCTGGAAAGACCGGCCTTCAGTTTCAGATGCTGTAGGAAGACCCGGGGATGGGGCAGAGATTCCCAGACCGTAGGCAGAAAGGTTCCGCGTCTCAACCCTTCTTCCAAGATCAAGCCGTCTTTGCCCGGCATCAGCTGTCCTAGCAAATCGTCCTCCGACATGAACGAGAGCGGCTCCGCCGGAGTGAGCAGTGACACACTGACAGTAATCCGTTTAATGTCGCAATGGCTGACCGGCGGAAACCTAGGATCCCTGAACGCGGCAGCATGGGCATTGTGCGCGACGTCTTCGGCCAAAGAGCGTACGCATTCGAGTGTTCCTATGCATCCGCGCAGTTTGCCCAGCATTTCGAGCGTAACGAACGTGGCCGTTTTGGCGGCGAGTTCGGGTTCGAGCGTTTCTTGCTCGATAGAAACCGCCCGTCCGTGAATCAAGCCGTGCTCGATCGAGCGTCTCGCGAGTGTGAGCAGAAAGCCGCGCTGCGCCGGACTCAGGGCAACGGTAGCGTTACTCGAAGACATAGCTGCCATAACCGACGACTCGATCCTTCCCGCCGGCCGTATCTCCGGAATTGCGTAAGTCCAGCGTTCGGGCGGTAAGCCCATTCCGGAGCGCGTAGTAAAGCAGGCCATTGAGGGCTACCCGTCCACAAGCCGATTCATCGCCGATATTCTCGGGTCGGAGCCTTTCTATGGCGGCAGACGTGGCCCGGTCGAGTCGCCTGGCCGTTGCATAATCATGATAATGGCTCAAGTCCGAACTAATGACGGTCATGGTTTCAGAGCCGTCCGAGAGCCGTTCGAGTACCGCGGTGACTTGGCTCGGTGAGGCAAAGCCGGTAACCAGAGGGAGCAACTCGAAGCGGTCCAGTACCGTCTGCAGGAATGGAAGGTGAACCTCCAGGCTGTGCTCGAGCGAGTGCGCCTCATCCAGCCGTTTGACGAACGGCAAATCGAGAATCTTTTCAATTGCCGTACGGTCTATAGGAATATTGCCGAGGGGAGTGGCGTAACTGTCGCTATGGCTGACTGCGATGCCGTGAAACCCGATTCTATGAGACGGTCCGACTAAGATCACGCGGCGAATGAGGTCCCGGCCTTCTCGCAACAGCGCATAGGCGCTGGCAGCGATCGGGCCGGAATAAATATATCCGGCGTGCGGTGCGATTATAGCCTTAGGCAGAGGTCCCGCCGTGTCTGCATCCTGCAGAAATTCGCGAACCATCTTGCGGAGGCGAGGCTCGTCATCCGGGTAGAACAGCCCGGCGACAGCCGGTCGGCGTATGTTCGTCATGGCAGAGTCTTCTCCGGGAGGGATCTCGGGCGACCGAAGGATCATTGTTTTTAATAGTACTCTTTTTGCTGGAAGAATGGGGTGGCGTCATGAACCGGATCATCGAAACATCAGCGGGTTTTCCCACGCGCTATTGGCGTAAGCTGGAGGATGGCCGCGTCGAATGCACCATGTGTCCCCGGTTTTGCAAGTTGCACGAAGGCCAGCGAGGGCTTTGCTTCGTGCGGGGCAACGCGGATGGCGGGATCGTACTGCTGTCCTACGGGCGGTCGAGCGGATTTTGCATCGATCCCATCGAGAAAAAACCGCTGAATCATTTTCTTCCCGGTACTCCGGTCTTTTCTTTCGGCACGGCCGGATGCAATCTGGCGTGCAAGTTTTGTCAAAACTGGGATATCAGCAAGTCGCGGGAAATGGACGCCTTAATGGATCAGGCTTCCCCGGAAGCCATTGCGCTGACGGCAAAGGAAGTGGGCTGTCGCAGCGTGGCCTACACCTACAACGATCCCGTCGTGTTCCATGAATATGCCGTGGATGTCGCCAGGGAGTGCCGGAGACATGGCGTCAAATCGGTCGCCGTCTCGGCGGGTTATATGTGCGACGAACCGCGCGCCGAATTTTACAGTGTTATGGATGCGGCCAATATCGACCTGAAGGCGTTTAGCGACGAGTTCTACCGCAGGATTTGCGGTGGACGTCTGCAGCCGGTGCTGGAAACGCTCAAATACATCAAGCAGGAAACGCCGGTTTGGCTGGAAATTACGACGTTACTGATTCCCGGCGAGAATGATTCGAATCAGGAGCTGGATGCATTGAGCCGATGGGTGGTTGATAATCTGGGGCCGGATGTGCCTCTGCACCTTTCGGCGTTTCACCCCGAGTGGAAGATGATGGACAAACCTTCGACTCCCCTCGATACCTTGATCCGGGCTCGGCGGATTGCGCTGGAAAACGGCCTCAGGTATGTCTATGTCGGAAACGTGCACGATAAGGTGGCTGAAAGCACCTATTGCCAGCATTGCGGCCAGCTGCTGATCGGTCGCGACTGGTACGAGCTCTCCGAATGGAATTTGACGCCGCAAGGTACTTGCAACGCATGCGGCACGCGCTGCGCCGGGGTATTCGAGGAAGGTCCCGGCGACTGGGGTACTCGGCGCGTCCCGGTCAGTATGTACCGCCGGGCCGTCATGCACCACTGAGGCCTTGCCTGGAGTCTGATCGGGGCGCCATCGCCCGATGATCACGGACAGATGACGGTGTCTCGGGCTGGGGCGTCATCATTCGTGCGAGGATAGTCCAGGGTATAATGGAGTCCGCGGCTCTCCTTTCGCGACAGTGCCGAACGGATGATCAGTTCGGCCACGATGACCAAATTGCGCAATTCCAATAAATCGCTGGTTACTCTGAAGTTGCCGTAGTATTCGGCTATTTCCTGCTTCAGCAGCTCGACGCGGCGCAAGGCCCGCTGCAGGCGCTTGTTGGTTCTGACGATCCCGACATAGTCCCACATGAACCGTCGTATTTCATCCCAGTTGTGGGCGACCACGACTTCCTCGTCGGAGTCGGTGACCTTGGACTCGTCCCATTCCGGTAAACCCGGAGGCGAGGGAATCTCCGGCAGTGTCTTGATAATGTCCTCGGCCGCCAGCTTGGCGAAAGCCAGGCACTCGAGCAAGGAATTGCTGGCCATGCGATTGGCGCCGTGAAGGCCGGTGCAGGCTGTTTCTCCTATCGCGTAAAGACCCGGCACGTCGGTGCGCGCGTCGCGGTTCGTCTGCACGCCGCCACAGGTATAATGGGCGGCCGGGACGACCGGCATCGGTTGCGAGGTAATATCGATATTCAGTTCGAGGCAACGTCCATAAATCGTTGGAAAGTGACTCTTGATGAAATCGGCCGGTTTGCGGCTGATGTCGAGATAAACGCAGTCGACGCCCAAGCGCTTCATTTCGTGGTCGATCGCGCGGGCGACGATATCGCGCGGAGCCAGTTCCGCTCTGGGATCGAATCGATGCATAAAGGGCGATCCATCCGGCAGCAGCAGCTTTCCGCCTTCACCGCGAACCGCTTCGGAAATCAGAAACGAGCGGGCATGCGGGTGGTAGAGACAGGTCGGGTGGAATTGAATGAATTCCATATTGGCGATGCACGCCCCGGCGCGCCAGGCCATGGCAATGCCGTCTCCGGTGGCGATGTCCGGATTGCTGGTGTAGAGATACGCTTTGCTTGCGCCTCCGGTTGCCAGGACCACGATTCTAGTCCGGAACGTCCTGACTTTATTCGCTTGGGTATCGAGCACGTAGGCGCCGAGAACGCGGCTCCCGTCACGGCCGATCTTTTTTTCGGTGATCAGATCGATCGCATTGTGGAACTCGAACAGATCGATACTGGGGTGAGCTCGGACATGTTGAACCAGCGAGGTTTCTACGGCCCGGCCCGTGGCATCGGCGGCATGGACAACGCGGCGATGGGTGTGTCCCCCTTCCCGGGTAAGGTGAAGATTATGGATGCCGTTTTCGGTACTCACTTCGGTGAACGGAACACCGCGTTCCAGCAGCCAATCGATACATTCCTTGCCCTGGGAAACGACGAGCCGCACGACGTCCGGATTGCAAAGGCCGGCGCCGGCATCCAGCGTGTCCTGTATGTGCGATTCGATCGAGTCGCCGGCGTCCAGCACGGCGGATATGCCGCCCTGGGCGTAAAGCGTGTTGGATTCGGTCAGCGCTGTCTTCGACAAGACGGCGACACGTGCGCGATCAGCGATGCGTAGCGCTAGGCTTAAGCCGGCTGCGCCGCTGCCGATGATCAATACATCATGAGCGGAGGATGGCATGAACTTGGTTCAACATAGTGACGTTGCCATCGTACTGTAAAAATATTCCTACTGAAACAGCTGTTGTTGAATGAGACGGCGAGAGGCCGTTAAGGGTCGAATTTCAACCTTGTTGCTCCGCGGATAGGGTAGGCAGGATGCTCTCGCGGGTCGGGTCCCGGACACGGTGGGATACGGGACATGTCCCGGTAGCCGGTTCGTGGAGAGGTGTTGAGGCGGATACGGCGAAATACGCATTGAATGGTTCTTGTGTAATTACGATAATTCTTCCTGTAGAATCAATCTAATGCAATTGCGCAGCATTCCTCGGCAGCGCTTTCCGTCAGTCTACGTATCTCACTCTTTTGATGAAACTCTCTAGCAAGCCTTGTTTTTCGTTCATTCACTGTATTCAAACAAAAGCCCAGGTCTTCTGGTCGCGTGTATGCCCCGTTAAATAGGGGAAGGGTTTCCCGAAATGGGTGAGCAACTCGACGAGGAATTAGTCCGGAGGGTGCAGCGAGGCGATAAAACGGCGTTCGACATTCTTGTTCGAAAGTATCAGTACAAAATCGCGCAGCTGATAAACCGCTACATTAAGGATCCGCACGAAGCTTTGGATGTGGCCCAGGAGTCGTTCATAAAGGCGTATCGAGCCTTGCCGAGCTTTCGCGGGGAGAGTGCTTTCTATACCTGGCTGTATCGAATTGCAATCAATACGGCGAAGAATCATATTGCAATGCGGGCGCGCCGCCCCTCGGAAGACGAAATCGAAATCGAGGAGGCGGAACAATTCGAATCGGCCGTGCGTCTAAAGGATCAAGAAACCCCTGAGGGAGTAGTGTTAAGCGAGGAACTCGCTCAAGTCATTCAATTTGCACTAGACGAGCTGCCCGAAGAACTTCGTACCGCGATAAGCTTGCGAGAGTTCGATGGCTTAAGTTACGACGAAATCGCTCAGGTAATGAATTGTCCGGTGGGGACCGTGCGTTCGCGGATTTTCCGTGCGCGCGAAGCCATCGATAAGAAATTGAAAGTTATACTCGGTTAGGGGGCATGTTCATGTCGGATGATGATCTGAGACAGAAGTTGTCATTGTTGATAGACGGCGAATTGGGTAAGAGTGACGCTCTCGCATTGATGGCCCGCATTGAAAGTGATGCGGCGCTCCGTGGGCAATGGCATCGTTACCGACTGGTCAGCGAGGTGATGCGTTCGGGAAAGGTCTTGCCGGTTGACGATCGCTTCGTGGATCGGGTGCGGGAGAGAGTGTCCGCCGAGCCGACGATACTTGCTCCGAGACCGGAAAAACACCGCTATCGGGAGAAGGCGGTAACGGCTGCCCTGGCTGCGTCGCTGGCCGCTGTGGCGATTTGGGTGGGGAAATCGGTCAGTGAATATTCCCCGGTGCGTGGTCCCGAAGTATTGGCGGAAATCGATTCGGCAGGCTCCGGTTATGGCGGATCGGCGGTCGACCCGCAGATTCAGGATTACCTCGTTACGCACAACGAAACGGCATATTTGGTAGGTGCGCCAGGCATGTTGCCTTATGCTCGTCTGGTGACCTACGATTCTTCTCGCTAAATTTGGATTGATGGTTTCACATTTTGCAATCTCCGTGGGGATGGTTCGCATGCGCCGCGTTTTAGCATGGCAGATTTGCCTGATGATGTTCGCGGCTGAAGCATTGGGTGGGACCGGCGATCTGCGCCAAGGTGATGCCATCCGTTGGCTAATGGATATGCGCCAGGCCGTGATCCATTTGGATTACCGGGGAATAGTGGCGTATCTAAAAGATAAGCATGTCGAAAGTTTTCAGCTATTCCATGTGTATACCGAGGGTGTCGAGCACGAGCGTTTGGTGTCGATGAACAGCCCGTTGCGAGAAGTCGTGCGAAATTCGGAAAAAGTGGCTTGCTACTTTCCCGACACCAAAACCGTTTTCGTTGAAAACAAGCCGGCGCGACGATCGGTTTTGCTCGACCTGCCGGAGGATTTGAAACAACTTTCGCGGCATTACGATATCAAGCTTCAGGCGAAGGAATATGTCGCGCAACGTCTGTCACAAATCATCAGTATTGAGCCGCGCGACAACTTTCGGTACGCTCGCCGGATTTGGGTCGATCTGGAGTCCAAATTGCCGCTTAAATTCGAGCTGATCGGTGAAAACGACCAAACAGTCGAACAGATGATTTTCACTTCGCTGAGTATAGAGAACGGGATTCCGGAGTCCGAACTGAATGCGTCCACGAAGGTCGATGCCTTCACGTGGCAGGTCAATCGGCGCGAGAGTATGCCTCTGGAATCCTTGAAGTGGGGTCTAAGAAGTGTGCCGGACGGTTTTCAGATGATTTCGTATACACGGCTGATTCGGACGCCGACGGAACATCCGGTGGAACATATCCTGTTGAGTGACGGTTTTTCTTCTGTTTCAATTTATGTTGATGAGTTTGAAGGCGATATCGTCAAGGGATACCAAAAGAAAATCGGTGCTATAAATGCGCATTCCCGCAAGATCGGCCGCTACCTGGTTACCGTGATGGGCGATGTACCCGCCCGAACTGTGCAGGTCATCACGGGCGGTGTGCATCTTCAGGTGAACAAAGCCGATGATTGAAGAAGAGGCCGTTGTTGCGCGTACGGAAAAGGGGGGAATTTGGGTCGAAAAGCCGCGAAAATCGGCTTGTGGCGGGTGTATGCAGCGATGCGCCTCCGCTACGGTGGACCAGTATCTGGGAGCGCCGATCATTCGACTACAAGTTTTTTCCCAAATCGAAGTTCAGGTAGGCGATCGCGTGATGCTCGGGATCGAGGAGGACGCCATCGTAAAAGGTTCTCTTTGGGCATACTTGATTCCTTTGTTGGGTTTGTTTTTGGGCGCGGTATTGGGCGATGTCGTTGCCTCCGCGTTGAATTCACCTTTCTCTAGTGATGGGCTCAGCGCATTCGGGGGCGTGGTCGGCCTGGTATTGTCCTTTTTTCTCTTGAAGTTCACACGGGTATTGTCTCGCGACCATCTGCGTCCCGTGATACTTCGTAAACTTAGCTGATATCAATTCCGCGTTTAAATTCATGCTTAGGTCCGTGAAGACTTGGGAGTTTTGTATGCTTAAAACCAGGTGGATAGCCCTCGTATTCAGCTTTTTTCTCATGGGGCTTTCGTCGCAAGGAGTCCTTGCTCAGCTTCCGGACTTCACCGGTTTGGTCGAGAAAAACAGTGCGGCTGTGGTAAACATTAGTACCTCGCAAAAGGTGACGCCTACCGAGCCGCAGTTGCCGGAGGGATTGGAGATTCCGGAAGGCACGCCATTCGACGACTTTTTTCGGCGCTTCTTCGGGGAAGGTGGCGGCGGTCAGCCGAGCGAGGTGAAATCTTTGGGGTCGGGCTTTATCGTTTCCGACGACGGTTATGTTTTGACCAATCATCACGTGGTCAAGGATGCCGACGAGATCGTTGTTCGCTTACAGGACCGCAGGGAGTTGGTGGCAAAGGTGGTCGGGTCGGACAAGCGCAGCGATATTGCGCTACTGAAAATTGAGGCCAGCCGGTTGCCGGTCGTGAGGATGGGTTCGGCCGATAAGCTCAAGGTCGGCGAATGGGTGTTGGCCATCGGTTCGCCGTTCGGTTTCGACCATTCGGTGACGGCCGGTATCGTCAGTGCCAAAGGGCGCAGTCTGCCCAGCGATAACTATGTACCGTTTATTCAAACCGACGTCGCGATCAATCCGGGTAATTCGGGCGGCCCCTTGTTCAATCTGGACGGTGAAGTGGTTGGCGTGAACTCTCAGATATACAGCCGTACCGGCGGTTTTATGGGGCTGTCGTTCGCGATTCCCATAGAAGTCGCCATGCAGGTGGTCGAACAGTTGAAATCCCAGGGTCATGTATCGCGCGGCTGGCTGGGTGTCCAGGTGCAGGACGTCACTCGAGAACTCGCCGAGTCCTTCGGAATGAAGAAACCCCAGGGCGCCCTGGTTTCCAGAGTTCTGGCGAAGAGTCCGGCGGAGGCCGGGGGGGTACAGGTCGGCGACATCATCATTGAATTCAACGGACAGCCTGTGGTCGATTCGCCGTCGCTACCGCCGATGGTGGGGATGACTAAAGTGGGCGAAACGGCATCGCTCAAAATTATCCGCCACGGAACGACTCGCGATTTGAAACTCAAAATCGGCGCATTGCCCGAAGACGAGGGCACTCTCTTGGGTGCCGAGGAGGTTCCCGGGGCGCAAAATTCCGAGCGCTTGGGGCTTCGCATATCCGATCTGACGGCGGAACAGCGGGAACAATTGGAAGTTCCGCAGCATGGCGTGCTGGTGCAGGCGGTGAATCCGGGAGCGGCATACGATGCGGGCATACGGCGCGGTGATGTGATTCTCCGAATTCAGGATAAGGTTATCAAGGACGTGAACCATTTCAATGAGGTCGTAAAGGGTTTGCCGAAAGGTAAGTCGCTTGCGGTGCTGGTGCAGAGACGCGGCGGTTCGTCGTTCCTGGCCTTGAAACTCAAGGATTGAGGCCGTGGCCGATCAGCAGCACATTCGCAATTTTTCCATCATCGCTCATATCGATCATGGCAAGTCGACCTTGGCTGACCGCTTCATCCAGGTTTGCGGTGGACTGAGCGATCGCGAGATGCTCGCCCAGGTACTGGATTCGATGGATATCGAGCGGGAGCGGGGCATTACCATCAAGGCTCAAAGCGTAACGCTCAACTACAAGGCCAAGTCCGGAGAAACCTACCAGCTCAATCTGATCGATACACCCGGGCATGTGGATTTTTCCTACGAAGTGTCCCGCTCGCTGGCGGCTTGCGAAGGTGCTTTACTCGTGGTCGACGCGGCACAGGGGGTGGAAGCGCAGAGCGTGGCGAACTGCTATACCGCGATCGAGCAGGGCCTGGAAGTGATTCCTGTGCTGAACAAGATCGATTTGCCATCGGCCGAACCCGAGCGAGTCTGCAAGGAAATCGAGGAGATCATCGGATTGCCGGCGGACGAAGCCTTGAAAATCAGCGCGAAAACCGGTCTTGGCGTAAACGATCTCCTTGAACAATTGGTGAGCAAGGTTCCCCCTCCCCGAGGGGATGCCGGTGGGCCTTTGCAGGCGCTGATCATCGATTCCTGGTTCGACAATTATCTGGGAGTGGTTTCTCTGGTACGGGTGGTCAACGGTTCCATTTCCCGAAAACAGAAGATCGTGATCATGTCCACGGGGAAGAGCCACTTGGTGGACAAGCTCGGCGTCTTCACCCCCAAGTCGCTGGACAAGGAGGTCCTCCAGACCGGCGAAGTGGGCTTCATCGTGGCCGGCATCAAGGATATCTTCGGTGCGCCGGTGGGCGACACGATTACCGCGGCCGATAATCCTTGTAAGGCGCCGTTGCCGGGCTTCCAGCAAGTCCAGCCGAGGGTGTTCGCAGGGCTTTATCCCGTTGAATCCGACGATTACGAGAATCTTAGGGAGGCGCTCAACAAGCTGCATCTCAACGACGCGGCGCTTCAGTACGAACCGGAAACTTCCCAGGCCTTGGGATTCGGCTTTCGGTGCGGTTTTCTCGGTATGCTGCACATGGAGATCATACAGGAGCGGCTGGAGCGGGAATATGATCTCGATCTGATCACCACCGCGCCCACCGTGGTGTACGAGGTGCTCAAAACGGATGAAGAAACGGTCCTGATCGACAACCCGTCCAAGCTGCCGCCGCCCAACGAAATCGTGGAAGTCCGCGAACCGATCATCGAAGCCAATATTCTGGTGCCGCAGGATTACCTGGGCGCGGTCATGACGCTTTGTGTCGAAAAGCGCGGCGTTCAAAAAAAGATGCAGTACATGGGCGGACAGGTATCCATGAACTTCGAACTGCCCCTGAGCGAGGTCGTATTGGACTTTTTTGACCGTCTAAAATCGGTCAGCCGGGGGTTTGCTTCCTTCGATTATGAATTCCGGCGCTTCCAGGCGTCACCGTTGGTCAAGCTGGACATCCTCATCAACGGCGAACGTGTTGATGCCCTCTCATTGATCGTGCATAGGGACATCAGTCAGTCCCGCGGGAGGGATCTTGTGGAGCGCATGAAGGATCTGATTCCGAGACAAATGTTCGAAGTGGCTATCCAGGCGGCGATCGGTTCGAAGATTATCGCTCGGTCCACTGTGAAAGCGATGCGTAAAAACGTGCTGGCCAAATGCTACGGTGGCGATATCACACGCAAGAAGAAGCTGCTTGAAAAGCAGAAGGCCGGGAAAAAAAGGATGAAGCAAGTTGGCAAGATCGATATTCCCCAGGAGGCATTTCTGGCGGTTCTGCGCGTGAGCAAAGATTCCTAGAACTGAAAAACAACAAAAGACCCAGCTTATGGACTTCGATTTTTCGTTTTTTTTGGTCATGGCAACCATCGTGACCGGGATTATCTGGGGCAGTTATGCATTGCTGCGGCGTTTTCAGCCGGCCGGAGCGAAAGAGCCGGTTATTGTGGAATACGCCCGCTCGTTTTTTCCGATCATTCTGATCGTGCTTCTGTTGCGTTCATTTTTGGTGGAGCCGTTTCGAATTCCCTCGGGTTCCATGATGCCGACGCTTCTGATCGGCGATTTCATTCTCGTCAACAAATACGCCTACGGTATCCGTCTCCCGGTTTTGAACACCAAGATTGTCGACATGGGCGAGCCGGAGCGCGGCGATATCGTGGTATTCCGTTTTCCGAAAGACCCGACGATCGATTACATCAAGCGTGTCATCGGCGTGCCGGGTGACCGTATTGCGTACTTCAATAAACAGCTTTATGTAAATGGAGAGGCCGTAAAGCAAACGGATATTGCTGAATATCAAGGTGTGGGCCAGGGAAATATCATGACCGGGGCACGCCTTCTCAGCGAAAATCTGAGCGGCATACAGCACGATATCCTGATTCGGGAGGGGCAGCCTTCGGTGCAGGGAGAATTTGCGGTACCGGAAGGACATTATTTTGTTATGGGCGATAATCGGGACAACAGTAACGACAGCCGGTACTGGGGTACCGTACCGGAAAGCCACTTGGTCGGAAAAGCCTTTTTCATTTGGATGAGCTTTGATTGGGAGAACGGCGGAGTCGCATTTGATCGTCTCGGTACTATATTGAATTAGTACCGAAACGCCGGAGTTTGCAAAAATGGCCAATTTCCCTTTCACGCAGAAAGGTCTGACCCTCGTGGGATTTCTGTGGACATCATTCCTGATCGGTTTTTTTTCCTTGCTCGTGCTCAAGATCGGACCCGTTTATCTCGAGCATTACAAGGTTGTGTCATCGCTCAAATCGCTCGAAAAAGAGAGCGAACTCGCTTCGAAATCCAGAGAAGAGATCTTGAGTCTTCTGCAGAAACGCTGGGAGATCAACATGGTCGAACGAGTATCGACCCAAGATGTGAGAATTCTGAAAGAAGGCTCTTATCTAAAAGTCGAAGTTGCTTATGATGTGGCCGAGCATCTTTTTGGAAACGTGGATGTCTTGCTGCACTTTGACGATCAAGTCGAGGTCGGATCGAATTGATGAAAATCGCTTGGGGTTTTTGCGGCTCATATGCCGGCCATTCGCCGCTTATTTGTCCTTGTGCGCAAGCGGGCGGATTGGTTTACGTGCCGTTCGGATCCAGGTGAGTCCGTGATATTGGAACCGGAAAAGATCGCGAAAAAGCTGGGCGTGAGTTTCAAGAATCCCGCTTTGGTCAGGAGGGCTCTGACACACCGCAGTGCGGAAAGCGAGAACAATGAACGACTCGAATTCCTCGGTGACTCCGTGCTCGGGTTCGTAATCGCGGAGCGGCTTTACGAAAAGTTCACGGAAGCCGATGAAGGAGTTCTCAGCCGGCTGCGTGCCACTCTCGTGAATCAGACTTCCTTGGCGGAATTGGCGCGCAAATTGAATCTGGGCGATTACCTGGTCTTGGGATCGGGCGAGTTGAAAAGTGGCGGGTACCGGCGTGACTCGATTTTGTCCGATGCCTTGGAGGCCGTTATCGGTGCTTTGCTTATCGACCAGGGAATGGACGCCTGCCGGGAGTGGATTTTGAAACTTTTCGCCGAGCCCATAGACGGCCTTTCATTGCGGGATTGGAAAAAAGATCCGAAGACCCGATTGCAGGAGCTGATGCAGGCGCGAGGACTCGAACTGCCCATTTATAATCTCAAAACGGTGTTTGGCCAGCCGCATGACCAGAGCTTCTGCGTGGAGTGCCGCGTTTCGCTGATTCCGGTTTCCTGCGAGGGTGTTGGCTCTTCCCGGAAAAAGGCGGAGCAGCAGGCGGCGGAAAAGATGTTGGATTTGTTGGCGGAGAAATTGGGGCTCAAACCATGAAAGCGGGCTTCGTCGCCTTGGTGGGGCGTCCCAACGTCGGTAAATCCACCCTTCTCAATCACCTGGTCGGTCAAAAGATCAGTATCACCTCGCGTCGACCGCAGACGACGCGGCATCGCATCTGCGGTATCAAAACCACGGAGGAGGGGCAGATCGTTTTTGTCGACACGCCGGGCATCCATGCCAGCCAGAAGCGTGCGATGAACCGCTACCTCAACCGCGCTGCGGTGTCCGCCCTGCTCGATGTGGACCTGATCATCTGGATCATCGATAGACCGAACTGGCTACGCGAGGACGATCTGGTTCTGGAACGAATCAAATCGGCCGGTGTCCCCGTGGTCCTGGTCATCAACAAAGTCGACAGACTCGAAGACAAAGCTGTGTTATTGCCCTTTCTGGAAGAAGCGGCGGCTCGCCATTCGTTCGCCGATCTGGTTCCGGTCTCCGCCTTAAAGGGCGTTAATCTCGACGTTTTGGAGCGAAAAATCATCGCGCTCTTGCCGGAGGGCGAACCGATTTTTCCCGAGGATCAAATCACAGACAAGCCGGAACGGTTTTTTGCCGCTGAAGTGATTCGGGAAAAACTGCTGCGTTCGCTGTCGCAGGAGGTGCCTCACGCGCTTACGGTAGAGATCGAGCAGTTCAAGATCGAAGGCGGATTGACGCGTATCAATGCGGTGATTTGGGTCGAGCGCGAGGGCCAGAAGGCAATCATCATCGGGCACGGCGGCGAAGTGCTCAAGAAGGTCGGGGAGCGGGCACGCCACGAACTGGAACATCTGCTCGACAGCAAGGTTTACCTGGAGCTTTGGGTTAAGGTAAAGAAAGGTTGGTCGGATGACGAGCGTGCACTGCACAGCCTCGGCTACGTCGAATGAAGGGAGCAGGAGCGATTCCCCGGATTTTCGAGACCGAATCTCGTTGCAGAGCGGTTTCGTTCTTCACAGCAGAGCTTATCGCGAGTCGAGTCTGCTTCTCGACGTTTTCACTCTGAATTTCGGTCGGCTTCGGCTATTGGCGAAAGGCGCTCGGAAAAGCAAGAAAGGTCTGCACGCCTTATTGCAGCCGTTCGTCGGATTGCGCCTTTCTTGGACGGGAAAAGGCGATCTGCCGATTTTGACGGATGCGGAAGCCGCGGGAACCGGCGTCGAGCTGAGCGGTTCCAAGCTGTTCTGCGGATTCTACATCAACGAGTTACTGCTTCATTTTCTCCCCTCCCGCGATCCTCATCCGGAAGTATTCCATCTGTATCGGAGTACGTTGGACCAGCTTGCCACCGATGATGGCGTCGAGCGTATTCTGAGATTGTTCGAAGTCTCGCTGTTAGGCGAGATGGGGTACGGCTTGTCCCTGGACCGGGACGCGATCTCCGGGCAGCCCATCGATGCCACAAAGCGGTACGTGTATAGGATTGAGCACGGTCCGGTGGAGAACGATGAAGGCATTGCAGAGTCGGTCGGAGGCGCCACCTTGCTCGCATTGGAGCAAAAGACGCTGAACGCTCCGGACGAACTCCAGGAAGCGAAACGTCTCATGCGGCAGGTGATCAATTATCATCTCAATGGAAAACGTCTCAAGAGTCGGGACTTCTTCAAACAAGTCACAAAAGATAGGCCATCATGATGACATCTCGCCCGATCCTGCTCGGAGTAAACATCGATCATATTGCAACCATCCGGCAAGCCAGGCACACCAAATACCCGGAAGTGATTCAGGCGGCCCTGCTCGCCGAGCAAGCGGGTGCCGACGGTATTACCGCCCATCTTCGGGAAGATCGCCGGCATATACAGGACCGGGATATCCGTTTACTGCGCGACATGATCGAAACCCGTCTGAATCTGGAAATGGCGGTGACCGATGAGATGGTCGGCATCGCAAGATCGGTGCAGCCGCAGGCTTGCTGCCTGGTGCCTGAGCGGCGCCAAGAATTGACCACCGAGGGCGGTCTCGATGTGGCGGGGAATTTCGAGCGGATCCAGACCGCTTGCGAAGCATTGGGGGAAGCCGGGATTGTCGTCTCCTTGTTCATCGACGCCGATTTTCGTCAGATCGAAGCCGCTGCGAAAACCGGTGCTCCAGTGATCGAACTCCATACCGGACACTATGCCGACGCCGTGTCGGACAAAGAGGGCAAGGATGAGTTTCGGCGCCTTGCGCGCGCGGCGGAATACGCAGCGGGATTGGGGCTCAGGGTGAATGCCGGGCATGGATTGAATTATCACAATGTACAGGAAATCTCCCGTATTTCTCAGGTGGAGGAGCTCAACATCGGGCATGCCATCGTCGCACGGGCGCTGTTCGTCGGTCTGGAGCGGGCGGTCGGTGATATGAAGCGGGCGATGGAGACGGCGCGCTTATCAATTGACCCATAGGGTTTAATCTGCCATAGTTGAAAAGCTATCGAATTGAACGGCTGACCGGCTTTTTCGCATGCCGTTGTAGCTGGGATATCCTGAACACTCGCGTTACTTCGAGTTGCAGCGTCGCACGGGGTAGAGAAGTGCCGGGGCCCCCAGCATAATAATGATCGACGATGGCTGGGGCAGCATAGCGGAGGAGATGGGGTGTACAGAAGATATCAGAGCGAGTCAACGACTGCGCCCGCGGTGCGTGCGGGGACTGCGGTTCGGTATCCCGTTTCCGGCGGTCGGCACCTGGCCGTGCAATCACTGTTCGCCTTGTTTGCAGGCTTTGTCGGTTTTCTTGCCATTTCCTTCTATCTATCGAATCGCCTGGAAACTCAGATGGCGAGTCCGGCCGCAGGGCATGCCAGGATCAATGCCATCAGCCAGCAAATGGAAACGCTCCAGCGCAAGTTCGGGGTACTCCTGGCGGAATCCGTCGAAATGAGGCTCAAGGACCTTCAGAAGAGCATCGAGGCCGGAACGATCAGTGCGGCCGATCTCGAGACGTTCGAACGATTAAGAAGCGACCTGGCGATTTTGGAGGGTTACGCCGAAGCGGGCGGAGCGAATGCATTCGACAGTGCCGAAATCGAACATTCCCGTTTCCGGCCGCTGCCCGGTTCCGGCCTGGTCCGCAATGAAGAACTCATGGACGAAGTTGTGAAGGTAAAAAATCTGCTTTACTTCTGCGCGGCCAGTCTTGCCACGACCACCGTTCTCATCAGCGGCTATTGGTTGCGTCAGCGTAGTCGTACACATCGCATCCAATCGCGAATGGCCGCGGTGCCGATGCTGGCCAGAAAAACCGGTGGCGACTCCGGCGATTGATACGGTGCTCGGGGTTCCAGCCTATTAGTTATCGGAAGAATCACTTTTCGGTACCTCGGTTTTTTCCGCTCAGCCCAGCTTTTTATCATCGCGTTTGCGCGAGAATTACTGAATTCGTCCCGGCCGAAACGGGCAGACGGATGCGTATCCGGGTGAAAATGAATCGGGACTTCTAAGCACATCCTTCCTTTTGCTTGTCCAAGAAAGCCGTAATCCGATCTAACGAAAATCGCTCGCTAATCGACTCCATCGAATAAGGCGTCATTTCCGCTCTCCAAAGCTTGTTACCCATATGCAGAGAATTTTGAGCATAGCCCCGATGCTGGACTGGACGGACCGGCATTTTCGCTATTTTGCTCGGCTGATTTCCCGGCGGGTGTTGCTGTATACCGAGATGATTACTACCGGCGCAATTTTGTACGGTAATCGAGATCATCTATTGGGCTTTCATCCCGCCGAAAAGCCGCTGGCACTTCAGTTGGGCGGCAGCAACCCTTCACATCTCGCCGAGTGTGCACGGATTGCGGAAAGCTATGGATACGATGAGATTAATCTAAACGTCGGATGCCCGAGCGATCGGGTGCAGAATGGCCGGTTCGGTGCATGCCTGATGGCGGAGCCCGAACTCGTTTCCGAGTGCGTGGCGGCAATGGCCGACGCCGTATCGCTTCCGATTACGGTCAAAACCCGGATCGGCATCGACGAGAAGGACGCCTACGAAGATCTTGCGCGTTTCGTCGAGATCGTCTCGTCCGGCGGCTGCCGAACTTTTATCATTCACGCCAGAAAAGCTTGGCTCAAGGGCTTGTCGCCCCGGGAAAACCGCGAAGTACCGCCGTTGAGATACGATGTTGTCAACCGAATCAAACAGGATTATCCGGCACTGGAAATTGTCCTGAACGGCGGTGTTGCCGATCTCGACCAGGCGGAACGCCATCTCGATCGGGTGGACGGTGTGATGATAGGGCGCGCGGCTTACCATCAGCCGTACCTGCTTGCAGAAGCCGATCGGCGATTTTTCGGTGACGACCGTCCGGCGCGGTCGCGGCGCCAGGTGGTCGAGGCGCTGGTGCCTTACGTCGAGAAGCAATTACAACAGGGTATACGTTTGCAGGCTGTCGCTCGGCACATCCTAGGCCTATATCACGCTCGGCCGGGCGGGCGGGTATGGCGCAGATATCTCAGCCAGCATGCGACTAAACCGGAGGCGGGTGCGGAAGTTCTATTCGAAGCCTCCCGTTATTGTGAGGAATAGATCAGGATTCAACGGAAAGACAGGGTAGGGCCCCGCGCGATATACTTACCGATTACCATTGGTGGTTTCAGTCATGCAAAACGAATTGGAGCATCTTTTTTCAAATATAATTCAAGCGCTTGGCGAGGATGTCAATCGAGAAGGCCTGGTCGATACGCCGAAGCGTGCGGCGGCGGCCTTCCGGTTCCTCAACAGCGGATACAATCAACGCCTCGAACGTGTCCTGAATAACGCAATTTTCGAGGCCGATACCGAGGATATGGTGATCGTAAAGGACATCGAATTATATTCGCTGTGCGAGCACCATCTTCTGCCCTTCATAGGTAAATGCCACGTCGCCTATTTACCGAAAGGCAAGGTCATCGGGCTTTCCAAGATCGCGCGAATCGTCGAAATGTACGCTCGTCGGCTTCAGATTCAGGAGCGTCTGACCAAACAGATCGCGGACGCTATACAGACCGCAGTCAATCCGGTAGGGGTTGCCGTGGTGATCGAAGCCAAGCATCTGTGCATGATGATGCGCGGTGTGGAGAAGCAGAACTCGGTCATGACCACCTCGTCCATGTTGGGGCTGTTCCGCAAGCAAATCAGTACGCGCTCGGAATTCCTGAATCTCATCAACCGAAAATAGCGCAGGGAATAGGTTTGTGGCCGATACAGGAAAGGCCCCACGCTGGGGCGTGCTTCTCGTCAATCTGGGTACGCCCGAGGCTCCGAGCGCGGCTGCGGTTAGACGCTATCTGCGAGAGTTTCTATGGGACCCCCGGGTCGTCGAGCTGCCGAGGCCGCTTTGGTGGATCATCCTTAACGGACTGATTTTGTGGGTGCGGCCGTCCAAATCGGCTCGAGCTTATCGCTCGATCTGGACCGACAAGGGTTCTCCGCTACTGGCGTTAAGCATGGCCTTGAGCCGAGCGGTGGGAGCGGAGATATCCGCGAGAAGCGGCGGCGAGATCGTCGTAGAGCTCGCGATGCGCTACGGAAAGCCCGGCATTCCTCAGTCATTGGAAAAGCTGAGGAGTGTCGGGATCGAAGGACTTCTGGTATTGCCGCTCTATCCCCAGTATTCTTCGCCGAGCACCGGGAGCGTGTTCGATCAGGTCGCGTCGGTTTTGAAAACTTGGCGCTATATCCCCGAAATTCGATTCATCAGCGACTATCACGTGTATCCCGCGTATATTCGTGCCGTAGCGAGACGAATACGCGACTTCTGGAAAGAAAAGGGTAAAGCCGGTTTTCTGCTGTTTTCATTTCACGGCTTGCCTGAACGGAGCCGGTCCCTCGGCGACCCCTATTACCAGCAGTGCCATGCAAGCGCGAAACGGATCGCGGATGAATTGGCGCTTTCGGAGAATGATTGGCAGCTGGTTTTTCAGTCGCGTTTCGGCCGCGGGCGCTGGTTGCAGCCTTATTGCGTCGAAATTCTCCGGACCCTACCTCAAAGGGGAGTCAAAGACGTCGATGTGGTTTGTCCGGGCTTTGCCGTGGATTGCCTGGAAACCTTGGAAGAAATCGGAATTGCCAATGAGGCCGTCTTCAGAAAAGCCGGTGGTGAGCGGTATCGGTTAATTCCCTCACTGAATGACAGTCCGGAACATGCCGACGTACTTGCCGGTTTGATAAAGGAATATCTTCAATAGTGGAAAACGAGTCAATTCGTATAAATGAGCTTGAAAATCTCATCGAATTGTTCATCGATTCTCGGAATCCTTTCATTGATAACATCAATTTAATGATCGAATCCGAGAGTTCGTCTTTCTCCTTCCTGATAGCTTAGGTTTTCGGATTACGCGAGGACTGTCGCGGCATAGGCCAATTCCGGTGTGCGGTGACATATGACCAGTCGCCCGATTTCATGCAGCAGTCCCTAGAGAAACAAGACTTGCGCAGGCTCGCGAGAGGTATGGTCTTTTGCGAGTAGCCTGGCGGTCAGGCCGCAGCGCACGCTCATGCTCCAGAATTCTTTCATGGTCATCAAGCGGTTCGTCAAGGAAGAGAATTTGTCGACGACTAAGGTCGTCATATTGATTTGACTGGCACTCGGAGAAGTGGCATCTATATTATCTTAGTACAGGGAAGACTTTATACGTGACGTGGTTTCAATTGTTTCTCTTTTTTGATCGAGCTTCGGACTTTTATCGAATGCCATGACGCCAGCCAACCAGTTCGGCACAAAGCTGATTGTTATCGGTGACCATAACGAGCATCATCGGATTCAAGTCGAGTCAATTCTGTCTGAAGCCGGTTTCGTGAATTTCTTGGTAGTCTCAAATGGAATAGAACTTCTCGAGAGTTTGCGGAAGTTCCAGCGTAACCCTGAAGATATCGGACTTATTATTCTTAATGGCAGCCTGCCTGAATGTCGGATCGATGAGTTCTGTCTATCCTTTTCCTCGATAGACGAGGGTATCGGTATTCCGGCGATAGTCTTTACCGACGAATCGGCCGAATTGAACAGCACGCAAGTGCGGCGTCTGTCTCATTTGAGCCGACAAGGCGTCAGCCTAATGACCAAACCCATTCGCGAGTGCGATTTTATCCCCTTGGTCAACATGAGTTTGATACTCAGAAACGAGCGCCACCTGAGGCGTAGTCAAGAGGAGCAGCTCCTGAATGAACTCTCCGAGCGCAAGATCATGGAAGCCCGATTCAAATATCTCGTGGCCCATGATGAATTGACCGGTCTTGCCAATCGCCGTAGCCTGGAAAAGCGGCTTCAACTGGCGATTCATCGATGCCGCAACTTCGATCAGGAGGGGGCGCTGCTCTACCTGGATCTGGATCGATTCAATATGATCAACGACCTCGAGGGACACGAGACCGGTGATCGCTTGTTGGTGGAGACGGTGAGCCTGCTTCATGGCACGCTCGATTCGGATCATATCGCAGCCCGCATCGGTGCGGACGAGTTTTGTATCTTTTTGGAAAACGTAAAACAGCAGGAGGCCTTGTCCGTCGCTGAACGTCTTCGTAAAGCCCTGGATGGTTTCCGCTTCGTTACCGGACAGGACAGTTACCACATCTCGGCCAGCATCGGCGTGTCGCTACTGGAATCGCGGAGGTTGGCCAGTCATCCGAGCGTTTTGATTGCCGAAGCTCATCAAGCCTGCTACGTGGCGAAAGCGAACGGGCGCAACATGGTTCAGTTATACAATGACAAGGATACCGAGGCTTGTACCCGGCGCAGCGACATTTTGTGGGTCCCGTTGATTCGGGAAGCCTTGATGGAAAACCGGTTTTTTCTGGTTTTCCAGCCGGTGGTCAGAGTCAAGGACGGTGCGATCACCCATTACGAAGTCTTGATCCGAATGAAAGGCAAGCGTTCGGATATATTCGCGCCGGGAGAGTTCATCCCGGTCGCCGAGCGCATGGGCTTGATTCATCACATCGATCTCTGGGTCGTGGATAAAGCGATAGATTTCCTCGCAGCCCTGCCGGAAGATCAGTCGCATGTCAGCCTAACAATAAATTTGTCAGGCGTCGCATTTCAGGATCAGTCCTTGTTGCCTCTGATCAAGCAGAAGCTGGAAATGACCTGGATATCCGCGTCCCGGCTGGCATTCGAAATCACCGAAACCGCGACGGTTGCGAATTATCAGCAAACTCGGGAGATGATCGCGCGAATTAGAGCATTGGGATGCCATTTCGCCTTGGATGATTTCGGTGCCGGTTTTAGTTCCTTCGATTACATCAAAAGATTCCCGGTCGATTACCTAAAGATCGACGGGCAATTTATAAAGAATCTCCTTCATGACGAAACCGATCAGGTACTCGTCAAGGCGATGATCGATATTGCGCGGAAACTGGGGAAAAAGACGATCGCCGAATATGTCGAAAATCCCAAGGTTCTTTCACTCCTGAAGACGCTCGGTGTAGATTATGTTCAAGGTTATCTGATAGGTAAGCCGGAACCCCATTTGCTGGACAAAACAACAATCCCGATCAACGAGATCGCCAATTCATCACAGGCGACACAAGTGGCTTGATCGAACCGGCCGTTTTGGTTTCAGGTTTTATTGTTTAAGCGCTCAGCCGCATATTTCCTTATCCCATGAAAAACACCCGACGTCGCAAGACGCCACGCAAAAAACGGTCGTCCACATTATCTGTTCTATGTGCCTCGTTCCGGCGCATCGTGCTTTACCTTTCGCCCTTTGTTGTTGCGGCTGGCGTAGGCTACCTGGCGTATGTGGATCATATCGTCCGCCAGCAGTTCGAAGGGAAACGCTGGTCGTTGCCGGCGCGGGTTTACGCCAGCCCGGTGGAACTGTTTGCCGGTGGCGAATTGAATGGGGAAAGGCTCCAATGGTTATTGGAACAGCTGAAATACAGAAACGATCCGAATCTATCGTCGCAGGGGACCTATTTCAGAAGGGGCAGCGAGTATACTTTAAAGACGCGCGATTTCCAATTTTGGGATAAATTGGAAACTTCCCGCACTATACGGGTACGATTCGACAGCGGGCAAATAAGCGCCGTCACCGATTCCGGAAATCATAAATCCTTGGCCTTGGTTCGACTGGATCCGGTTCAGATTGGAAGTTTCTATCCGGCCTTAAAGGAAGACCGTATTCTCATAAAGCTTAACCAGGCTCCCGAACTCCTTCTAAAGGCCTTATTTTCGGTAGAGGACAGAGATTTTTACGGGCATTTCGGGGTTTCGCCGCGCGGTATTCTACGGGCGACGTGGGCCAATATTCGCGCAGGGGGAATCGTGCAAGGCGGGAGTACCCTGACGCAGCAGCTGGTGAAAAACTTTTTTCTGAGCTCCGAGCGGACGTTGCTGCGCAAGCTTAACGAGTTAGTCATGGCCTTGATTCTGGAGGCCCGTTATTCGAAAGATGAAATACTCGAAGCGTATCTGAACGAAATTTATCTCGGTCAGGACGGTGCCCGGGCGATACACGGGTTTGGCTTGGCGAGTCAGTATTATTTCAGCCGGTCACCGGATGAGCTGGAACTGCATCATATTGCTCTGCTGGTATCGCTGGTGCGAGGACCGTCCTATTACGACCCGTTCAGATGGCCGGACAAGGCACGAAAGCGTAGGGATCTGGTGTTGACCGAAATGGTCGAGCAAGGGCAGATTGCGGCGAATCTGGCCGAACAGGCCAAGGCCAAGCCTCTGGATGTCATCAAGAATCCGCACCAGGCGATCAGCCGTTATCCGGCATTCCTGGATCTAGTCAAGCGTCAGCTGCAGCAGGAGTATCGTCCCGAAGACCTCACCTCGGAAGGGCTCAAGCTGTTCACGACGCTCGACATATTCGCCCAGCATTACCTGGAGTCCGCGGTCGATACCACGCTCAAGAAGCTTGATAAACAGACTCGGACGACCCAATTGGAAACCGCCGTTGTGATTACTCGCCGGGCTACCGGAGAGGTCGCTGCTTTGATGGGATCAAGAAACCCGGAGAATTCGGGGTTCAATCGGGCGCTGGACGCGGAACGCCAGGTCGGCTCGCTGTACAAGCCGGTTGTTTACCTGACCGCATTGGAGAATTGGCAGCGATACACCCTGACTTCGCCTCTGCAAGACACGGCAGTTCGCATCAGGAATCCCGGTGGACGCCCCTGGGCGCCGAAAAATTACGATAATCGGGAGCACGGCATAATACCTCTGCATACGGCCTTGGCTCATTCCTTTAACCTGGCTACGGTCAATTTGGGTATGGACGTCGGCGTCGCGCGCACCGCGGAAATGCTACGCAGGCTGGGAGTGGAAAAGTCGGTGGAGCTGGTTCCATCGCTTTTGCTGGGAACGGCCGCCTTGACACCGTTTGAAGTTGCCCAAATGTATCAGACCTTGGCCAGTGACGGTTTTTTGGTTCCGCTTCGGGCGATTCAGGCCGTGGTGTCACAGGACGGGAAAACTCTGCAGCGCTACGGGCTCAGCGTCAAGCAATCAATCGACTCGGCGGCAGTGTTTTTGGTCGATTCGATTTTGCAGGAAGTCATGCGGGACGGTACAGGAAAGTCGGCCTATGCGTATCTGCCCGCCAATTTCGACAGCGCCGGAAAAACGGGAACAACCAACGAGCTCAGGGACAGTTGGTTTGCCGGATTCACCGGGGATTACTTAGGAGTGGTTTGGGTCGGTCGTGACGACAATCAGTCGGCCAAGCTGACCGGTGCTCAAGGAGCGTTACCGGTTTGGGCGTCTACCATGCAGAAAGTGAGTAGGCAACCGCTCGAACTGGAGCCGCCCGAAAATATCGAATTTATTTGGATTGATCGCGCGACCGGCCTGCGGTCGGATGAAATTTGCCCGACTGCCATACGTTATCCGTTCATCGCGGGTTCCGCACCTACCGACTTTTCGCCATGCGGCCGTCCGCCGAGTCCGCCCGAGGGAGTCGAATCTTGGATAAGGCGCTTGTTCTAAACATCCGTCAGCTCGCGAACAATTCGGCGATTGATGTGCGATCAGACTTACCCGCTAGGCGACTGCGCAAAAGATACCGCTGCCGCAGCTTTTGCGCGAGTGACCGGGGGATGGGGGAGAGTCTGGAAGCGAGGCGGCAGCTGCGGACCGGACAGTCGAACTCAACCGGCGGAAAAACGATCGCGATGGGCGTTTCGCGAGAGAAGACGCCCAGATCAAGCTTAATCGGCGATTTCGGGCGCGCTTTCCTATAGCATGCTAGTTTCGGTGGCGACGGCTGGCGAGAGATATCGGTTCCGATTGAACCGTCCGCATTTCCAGTTTATCCATGAGCGATCTCGCCTCCGTTTTCTGGTCCTCATTGCCCATTTCAACAACTTCCTTGAGCATCTCCAGCGCAGACTGCTTGTCTTCCATATCGGCATACGCCTTAGCTAAATCCAATTTGGTCTCCAACTGGTCCATATCGGCCAGCGGAGCGTATTCATTCCCCTGGTCCTCGACCGAAAGGCCCTCGAACTCTTCCACATTCAAGTCTATGGTGTCGCCTTCGACTGATGAGGGCAAGTCGATTTCGAAGTCGAAAGTTGGTGTTTCGGAGTTCGAATCCGAGGTGGCCTGAGCAGAGTTCGGTGCATCATCTCGCAGCACGTTTTCTCTTCTATCCAGCTCGCGCAGGAGGTCGTCTATGGATTGATGAGGGGCATCTTCACGAGCTGCGCTTTCAAGATGAGAAGCAAAGGTTTCCGCGGCGAACATATTTTCGTCGGCAGGTTCCGGCGATTGAGCTTCAGCCTCGGCGGTATTCGGCTGCGGATTCTCGAGTGCGAAGGAACCGAAATCGAAGTCGAACATCTTGTCGTCGAATTTCTGCGCAGCGTCGCTGTCCTCCGGCGTTTTCTCGCTCTTTGCTCCGGCTTCCGGCTCGAGCGGGAGAGCATCCTTCGTGCTTTGCACCGAATCTTCTTCTTTGCGTGGTTTCGATTCCGATTTGCCGGTATCGAAGGCGATCAGATTATCGAGTTCCGGAAATCCATCGTCAGCAGGTTGTTCGACGGCAGCCGTCGCTTTAGTGCTCAAACCTTCGACTTTAAACTCAAGATCGGCGCGTTCGGCGGCCATCTCCGGAAGTTCTGCAGGTAGCGACGCATCGAGATCGAAGTCAAGGGGAATTCGTTCTTCCTCAGTAGACTCGGATGTATCCGCGACTTCGTTATCGAATCGTTTCAAATCTTCGATCAGTTCGTCGGTAAGGTCGATAGGGGCTAGGAGATCCCCCGGGCCGGAAGACAGCGATGCGCTGAAGAGTGGGTGGGTTGGACACAACTCCCGTCCCATCTCGACCACGTTTTCCCAGAAATCCGGGTCGTTATCCTTGCCTTGGTCCTTGAGTTCCTGGGCAAAGCTCTCGAAAGCGTTCCGGTTCTCGGTCGCATAGTGGATTTCCAAGAGCTTGAGCTTGCACTCGTCTCGCTCAGGGTTTTGCTCTATCGCATTACGGATCAAGTCCTCCGCCTGCTTGTAGCGGCCGTAAGCGAGATAAACATCGGCCTCGGAAATGGGATCGACCTCGTCGGCTTCGGCTCCTAAAGCATCGAAGTCGCTTGGCGTGAATTCGCTCAGAAAAGATGTCTTTGCCGGCGGCGCGGATTCCGACATTGTGGTGTCGTATTTGGAATCCGCAGCTCTTGCCTTTTGCAGGTTTTCCTTTTCGGTCGCAATCAGGATGCTTTCGGTTTCTTCGATCATGGCCGCACGGCGGCGGGCCAACAGCCACGGTATGACCGCCAGCAACATCAGACCTCCTGCGCCGGCGCCGAGATAGCTGGGATGCTCGAACAACTCGTCCCAGACGCTCTTTTCTTCCGGCGGGGGCGGCGGCACGGGCTTGGGTGCGGCCGCTTTCGGCTGTTCGGGTTTGACCTCTGCGGGTGGCGGGGGAGGAGTGGACTCCTCCTGGCTGGCCGCTTGCTCGGGCTGCGTATTTTCGAGCTGAGTGGGCGCTTGCTGCGGAGCCAGCGCCTCTTGCTCCAGTATGGCCTGTTCGATCGCTTGTTCCGGATCAATGGCTCCCTGCTTCGCGGGCTCGGCGGAGGCCGTTTGTGCCTGCGGTTCCTGCAATAGCGCGATCTGTTCGTTCTTGAGCGTCAGAAGGCGGTGCATCTCGGACAACTGCTGCTCGAGGTCGGACAATCGGGAACGGAGATCTTCGTTTTCCTGTTTGAGCGTCTCTGCGACTTCCAGCGCGACTTCGCCCTTGGATTTCGCGGTTCCGCCCGATGTCCCTACGACCGCTTCCTCGTCTTTGGTCTTGGTGTCGGATGGTGCCAACAATTTGAGCTGAGCCTGCGTTGCAGCGTCCGCTCCGGACGCGATATCCGAGCTTTGTTGTTTGCTGCGGCCTGCAAGTTTTCCGCTCCGGGCAGCCGTCGACTGGTAGAGTTCATTTCGTGCTTGCGAACGGGATATGCTCAGGATGAATTCGCGGTCGGGAATTTTCAGCGTTTCACCGGCTTTCAGCGTGTCCGGACTGTTTCCATAAAACGCATGCGGGTTATTGCGGTACAGGGCGATGACCATTTGCTCCTGCGAGACGTCGGAGTCCCGGTTGACGCGTTTGGCGATTTCCCAAAGTGTGGAATCCTTCTTGACCGGCCCGAATTCAGTACCGCTGATCGCGCCTTCGGACGAGGCCGTTACGGTCGAGGGCCTGGGCTGGAATTCCCGAGGCCCGGGTTCATGGGATGGGGCGGGTGCGGCCGGCGTTTCTGCCGTCTGCGCGACATCTTTGTTCGGATGGGGGGATACGGCGGGAGCGCTGGCATCGACGAGCGCCCGGTCGGCAAACGTGGCCGGCGGGTCCAGCAGCACGGTATATTCGCGGATTACACGTCCCCGCGGCCAGTTGACTTCCACCAGGAAGCTGACGAACGGCTCGCGCATGACGTCATTCGAGCTGACCTCGATGGCATAAGTGCCGTCAGGCTTCTGCAGCGCGTTGAAACGCAGCTTCGTAAGAAAATAATGCCGTTCCAGGCCGGCTTTGGCAAAGGCTTCGGGAGGCGCCAGTGCGATTTTGACGTCGGCCAGCGAATCCCCGCCGGAGAGGACCAAGGGGATTTCGGCATTGAGGGACTGGTTCAGAGCGGAGCGTAGCCTGATGTCCCCAATACCTAGCGCACTTGCTCCCATTGGGGCCAGTAGACTCATCATCGCCAAGGTTCTTGATAATTTACGCACTTATTGCCGCTCCTTTTTCCAATCGATTCCGCTGCTGAATGCGCGGCGGAAGTTGCCTAGATTGCTGAAGGAAAGCTTAGCCTAGATGAACGTTTTTACCAGCGTCTCGGCAATTTGGACGCTGTTGAGCGCTGCACCTTTCCGTACGTTATCGGCTACGACCCAGAGATCCAAACCGCGAGGATGGGAGATGTCTTCCCGAATGCGTCCCACAAAAACGCCATCGTGCCCGGCTGCCTCGGTTACCGCGGTGGGATAGCCTCCGGGTTTGTGTTCGTCGATAACCACGATACCCGGCGCCCGACGGAGCAGTTCCCGTGCCTGTGCCGCGGACAGTTTTTCCCGAGTTTCGAGATGCACGGCCTCCGAATGGCCGTAGAACACGGGAACCCGAACGGTGGTCGGATTCACCTGAATGCTGTCGTCACCCATGATCTTGCGGGTTTCCCAAACCATTTTCATTTCTTCCTTGGTGTAACCGTTTTCCATGAAGACGTCGATCTGGGGCAGGGCGTTGAACGCGATCTGTTTGGGATAGACCTCGGGCTTGATCGGCTTGCCGTTCAGCAATAGGGCCGTCTGCTTGCCGAGCTCCTCGATTGCCTGCTTGCCGGTGCCGGATACCGCTTGGTAGGTGCAGACGTTGATTCTCTCGATGCCGACGGCGTCGTGGATGGGTTTAAGAGCAACCAGCATCTGGATCGTGGAGCAGTTCGGATTGGCGATGATGCCCCGCGTCTTGTACTGTGCGATGGCTTCCGGGTTGACCTCCGGCACCACCAAGGGGATATCGTCCTCGTAGCGGAAGCAGGAGGTGTTGTCCACCACGATGCATCCGGCTTCCGCCGCTTTGGGAGCGTAGATGGCGGAAACCGAAGCTCCTGCGGAGAACAGGCCGATCTGCGCCTTGGAAAAATCGAACTCCGCTACATCCTGCACGGCGAGATAGCCGCCCTTGAACTCGATTCGCTGTCCGGCGGAGCGGGCGCTGGCCAGCGCGTACACTTCGCCGACCGGGAACTCGCGTTCCTCCAGGATGGAAAGCATGGTCTCGCCCACTGCGCCGGTGGCCCCGAGGACTGCAACGTTGAAAGTTCTGCTCATGGGGATACTCATTCAGGATAAGTGGTTCGATGATCGCAAAGCGGAAACGATGGCATCGCCCATTTCCGCGGTTCCGACCTTCGTCATGCCTTCCGAATAAATATCGGCTGTTCGGTAACCTGCGTCCAGGGCGGTTATCACCGCCTTTTCGATGCGATCCGCGGAACCGGCATCGCCGAAACTATAACGCAGCAACATGGCCAGCGACAGTACCGTTGCAATCGGATTCGCGATACTCCTGCCGGCAATGTCGGGCGCCGAACCGTGAATGGGTTCGTACATCCCTTTGCCGTTTTTGTCAAGTGAGGCCGAGGGCAGCATACCGATGGATCCGGTCAGCATGGCGGCGCAGTCCGAGAGAATGTCGCCGAACATGTTGTCGGTCAGCATCACGTCGAATTGTTTGGGCGCCCGCACCAGCTGCATCGAGGCGTTGTCGACGTACATATGGCTGAGCTCGACATCCGGATATTCGCAGCCGACCTCGACCACGATCTCGCGCCAGAGCTCGGTGCATTCCAGCACGTTGGCCTTGTCGACGGAGCACAGTTTTCGGTTGCGTTTTTGCGCGATCTGGAACGCGACGTGGGCGATGCGGCGGATCTCCGATTCATTGTAAATCAGAGTGTTGAAACCTTCCCGTTCGCCGTTCTCGTTGATGCGGCGTCCTCTTGGCCTGCCGAAGTAGATGCCTCCGGTCAGCTCACGGATGATCATGATGTCCAGCCCCGAGACCACCTCCGGCTTCAGCGTCGATGCCGCGACCAGTTGCGGGTAGAGGATAGCCGGGCGAAGATTCGCGAACAGTTCGAGTTCGGCGCGTATTCCCAAAAGACCGCGTTCCGGCCGCACCGAATAATCCAGCGGTTCCCATTTGGGGCCGCCGACGGCGCCGAGGAGCACCGAATCGGCCGCTTTCGCCAGGGCGAGGGTTTCCTCGGGCAGCGGCGTACCTTTGACATCGTAGGCGGCGCCGCCGATCAACGCTTGTTCCGTTTCGATCTCGAGCCCGAAATCCTGTTTGAGGCAGTCGAGAACTTTCAAAGCTTCAGCGACGATTTCCGGGCCGATGCCGTCGCCGGGCAATACTGCAATCTTTTTGGTCATACCTGATGATTCTCTCTTCATTCTTCAGAGCTAAGCGTATTCCGGGAACAGCCAAGGCGCATTCCGGCGGCGGCTCGCTTCGTAAGCCAGGATTTTGTCGGCATGCTGCAAGGTCAGACCAATGTCGTCCAAACCGTTGAGCAAGCGGTATTTTCGCGAAGGATCGATGTCGAAATGGATTTTGTCGCCGTAGCGGGTAGTGATGGTCTGAGTCGCGAGATCCACGGTGAGATCGAAGCCGGGACCCGCCTGATCGAACAGGCCAGCGACGGTTTTTGTATCGAGAACGATCGGCAGAATGCCGTTCTTGAAGCAATTATTGAAGAAGATGTCGGCAAAGCTCGGCGCGATGATGACGCGGAAACCGTAGTCTTCCAGTGCCCAGGGGGCATGTTCGCGCGACGAGCCGCAGCCGAAATTTTCGCGCGCCAAAAGGATTCGCGCTCCGTAATAGCACGGCTGGTTGAGCACGAAATCCGGGTTCAGCGGCCGGTGGGTACAGTCCATATCCGGTTCGCCCCGATCCAGGTAACGCCATTCGTCGAACAGATAGGGGCCGAACCCGCTGCGGCGAATGGATTTCAGAAATTGTTTGGGAATGATGGCATCGGTATCCACGTTGGCACGGTCCAGAGGTACGACTCTGGAGGTGAGACGGCGAAAAGCTTTCATTGCTCGGTTTTCCTCTTGCGCACAGACTGATTTCGAGTCGAAGCAGCGGGTTTGGACCTTTTCGGCGCGGCAGCGGATTTCGTCTTCGTTGCGGCCGCCGACTTGGCCGCAGCTTTCTTGGGTCGGCTTGGGGCAGACGGTATCGCCGGAAGTCGGCGGACGTCGACAAAATGGCCATGGATGCCGGCAGCCGCCGCCATGGCGGGGCTCACCAGATGGGTGCGGCCACCGTAGCCCTGGCGTCCTTCGAAGTTGCGGTTCGACGTGGAAGCGCAGCGTTCGCCGGGTTCCAGGCGATCGGCATTCATCGCGAGGCACATGGAGCAACCGGGGTCGCGCCATTCGAAGCCTGCCTCTCGAAAAACGCGGTCCAGGCCTTCCTGCTCCGCCTGGCGTTTTACCAGCCCCGATCCCGGTACCACCAGGGCCTGTTTGATGTTGCTCGCAAGCTTGTGGCCACGGACCACCTCGGCGGCCGCGCGCAAGTCCTCGATGCGGGCGTTTGTGCACGACCCGATGAAAATTTTGTCCACGCGGATGTCGGTGACCGGCATACCCGGCTTCAAATCCATATACTGCAGGGCACGTTTCATGCTTTCGCGTTTCACCGAGTCCTTTTCCTTCGCAGGGTCGGGTATTGCCGCGTCAACCGGCACCACCAGTTCGGGCGAGGTGCCCCAGGTGACTTGGGGGCTGATCTCGGAGGCATCGAGCTCGACCACATTGTCGAAGACGGCACCGTCGTCGCTGTGCAGTTGCCGCCAGGCTGCTACGGCGTGTTCCCACAAATCCCCATTCGGTGCCCAAGGCCGGTCTTTCAGATAATCGATCGTTACTTCGTCCACGGCCACGAGTCCGGCCCGGGCTCCGGCTTCAATCGCCATATTGCACAAGGTCATGCGGCCTTCCATCGTCAGGCCGCGGATCGTCGATCCCGCGAATTCAATGGTATAGCCGGTGCCGCCGGCGGTACCGATCTTGCCGATCACGGCCAGCACGATGTCCTTGGCGGTGACGCCCTGGCCGAGTTGCCCTTCCACCTTGACCAGCATGTTCTTGGCTTTTTTCTGGAGCAGGCTTTGGGTGGCGAGGACATGTTCCACTTCGGAGGTGCCGATGCCGAAGGCGAGAGCGCCGAAGGCGCCGTGCGTCGAGGTGTGGGAGTCGCCGCAGACGATGGTCGTGCCGGGCAGGGTCGCGCCCTGTTCGGGGCCGATCACGTGTACGATCCCTTGGCGTTCGTCGTTCATGCCGAACGCGGTAATGCCGAAGTCGGCGCAGTTTCGGTCCAGGGTCTCGACCTGAAGCAGGGAAACGGGGTCGCCGATGCCGTGCTCGCGTCCTGCTGTCGGCACGTTGTGGTCGGCCGTCGCGAGGTTGGCAGTGACCCGCCAGGGCTTACGGCCCGCCAGTCTCAGACCTTCGAAGGCCTGGGGAGAGGTTACCTCGTGGATCAAATGACGATCGATGTAAATGAGGGTCGATCCGTCGGGTTCGGAGTAAACCACGTGATCGTCCCATAATTTGTCGTAAAGCGTTTTGGCGGACATGGGCTCTTCTGGGTGGCGGATTTTACACGGGTGAATGGGGCGTTCGAGATGAAATCTGAGGCCGGCGTTCCACGGATGCCGCGGCTAGTCGGACGAGCCGGAGCTATTGCAACAGCGAAAAAATCTTGTCGCGAATGGCTTCGACGCGGCCGACGCCGTCGATGCTCGCGAATCTTACGTCTCCCTGTTCGGCTTTCTGCTTGTAATAGCCTACCAGCGGCTTGGTCTGTTCGTGATAAACCTCGAGTCGTCTGCGTACGGTTTCTTCCTTGTCGTCATCCCGCTGAATTAGTGATTCTCCGGTGACGTCGTCCACGCCTTCGACCTTGGGCGGGTTGAACAGCACATGATAGGTGCGTCCGGATGCGGGGTGCACCCGGCGACCGCTCAAGCGCTTGACAATCTCTTCGTCGTCCACGACGATCTCGATGACGTGGTCGATGGAAACTCCCATCTTGGCAAGCCCTTCCGCCTGAGCGATAGTGCGCGGGAACCCATCGAAAAGGAAACCGTTCTTGCAGTCGTCGTGGGTAATGCGTTCTTTGATCAGCCCGAGGATGATTTCATCCGAGACCAGGGCACCCGAATCCATGATTTTTTTCGCCTCGATACCCAAGGGCGTACCTTCCCGCACGGCAGCCCGAAGCATATCGCCCGTCGAGATCTGCGGAATATCGAATTTCTCCATTATGGCTTTGGCTTGAGTGCCTTTTCCGACCCCCGGACTTCCGAGTAGGATCACGCGCATGTCATGGACTCCGTGTTGAATTAAACGTGCAATTCTGTCACAAATACGCCGAGAATGTCACACGGGGCGCGGATCAGGGGCCTTCAGCGAAACTTTGAGCATGAGCGCTCGGCATTCATGGGGCCCCGAGAGACCGTCTGTAACCCGTACGCGGCGACTGGGGGCATTTTATCCTAGAAACGGCACGTGACCGCTTGGAATTGAGTAGAAAGGCCTCATGTGGTCCGGCCGTCTTCCCTTTTTCCGATGTCACCGCTTGGGTGAAGCGGCTACGGCCCCGATTGCATGGCGGGCGGGACCGCCCTGGCGGCGTCGCGCCCCTTCGACCGAGCTCAGGACAGGCCCTTCGACGGGGCTCAGAACTGGCTGGTCAGCCGCCCAGCCGCCGCACACTCGAGCACGTCGGGCTGCCGTTTCCAGGATTATCCGATTAATTTGTCAAGACTGCCCAGAGACTATCCCGATGTCGGAGCTTAATGACCCGCGCGTATTTTTTGCGGCGGAACGCACCCTTCTGGCCTGGAACCGGACCAGCTTGGCCTGGATGGCATTCGGGTTCGTGATCGAGCGTTTCGGATTATTCGTGCACCTGGTTTTTTCAAAACCCGGGGAGACTTTGGAAAAAGGCCTTTCATTCTGGCTAGGCATTGCTTTCGTGGCTTTCGGTGTCATCATCGCGATTCTGTCAACGATCCAGTATCGAAAGGTGCTTAAAACTCTGAAGCCCATTGAGATCCCGAGCGGCTATCGGGTCGGCGTAGGGGTGCTTGCGAACCTTCTCGTCGTTCTGCTGGGCACGACGCTGATCGTTTATTTGTTTTACGGCGAGCTATGAGCCGGTTCGGAAAGCGGAGAAATTCGACCGGAATGAAGTGCGGTCGCGGGCCATCCCGTCACCACCCTTCCAGTGGGCTGAATCCTTTTGTCATTCTGGTTTCATCTTTTTGAACCCGTTCGTATTCCTTACGAACGACGTCTGGTTTGTATTTTCGTTCCAGACGGCGGAGGATGAAATGCCCGCGTGCCACGTCCTGAAAATGCTGCATGAAAACGAGGTTTAACAGGCCGCCGCTGATGGCTCCCGCTACCGGTACCATCCGTACGGCGGCTTCGTCCGAAATGACCAGGCCGAAACGCGCCGAAATGCCGCGAATCAATCCCACGCCGGCCGGAAGATAGCCAGCCGAGGCGCCGCGGGAATTGGCCACGCTCGTGAAATGGAAGGCCAGCGTCGAACGCAGTCCATAGTAGCCGGTGTCGGTGGCATCGTCTTCGGTCGATCGTCCTCCCAAGGCAAAAACTTCCACGCAGGCCATGCGTGCGTCGAGCGTGGCTAGATCCTCGCCTTCGCTGCGGGCGATATCGGCAATCGACCGCAGCATCAGCAAGGTTATGACGGGTAGTTCGACCGGCAGCCCCAGGGGGCCGAAGAAGCCGCCGACCGCACCGGCCGCGAATGCCGCAAACTTGTGATAAGTGGATTGCGCCGCCAAGTCTCGCTCCGCGTCAAGCGTCCTGGCGGCCACGTCCATTGCCTGGCGGATGCTGAATTCGGCTGCCTTATTGATCCGTTGATGCCAGCTCTTGGGCAACAATTTAAGCGTCTGTTCTATCGGAGTGCCGATGACATTGCTGAGGCGTGCGGCGAAAGAAGGATGTTCCAGGTGCCGATGAGCCCAGCGCAGTTGTTCGAGTTCCTCAGGCGTTAGCGTTGGTTTTACCATGACGTGCTCCAGGGCTTGGGATTGCGCCAGCCAACGGCCTGACGCCGGCAGTTGTCCGCCATGTAGGCTTTGGGTGAAAGGCCACGGATAGGGGACTCGGCAGGCGGGATGTCACGCTCAATTGGACGGTCGTATTGCCGATCGGTTCCGCTCGGTCCGGATTGCGGATTAACGCGGTTTCGGGGCGCGGTTGAGGCGTAGGGGCGAACTCATTCGTCTTCAGTGCCTTGAATGCACGAAAAAATTCGCCCTTGCACTCGCAATAAAATCGCTCTCGCTCGTCCTGTCAGGACAGTCTGCTCCGGCTCGGTGCGCGAGAGACGAGATTTGCCGGCTCACCAAAACTTGAGCCGGCCGCCGAGGCGTTACCGGGGTAGATCGGAATGCCCCATCAGGTACTCGTCTACGGCGCGGGCGCACTGGCGCCCTTCTCGGATGGCCCAGACGACCAGCGACTGTCCGCGGCGCATATCGCCGGCGGCGAATACTTTTTCCATCGAGCTGCGATAGTCCACGGTATTGGCCTTGACGTTGCCTCGTTCGTCGAGGCCGAGGCCCAGGTCCTGAAGCATGCCTTCGTGTACCGGGTGCATGAAGCCCATGGCAAGGAGTACGAGGTCGGCCTTCAAGGAGAATTCGCTGCCCGGGACTTCGGTCATGACCCAGCGTCCGCCTTCCTGCTTCCAATCCAGCTTGACGCAATGAATTTGCGTGACGTGACCGTTTTCCCCCTCGATCGATTTCGTGGCGACGCTCCAAAAGCGCTCGCAGCCTTCTTCGTGGGAGCTGGATGTACGCAGCTTGTTGGGCCAATTCGGCCAGGTAACCTCTTTCTTTTCCTTTTCCGGCGGCTTCGGAAGGATTTCGAGCTGGGTGATGGAAGCCGCGCCGTGTCGGGCGGAGGTGCCGATACAGTCGGAACCGGTGTCTCCGCCACCAATGACGACGACGTGTTT
Source organism: Methylocaldum marinum (assembly GCF_003584645.1). GTDB lineage: Bacteria > Pseudomonadota > Gammaproteobacteria > Methylococcales > Methylococcaceae > Methylocaldum > Methylocaldum marinum. Next base: position 6,033,675 of record NZ_AP017928.1, read on the forward strand.
GTCCGTCGCCCAAATGTTGGTTTCCTGCGGAAGTGTGTCGCCGGCCACGCGGCGGTTTTGCTGGGGCAGAAACTCCATGGCGAAATGAACGCCTTTAAGCTCGCGGCCCGGCACGTTCAGATCGCGTGGCTTCTCCGAACCGCCGGCCAATACGATGGCGTCGTAGCCGTCGAGCAGTTTCTGGACCGGAACGTCGCGGCCGATATGGCTGTTCGGGCGGAACATCACCCCCTCGGCCTGCATTTGGGCAATACGGCGGTCGATCAGGTGTTTTTCCATCTTGAAATCGGGGATGCCATAGCGTAGCAATCCGCCGATGCGGTCGGCTTTCTCGTAGACCACGACGCTGTGGCCCGCGCGGGCCAGTTGCTGAGCACACGCGAGGCCGGCAGGACCGGAACCCACGACCGCCACTTTTTTACCGGTGCGATGCTGGGGGATCTGCGGTTTGACCCAGCCCATTTCCCAGGCTTTGTCGATGACGGAGCATTCGATGGTTTTGATCGTGACCGGCTCGTCCGTGAGGTTTAGGGTGCACGCCGCTTCGCACGGCGCAGGGCAGATGCGGCCGGTGAACTCGGGGAAGTTGTTGGTGCTGTGCAGCACCTCGATGGCTTCGCGCCAGTTCCCCTGGTAGACGAGGTCATTCCAGTCCGGAATGATGTTGTTGACCGGGCAGCCCTGATGACAATAAGGGATACCGCAATCCATACAGCGTGCCCCCTGGCGGCTGACTTCTTCGTCGGTCAGCGGGACGACGAACTCCTGATAGTGCTGGAGACGGTCGGCCACCAGTTTGTAGCGTCTATCCTGACGTGAGATTTCCATGAATCCCGTGGGTTTACCCATTCTGTTTCTACCTCGTTACTGTGCTTTGTTGCACGAGAAGGCGCTGGTCTTCGGGGTTTTTAGTGCCGAAGCGCCTTACATCTTAGGTCGTGAGTTCGGAGCGGGGGAGGGCGCGTTTTCGCCGCGCCCCGGCCTCTAGTGGTGAACTTCGGTCTGCGTTTTGGTTTTCTGCATCTTTTCGAGCGCTCGACGGTAATCGACCGGCATGACTTTGACAAAACGCGGCGCATAAGCAGGCCAATTGTCGAGAATTTGCTTCGCTCGGCCACTGCCGGTGTAACGGCGGTGCTTTTCGATGAGCGTGCGCAGGCGCTGGACGTCGTACCGTGTCATGTCGTGCATGATGTCCACCATCCCGTGGGTTTCCAGATCGCCGCCCTGGTGATCCAGGTTTTCCAGGGCAATGTCCTCGGCCAGAACCGGTTCCAGTTCGACCATGGCCAAGTTGCACCGGTGTTCGAAATCGCCGGCCTCGTCGAGCACATAGGCGACGCCGCCCGACATGCCCGCGGCGAAATTGCGGCCGGTTGAGCCGAGAACCACGACGATGCCGCCGGTCATGTATTCACAGCCATGATCGCCGACCCCTTCGACGACGGCGATCGCCCCGGAGTTCCGTACCGCGAAGCGTTCTCCCGCGACCCCGCGGAAATAGCATTCGCCGCTGATGGCGCCGTATAGCACGGTGTTGCCGACGATGATGTTTTCCTCGGGTACCACCGGAGATTCCGGAGACGGGTAGATGGCGATGCGTCCACCCGATAGCCCCTTGCCGACGTAATCATTCGCGTCGCCTTCAAGCTCGAGCGTGATGCCGGCCGACAGGAAAGCGCCGAAGCTCTGCCCGGCCGTGCCTCTCATCCGAACATAAATGGTATCTTCGGGCAGGCCGGCATGGCCGTAACGCTTTGCCAATTCCCCGGACAGCATGGCGCCGACCGTGCGGTTGTAGTTGCGCACGCCCATTTCGATGCGGACCGGCCTGCGCTCGTCCAGAGCCGGGCCAGCCAGTTCGATCAGCTTGTGGTCCAGAGCCTTGTCAAGTCCGTGATCCTGAGGTTCGCAATTGAAGATAGCCACGCCGGGTCCGGCTTCCGGGCGATAAAGAATCCGGGACAGATCGACCTTGGCGGCCTTCCAGTGAGCGATGGCCTTGCGCATGTCGAGCTTGTCGGAGCGTCCGATCATTTCCTCGAACCGGCGGAAACCGAGCTTCGCCATCAACTGCCGTACTTCCTCGGCAATGAAGAAGAAGAAATTGACCACGTGCTCGGGCTGGCCGGTAAAGCGCTTGCGGAGTTCGGGGTCTTGCGTCGCGACGCCCACGGGGCAGGTGTTCAGATGGCATTTGCGCATCATGATGCAACCCTCGACGATCAGCGGGGCGGTGGCGAAGCCGAATTCGTCCGCACCCAGCAGTGCACCGATCACGACGTCGCGCCCGGTGCGCATGCCGCCGTCCGCCTGTACGCAGATGCGTCCGCGCAGTTTGTTCAAGACCAGGGTCTGGTGGGTTTCGGCCAAGCCGATTTCCCAGGGCAGCCCGGCATGCTTGATCGAGGTGATCGGGCTGGCGCCGGTGCCGCCGTCGTAGCCGGCGATGGTGACGTGATCGGCATGCGCCTTGGCGACGCCGGCCGCAATCGTGCCGACGCCCACTTCGGACACCAGCTTGACGCTGATGCGCGCGGCCGGATTGACGTTCTTGAGATCGTGAATGAGCTGCGCCAGGTCCTCGATGGAATAGATATCGTGGTGCGGGGGCGGGGAGATCAGGCCCACACCCGGAGTCGAGTGGCGCACCTTGGCAATCACGGCATCCACCTTGTGACCGGGCAGTTGGCCGCCCTCGCCGGGCTTGGCGCCCTGGCAGATCTTGATTTGAAGATCGTCGCCATTGACCAGATATTCGGTGGTGACGCCGAAACGGCCCGAAGCCACCTGTTTGATGGCCGAGCGCATGGAATCGCCGTTGGGCAAGGGTTTGAAGCGCTCCGGCAATTCGCCGCCTTCGCCGGTGTTCGACTTGCCGCCGATGCGGTTCATCGCGACGGCCAAGGTGGTGTGGGCTTCGTAGGAAATCGATCCGAACGACATGGCGCCGGTGGCGAAACGCTTGACGATCTCCGTGACCGGTTCCACTTCGTCCAGGGGCACGGATTCGCGGTCGTCGAGGTTGAACGCCATCAATCCGCGCAAGGTGAGCAAGCGCTCGTTCTGCTCGTTGATCGAGCGGGTGTAGTCGAGATAGGTTTCCCAGTTGTTGGTGCGTGTGGCGTGCTGGAGCTTGGAGATAGTCTCCGGGGTCCAGACATGGTCTTCGCCGCGAATGCGGTAGGCGTACTCGCCGCCCACGTCCAGAGCAGTCCGGTACAGCGGGGCATCGCTGAACGCCACACGGTGCCGGCGCACGGTTTCTTCGGCGATCTCTTTCAGTCCCGCTCCGCCGATGGTGCAGACGGTGCCGGTGAAATATTCGTTCAGGAACTCTTCGCTCAAGCCGACCGCGTTGAAGATCTGAGCGCCGCAGTAGGACTGATAGGTCGAAATACCCATCTTGGACATGATCTTGAGCAGGGCTTTGCCGATCGCCTTGATATAGCGCTTGTGCACCTCGTCCTCGGGTAGCTGTTCCGGCAGTTTCTCGCGCAGGTCGGACAGGCTGTCGAAGGCCAGGTACGGATTGATGGCCTCGGCGCCGTAACCTGCCAGCAGCGCAAAGTGATGTACCTCGCGCGCTTCACCGGTTTCCACGACTAGTCCGACCTTGGTGCGCAGGCCTGTCCGGGTCAGGTGATAATGAACCGCGGAGGTGGCCAGGAGCGCCGGAATCGCGATGTGCTCCGCGTCGATTTCCCGATCGGACAGCACCAGGATATTGTTGCCCTCGTGCACCGCCTGTTCGGCCCTTGCGCACAAGGCTTTCAACGCCGGTTCCATGCCGCCGGCGCCGGTATCGGCCGAGTAGCAGAAGCTTATCGTTTTCGTTTTGAAGGCGCCGCCGGTGCGGGCCTCGATGCGGCGGATTTTCTCCAGATCCTTATTGGTCAGGATCGGCTGGTGCACTTCCAGTCGCTTGTGGCTGCCACCGTTGTGCAGGGCCAACAGGTTCGGTCGCGGACCGATATGGGACACCAGCGACATGACCAGTTCTTCGCGGATCGGGTCGATGGCCGGGTTGGTGACCTGGGCGAAGCCTTGCTTGAAATAGTCGTAAAGCAGTCGCGAACGCTTGGAAAGCACTGCGAGCGCCGCATCGATACCCATGGAGCCGACCGGTTCCTGACCGCTCAGGGCCATGGGCGTCAGGAAAAACTTGATGTCTTCCTGGGTATAGCCGAACGCTTGCTGGCGATCGAGCAGGGTCTGTGAATCCGGCGGCATGGCGGCGATTTCGGCCGGCAGCTTCTCCAGTTGAATCTGGGTATCGTTGAGCCACTGCTGATACGGCTCGCGATTGGCGAGTTCGGATTTGATTTCGGCATCGTCGATGATACGGCCTTGTTCGAGGTCGATCAGGAACATCTTGCCGGGCTGCAGACGCCACTTCTTGATGATCTTGTGTTCCGGAATAGTCAGGACACCCATCTCGGAAGCCATGACCACGGTGTCGTCGTCGGTGATGAGATAACGCGCGGGACGCAGGCCGTTTCGGTCGAGCGTGGCGCCGATCTGGCGTCCGTCGGTAAAGGCAACGGCTGCGGGACCGTCCCAGGGTTCCATCAGGGCAGAATAATATTCGTAGAAGGCGCGGCGCTTTTCATCCATCAGCGGATTGCCGGCCCAGGCTTCCGGGATCAGCAGCATCATGGCATGAACCATCGAATAGCCGCCCATGACCAGAAGCTCCAGAGCGTTGTCGAAGCAGGCCGAGTCGGACTTGCCCTCGGCGATCAGCGGCCAGATCTTGTCGAGATCCTCGCCCAGGACTTCGGACGACATCGAGTGGCGCCGGGCGGCCATCCAGTTGATGTTGCCGCGCAGGGTGTTGATTTCACCGTTGTGGGCGATCATCCGGAACGGATGGGCCAAGTCCCAGGTCGGGAAGGTATTGGTGGAGAAGCGCTGGTGTACCAGAGCGAGCGCCGACACCATTTTTTCGTCACGGAGGTCGCGGTAGAACACGCCGACCTGATCGGCCAGCAGCATGCCTTTGTAGACCAGGGTGCGGGACGAAAAGGAAGGAATGTAGAACATCTTGCCTTCCGCAAGATTCAAAGTGCGAATCTTCTGGTCGATTTGCTTGCGGATGACGAACAGCTTGCGCTCGAACGCGTCCTGATCCGCGAGATTTTTCGCTCTTCCGACGAATACCTGGCGGATGACCGGTTCGATCGCCTTGACCGATTCGCCCAGCGTCGAGTTGTCAACCGGAACGTCACGCCAGCCCAAAACGGTTTGGCCTTCGGCGTGGATGAAATCCTCCACGATTCTCTCGCAGGTCGCACGATGTTCCGGCGTGCCCGGCAAGAACAGCATGCCCACGCCATAATGCCCATATTCGGGAAGGGCGATCCCGAGCGCGGAGCATTCATCGCGGAGAAAAGCATCCGGTGTCTGTATCAGGATGCCGGCACCGTCGCCTGCCAGCGGGTCCGCGCCCACCGCTCCGCGGTGAGTCAGGTTTTTTAGTAGTTCCAGCCCCTTGCAGACGATGTCATGACTCTTGTGGCCCTTGATGTGGGCGATGAAACCTACGCCGCAAGCGTCATGTTCGTTGCGTGGGTCGTAGAGACCTTGCTTGGCGGGTATGGCGTTGAAACTCATGGTGTACCTCTGTCAGGGGGGTGGTCTGTCGTTTGCCGGTTCGCGGTTTACAGGAGAACATTGCAGCTCCAGTAATGGACCGCCACAACAGTCAAGAATTCGTGTTTGCTATTCTGTTTTGAAATTTCCGAAATGGCGACGCAAAGTCGCCCATTTAGCCAAAATGGGCAAGAAATATAAAGAAACCCGCCCTTCTTTTCAAGGGCGCTCCCCGGTGTGCTGGATACGTACAATCAAAAAGAATAGCGAAACACCATGTTTCCACAAAAGATGACTCTGCTCGCGGCGCGGTCATCCGCGCCAAAAGCAGCGGGAAATCGCCGGTATTGCTTGCCGAACCCGGTTGCCTTTACTTTATGGCACGAAAATTAAAGCAGTTTTGGAGCGGGTTGAGTTTAGGCAGTCGTGGGGAAATAGAATGGCCGAAAAATATGACGTGATAGTTGTGGGTGGCGGAATGGTCGGTGCCGCTTTAGGTTGTGGTCTCGGCGGAAGCCGTTTGCGAGTGGCCGTGGTCGAGGAGACGCCGCCGCCGGCTTTTATGCCGGAGCAGCCTCACGATCTTCGAGTTTCCGCGATCAGCATCGCGTCCGCCAGCGTCCTGAAAACCGTGGGCGCCTGGAAAGGCATCGCTTCCCGGCGATTCTGCCCGTTCCGCAGAATGCGGGTATGGGAGGGGTCGGGCGACGTCGAATTTCGCAGCGAGGACATCGATGAGCCGGTCCTGGGCTATATCGTCGAGAACCGCGTCGTCCAGCTGGCCTTGCTGGACCGGTTGGTCGAATTTTCCAATATCGACTTTCTATGTCCCGCCAAAACCAAAATGATCGATTACGGACCGCAGGGTTCCACGGTCGAACTGGACGACGGCCGCATGTTGTCGGCGCGCTTGCTGGTTGCCGCGGATGGCGGCTATTCACGTGTGCGGCAGGTAGCCGGCATGGGCGTGAGCGGTTGGGATTACGAGCAGCACGCCCTGGTGCTGACGGTGGAAACCGGTTACGGTCAGCAGGACATTACCTGGCAACGTTTTACGCCCAATGGTCCCCAGGCTTTCCTGCCCTTGGACGGGCCTCATGCATCTCTCGTCTGGTATGAGGCTCCGGCCGAAGTCAGGCGCTTGAAAGCCCTGCCGGACGAGGTCCTTCTCCGCGAACTGGTCGCCGAATTCCCCCCCGTGTTGGGCGAAATCAAGCGGATCTCGGCGAAAGGCAGTTTCCCGCTCAAGCGCCAGCACGCCTTGAATTATAGTAAGGAGGGCGTGGCCTTGATCGGCGATGCGGCCCATATGATTCATCCGCTGGCGGGGCAGGGCGTCAACATCGGCCTTCTGGACGCCGCGGCCCTGGCGCAAGTGCTGGTCGGCGCTCACAAAAGCGGTCGCGACATAGGCGCTGCCCACGTGCTGCAAACCTACGAAAGCATGCGCCGCAACAATAATCTGGTCATGATGACGACGATGGATTTGTTTTATCGCGTGTTCGGCAATGCCAACCGTCCATTGCGACTGATCCGGAATTTGGGTCTGGGACTGGCGGAGCGGATAACGCCGGCCAAAAAATTGGTCATGCGTTATGCGATGGGCCTGGGCGGCCAACTCCCGAATCTGGCCCGCGGGGAAGCCATTCTCGGTTGACCGGGGACGGTCGGGATTGGATCATGAGGTACATTCCTTCTCGCACGAAGCGTGCGAGAAGAGTTTGCTATAGTAATTCGAGCAATTCGGTAGCCGTGCTCCGGATACCATTGCTGATATTTCGATCAACCTCCCTATGCGAGTGAAACGGCTTATGGTCAAAAAGTTATCTGTTTTTGTTGGCGCCGTACTGGCTTTGAGCGGCTGTGCAACCTACACCGGGTGGGAGCCGGTAGTGGACACCTATAACGATCCCAATGCGTATAGGCTGCAGCAGGATCTTGCCGAATGCAAAATGATCGCGCGCCAAGCCGGCAGTACCGGAACTGAAGCCGCGAAGGGCGCCGCGGCCGGCGCTTTGTTGGGCGCCGCGACGGGCGCCGCGGTCGGTGCGGTGGCGGGCAATCCGGGCGGAGGGGCTGCGGTCGGTGCTGCCGCGGGTGGTCTTGGCGGAGCCGGTTACAGTGGTGTTTCGGGCGACGATCAATACAAGCGGGCCTACATCAATTGTCTCCGCAATAGAGGCCACAGAGTCGTAAACTAAATCAAGCAATCGGTCTTGAAACAAAAAATCCCGCTGTTGTGCTTGACGCGCCGGCGGGATTGTTTTTTCGTTCTTGACGCTCCGCAAGCAGCGCTCAAGCCGATTGGAGGAAGTTGCCACCATGTCGTCGTTGATCCACGCACTCCGGGAAAGTGCTCGGCTTTATCCTGATCGACCCGCGGTCATCCAGGGATCCCAAATCATCGATCATGCCACCATGGGCGATCGATCGGATCGCATGGCGGCGGCCCTGGCGGCCGGCGGTGTGGACAAAGGGGACCGGGTCGCGCTTTACTGTCCGAACTCCGCGGAATTCGCCATCGCCTACACCGGCATCGTGAAAGCGGGAGCGACCGTGGTGCCGATCAATCTGCTTTTGAATACGGAAGAAATCGGCTTCATTCTCGACGATTCCGGCGCCAAGGGCCTGATCTTCCACCAGGCGTTTGCGAAACAGGCGCAGTCGGTGCTTCAGGATGCTCCCGGGATAGGGCTTCGCGTTTGTATCGGCGGCGAGGCAGAGGGCGCCACCACTTTCGATGCGTTCTTGCACACGGATGCGCCGATTCCGGAGATCGAGTGCGACCCGCAAGAGGATCTGGTCGTCATTCTCTATACCTCGGGCACCACCGGGCGTCCCAAGGGGGCGATGCTGACCCACGGCAACCTGGTTGCCAACACCCGGAGCATCCGGGAAGCCATGCGTTGGCGCCCCGGGCTGGACGTCGTCCTTCTGGTTCTCCCGATGTTTCATGCCTTCGCTGCCACGGTCGGCATGCTCACGCCGCTGACCAACGGCTGCGCTTTCGTTCCCCTCCCGCGATTCGAGCCCGATCAGGTTGCCGATGCCATACACGCCAGTCGGGCCACGATTTTCCTGGGCGTGCCCAGCATGTACTCGGTTTTGTTGCGGCTCAAGGACGAGCGCGTGCCGCTGCTTTCGACGATTCGCTATTGCGTTTCCGGCGGTGCCGCGCTCCCGGTCGAGCTTCTGCGGCGTTTCGAAGAAAAATTCGATATCCGGATCTACGAGGGCGACGGACCGACTGAATGCTCGCCGGTGACCTGCGTGAATCCCATCGACGGACTCATTAAACCGGGAACCGTGGGTTTGCCGCTACCGGGCGTCGAAATGAAAATCATCGACGATGAGGGGCACGATTTGGCTTGCGGCGAGGTGGGCGAGATCGCCGTGCGCGGCGCTAACGTGATGAAAGGATACTGGAAGCAAGCTGATGCGACGCGCGAGGTTTTTCGCGGCGAATGGTTTCTGACCGGCGATCTGGGGATGCGCGACGAAGATGGTTATTTCAGTATCGTCGATCGCAAGAAGGACCTGATCATCGTCAACGGCATGAATGTCTATCCGCGCATGATCGAAGAGGTGCTTTACCGTTTTCCGCCGATTCGCGAGGCTGCGGTGGTCGGGGAGCAGCATGATTTGCACGGCGAAATTCCGGTTGCCTACGTCGCGATCGATGAATCGACGCCGACCACGGAAGCCGAAGTGCGCGCCTTCTGCCGGGAACATCTAGGGCGCCACCAGGTTCCCCGCAAGATCGTGTTTCAGCCGGAATTGCCCAAAAACGCCGCGGGCAAGATCCTCAAGCGGCAGCTTCGCAAGCAGGGCGAAATCGAGCGCGGCGTTCGGGATCTTGAATAGGCCCGGCCGAACTGCCGGGCACCGCGTCTCGCCGCCTCATCGTTTTTTCCGCTCTTCCTCCTCGGAGTGCAGTTGCCTCAGGCGCTCGTCGATGATCGAGTTGAGATAAAAATTATCGCCGGAAGTCTTCCTGGCCAGTCGAAGTTGCAGGATGGCCGCGCGGCCTTGTCCCGCAGCGTAATACGATTCGGCGACGTAGCGGTGCGATTCGGCTTCGTTGCCGAGCTGACTGTAAGCTTGTGCAATCAGCTTATACACTTCCGGCGTGGCGGCATGACGGCGGACGTATTCCTGCAACAGCTTGCGCACCTGCTGCGCTTTGCCGGTGGTGAGCAGGGTGCGGGCGTAGTTGAGCGTCAGCGCCCGGTTTTCCGGAAAGCGCTGCAGCGCCGATTCGTAGAGTTGGAGTGCACTGGGGTAATCCTTGGTTTCCAATTCGGCGCCGGCCAGTGCGTTGGGGAGTTGAGACTGTTCGGGATAGGTCTTCATGAGCCTCTGCAGAATCGGTTTGGCGTCCCGCGCACGCGCGTTGACGATCAATGCCAGGGCCAAACCGTACTCTGAAACGTCCTGCTGTAGCTTGGTCCCCTGGCCGCGGACGGCCTTGAAATAGTTCAGCGCGTCCTGTGGGCGGGCGGCGGTCTGTACCCGCAGCTTGGCGCGAATCAGCTGATAGGCCAAAGAATCGGGGTATTGGCGATACGGAAACTGTTCCGCGCGCCCGCGCGTATCCGAGATACGGGACACCGTCACCGGGTGAGTCAGCAGGAACTCCGGCAATTCCCGGCCGACGAAGCGGGTGGATTGCTGCATTCTTTCGAAGAATGTCGGCATCGCGCGAGGGTCGAAGTCCGACTTCGATAAAATCTGCATGCCGACGCGATCGGCTTCGGCTTCGTTGTCGCGGGTAAAATTGATTTGATACTGAAGATTGGCGGCTTGTGCGGCCATCAGGGCCGCCTGGCCCAGTTGCGCGGATTTCGTGCCCAGCAGGACGGCGGCCAGCATCGCTGCGGCGGTGGGCAGCGCCAGGCGTCCGGCGGCCTGGAACGTTTGATAAAGATGCCGTTGCGTGACGTGTGCAATTTCGTGAGCCAGTACCGAAGCGAGTTCGCTTTCGGCTTCCGAGGTCAGGATCAATCCGGAGTTCACGCCGATGTATCCGCCCGGCCCCGCGAATGCGTTGACGGTGGGATCGTTGACCACGAAGAAGTGAAACGCTTGCGCCGGGTTGTCGCTGGACCCGACCAGTTTTTGTCCGATGGACTGGATGTAATCATTGACTTCGGGGTCTTGGCTGACTTCAAGCTGGGCGTGGAGGCTGCGGAAGAAAGCGGCACCCAGTTCTTTCTCCTGCTGCGGGGTCATCAGCGTTCCGGTCGGGTCGCCGATTTCGGGCAACTCCAGGTTGAGCTGCGCATGGGCGGGTTGCAGCGCCGATAAGCCGTAGCCGAGAATCAACAGCGATGCCAGCAGTTTGTCGAATTTCATGTTGTTTCAGCGCCGTGTGCGGCGCGGGTGTGAATGAGTCCACGATGTACGGTTACTCGGTGAACCGATTTTTCGAACGGGTGTCGCCGCGATGAAATACGCCATTCAGGTCAATGCAGGGCCTTGTTCCGCTCAAGCTGCGCGCACTGCCTATCAGTTTATCAAAGCCGCATTGGATAAAGACCACGAAATCGTCTGCGTGTTCTTTTACCATGACGGAGTTTATAACGCGCTGCGATCCGGTTTATCGGCGGAAAACAAGGATTCGGTTCCACCCTGGCCCGATCTCGCGGATAAGCACGGGATCGATCTGGTGCTGTGCGTTTCGGCGGCAGAGCGGCGCGGCATGCCGGCAACCGTGGCGGACGGCTTTCGGATCGGTGGCTTGGGACAATGGATGGACGCCTGTCTGAAGGCTGACCGGGTAGTGGTTTTTGGTGGTTGAATCGGTGCAGAAAAAATTCTTGTTTGTGATGCGCAGTGCCCCTCGGGACGGCGCTAGAGTCCGGGAATCGCTGGACATGGCCATGACCGCCGCCGCCTTCGATCAGACCGTACGGCTCCTGATGCTGGACGATGGCGTATTCCTCCTCAAACGGGGTCAGAGGGCCGAGCCGAGCGGGCCGAAACCGGTCGCTCCCTTGTTCGAAGCTTTGGCTTTGTATGATGTGGAGGATGTTTGGGTCGAACGAGAGTCTTTGCGGGGCAGGCATTTGACGACCGACGATCTCGTCATCCCCGTGCGCGTCGTGGACAGGACGGAAATCGCCGGATTGACGGCGGAACATGACATCGTGATCTCGTGCTGATGGCAACCCTGCATCTAGTCAACCGCTCGCCTCTGGAAAGTCGCGCCCTGGAACAATGCCTCGCTCGGGCGGGCGAGGGCGATGCGGTTCTGCTGATCGAAAACGGGGTTTACGCCGCGGTGAAAGGTGCGGATTCCGAAGCCGTCCTGAAGTCGGTTGTAGGGCGCGTGAGGTTTTATGCCTTGGGCCCGGATCTCGACGCGCGCGGCGTGGAAGCTTCCGAGGTCGGCGAGACGATTCGAATCGTCGACTACGGCGGGTTCGTCGATTTGACAGCCGATTACCGGCCTATCCAATCGTGGTCTTGAGCGATGATCGAAGTCGACGGCAAAATCCTGGAAACGACCGAAGGCGGGTTTCTGACCGATGCGAACGACTGGGACGAGCATGTCGCCGCCGTTCTGGCGGCGAGCATACCCATAGCATTGACCGAAGCGCATTGGGAGATCGTGCGCTTCATCCGGAATTACTATCTCCGATTTCACCATCTTCCCAACACCCGCATGTTCGTCAAGGCGGTGCAGAAGGAATTCGGGGAGGAGAAAGGCACTTCCCGCTACCTGCATCGGCTGTTTCCGGAAAGCCCGTTGAAATACGCCTGTTTGATCGCGGGATTGCCCAAGCCTCCCGGGTGTATCTAGGCCGCGTTTCTCGAGCCGCTTCGGCGCGAGGCGGCTTAAGCACTTGCGTTCGCCGATGCGGGATCCGTAAGGTTTCTGTAAGCTCGGCGTGTTGTTATGGCCAATTTTTCGGCGGCTGATCATAGCGAGTCGCCGGCTCGATCTCCGGTCCAATTGAGGTGAGTCTTCAGTCGGACGCGAATGATCGCTCAGTTTTTGGGGAAGCGATGTTTGAAGATACAAACGACAACAAGCGATCGATCGATTGGCACGGCCACGAAGCTGACGACGCCATCAAACGGCTCCATTCGGATCGCCATCGCGGGCTGTCCTCTCAAGAGGTTCAGCAGCGGCTGAAACGTTTCGGCCGCAACCGGCTCCCGCCGCCGCGCCGGCGTCCGGGCTGGCTGCGCTTCCTTCTCCAGTTCCATAACGTCCTGATATACGTGATGCTTGTCGCTGCCGGAACCACGGCGATGTTGGGCGATTGGATCGACACGGGCGTGCTTTTGGGTGCCGTTTTCGTCAACGCCATCATCGGGTTTATCCAGGAAGGCAAGGCGGAAAAAGCCCTGGATGCGATCCGCGGCATGCTGTCGCTGCGCACGATCGTTGTCCGCGACGCCGAGCGCATTGAAATCAGGGCCGAGGACCTGGTGCCCGGCGATATCGTGGTGCTCGCCTCCGGTGACAAGGTTCCCGCCGATCTGCGGGTGGTCGCGGCCAAAGGGCTGCGCGTGAACGAGGCCATCCTGACCGGCGAATCAGAGGCGGTGGAAAAGACGGTTGCACCCGTGCCGGTCGACGCGCTTCTGGGCGATCGCAAATGCATGCTCTATTCGGGCACGCTGGTGGTTTCCGGGCAGGCGACGGCGGTGGCGGTCGCGACCGGCGTCCACACCGAATTGGGCCGGATCAGCGCAATGCTGGAGCGGGTGCAGGCGGTGACGACACCCTTGCTGCGCCAGATCGCCGGATTCGGCCATTGGCTCGCGCTGGCGATCGTGCTGATGTCCGCGGCCACTTATGCCATCGGCGTGCTGTGGCGCGGGCATCCGCCCGCCGAGATGTTCATGATGGCCGTGGCGCTGGCGGCCTCGGCCATACCGGAAGGGCTGCCGGCCATCATGACCATCACGCTCGCGCTCGGTGTGCGGCGCATGGCTCACCGCAACGCCATCATCCGGCATTTGCCGGCGGTGGAAACGCTGGGTTCGGTGACCGTCATCTGTTCCGACAAGACCGGTACCCTGACCCGGAACGAGATGACCGTACAGCGGGTGATTACCGGCGATCACGTATTCGAGGTAACCGGCGTGGGCTATGCGCCCGACGGCGGCATTCATCTGGGCGGAGAGGCGGTGCCGCCCGACCAATATCCCGAGCTGGCCGAAATTGCCCGTGCCGCCGTGCTCTGCAATGACGCACAGCTGCGTAAATCGGCCGACGAAACCTGGCAGGTGGCGGGCGATCCGACCGAAGGCGCGCTGCTGGCATTCGCCATCAAGGCAGGTGTCGACCCTGCGTGGGAGCGGGAATCTTTGCCGCGTACCGATGCCATTCCCTTCGAATCCGAGCATCGGCTCATGGCCACGCTCAACCACGATCACGAAGGGCGGGGAACCATTTACGTCAAGGGCGCACCGGAACGGATCTTTGAAATGTGCGATCGCCAGGGCGGCGTACAGGAGGCTCTGCTGGATCTGGACTATTGGCGCCGCTCCGCCTCCGATGCGGCGGCCGATGGGCTGCGGCTCCTGGCGATCGCCGCAAAGCCCGCCGAGGAAGCGCAGCGCGAGGTGCAATTCTCGGATTTGAAAAACGGTTTCCGCTTGCTTGCTCTGGTCGGCATCATTGACCCGCCGCGGGAAGAAGCGGTGGCGGCCGTGGCGGCGTGCAGAACCGCGGGCATCCGGGTGAAGATGATTACCGGCGACCATGTCGATACGGCGCGCGCCATCGGCGCGCAACTCGGGATCGGCCGCAATCGGCCGGCCTTGACCGGAGCCGAGATCGAGGACATGGACGACGCGCAACTGCGCAAGGCAGTGCTGGATGTCGACGTGTTCGCGCGGGCCAGCCCCGAGCACAAGCTGCGCCTGGTGCAGGCACTGCAGGCGGCGGGACAGGTGGCCGCCATGACCGGGGACGGGGTAAACGACGCGCCGGCGCTGAAACGGGCGGACGTCGGCGTGGCCATGGGGCTGAAGGGCACCGAGGCGGCCAAGGAAGCGGCGGACATGGTGCTGGCCGACGACAATTTCGCGACGATCGGCAATGCCGTACGCGAAGGACGGGGCATCTACGATAACATCCGGAAATTCGTCCTGTTCATGCTGCCGACCAACGGCGGCGAGGCGCTGGTGGTGGTCGCCGCCATATTATTCGAGCTCGCGCTCCCGCTGACGCCGGCCCAGGTGCTTTGGATCAACATGGTCACCTCCAGCACCTTAGGATTAGCCCTCGCCTTCGAGCGTCCCGAGCGAGACATCATGCGCCGCCCGCCGCGCGACCCCAAGGAATCGCTGCTCTCGTGGTTCTTCGCCTGGCGGATTCTGATGGTCTCCGTACTCATGATGGCGGGAGCGCTGGGCCTATTCCTCTGGGAGCTGGATCAGGGCTCCAGCCTGGAAACCGCGCGCACCATGGCGGTCAGCGCGGTCGTGGGGGCGGAGATGTTCTACCTGATCAACAGCCGCTATTTTTTTAAATCCGCCTTCTCGCTCGAAGGGCTGTTCGGCAATCGTTACGTGCTGATCGCGATCATGGCCTGTGCGGGGTTGCAGTTCGCCTATTCGCATACCCGGCCGCTGCAGGTGCTGTTCGGTTCGACCGATCTGTCGCCGGAAGAATGGCTGAAGGTGACGCTGGCCGGGGTGTTCGTGTTCGGCGTCGCCGAGATCGAGAAAGCGGTGATCCGTATCTCTAGACGGATACGTCGAAAGCTTCGCGCCGGAACGAAAACAGAATACCGACACTTACACAAAGAGGAGAGCCAATTGCGAACACCTACAACTGTTTTGGCAGCAACCGACTTCTCGGATGATGCCACGAATGCCGCCTGCCGGGCGGCCATGCTGGCCGCGGAACAGCAGGGGCGACTGGAATTGCTGCATGTCGTGAGCGCAACATCGCTGAGGGTTGTGCGCGAAATGCTCCGATCGCACGACGACGCCGAGGAAAAGCTGGTCGATGATGCGCAACGGCGGTTGGACGCATCGAGGTCGCAAGTTGTCGGGGAGACCCAGGTGGCTGCGTTCTCGAGAGTCGCGATCGGATCGGTGCCGGAAGAGATTCTTTCGGCCTCCGAGCAGGCGGATCTCCTGGTTTTGGGCGCACGCGGCCTAAGTCCCTGGCGCGAGTTTTTGCTGGGTACGACCGCTGACCGCTTGCTCAGACAATGCAAGCGGCCGGTTCTCGTCGTGAAGCGCCCGCTGGCGGCAAGCTATCGGCGTGTTCTCGTTCCAATCGATTTTTCCCCTCATTCCATCGCAGCGCTGAAGATGGCGATGGTAATCGCTCCGCACGCCGACATCATGGTTGTCCATGGTTCCGCCGTGGCCTTTGAAGGGGCTCTCCGACAGGCCGGTATCATCGAGGACGAGATCGACAGATATCGCGCTCAGGCTCAACACCAAGCGCTGAGCAGTCTCAGCGCCCTGATTGACGAAGTGTCCGACGGCTCCCATCGGATTTTCCGAACCGTGGAGCATGAGGATGCCGCTCGCCTGATCCTTGCCAAGGAAGAATCGTTCAACGCGGACCTGATCGTCATCGGCAAACATGGAAAAACGATCGTCGAGGAAATGCTTCTGGGCAGCGTGACGCGCCGCATTCTGTCCGATTCGAAATGCGACGTGCTGATCGTGCACGGAGATTCCACGGCTGGCGCTTGATTCCAGCCCTGATAAACTTAGGAAAGCTCTGATTCGATTGAGAGCCTGCGAGGCAAGGATGAGCCGCCAAAGTCGACGGCTGCAAACCATAGAGTTTGTGAACCACCGAAAAACGGCGTTTTTTCGGTGCGGCATCTGACACGCTCTGGACGAGCTAGTACGGAGCTCTCTTAGTGATTACCTGCGCACGATTCCACACACTCCACATTCCTTATGCATAATCTGGGTTTACTTGAAAATATCGCTGTTACGCTCAGCGTGGCTTTTATAGGGGGACTGATCGTACAACGCATCGGTTTGCCGTCTATCGTGGGTTATCTGCTGGCGGGCGTCGCCATCGGCCCGTTTACGCCGGGGTATTTGGCCGATTCCGAAACCATCAATCAGTTGGCCGAACTGGGCATCGTCTTTCTGATGTTCGGCGTCGGACTGCATTTTTCCTTTGCCGATCTGTGGAAAGTGCGCGATATCGCCATCGTGGGTACGCTGGGACAAATGCTGACCATGCTGGCTTTGGGCTATGGCCTGAGCCAGTACTGGGGCTGGACGCCGAAATCCGGTCTGGTGCTCGGACTGGTGCTGTCCATCGCCAGCACCATCGTCATGCTCCGGGGCTTCATGGACAAGGGCTGGCTGAATACCCCGGACGGGCAGGTCGCGGTCGGCTGGCGGGTCATGGAAGACATCGCCACCGTCCTGATGATCATGATCCTGCCCAACCTGGCGGACACCGGAAAGCCCATGGAATGGCACACGCTCGGTCTCGCTCTGCTCTCGGCCCTGGGCTTTCTCGTAGTCATGCTGTTCGTGGGAAAACGCTTCATTCCCTGGCTGCTGCTGCGGGTGGCCCATACCCGCTCGCGCGAGCTGTTCATCCTTGCGGTCTTGGCCGCCTCCTTGGGAATTGCCTTGGGCGCTTCGCAATTGTTCGGGGTTTCACTGGCGCTGGGAGCTTTTGTCGCAGGAGCGGTAGTGAGCGAGTCGCCGCTCAGCCACCGCATCGCATCCGATCTGCTGCCGTTCCGCGAAGCCTTTTCCGTCTTGTTTTTCGTGTCCGTCGGCATGATGCTCGATCCGAGCTTTCTGGTGGATCATCTCGAACCGGTGCTGATTCTCACCGCTCTGGTGGTCATCGGAAAGTTCCTCGTCTCGGGGCTCTGGGTGTTGCCGTTCCCGCGCCCGGCCAGTACCGCGCTGGTGGTTGCGGCCGGCTCCTGCCAGATCGGCGAATTTTCCTTCATCCTGGATCAGACCGGCTTGAGTCTCGGCATACTGGATAAGACTCAACACGCGCTGATTCTCGCGGCCGCTCTTCTGTCCATCGTCGTGAATCCGTTCATGCTGCACAGCGTTCATCCGCTGCAACGGAGCCTGAGAGGCGTCCAGCCGTTGTGGCGATGGCTGGACCGTCACGGCTCTACGCAGACGCCGGTGGAGGATTCGGTCGCCGATCATGTGGTGGTGGTCGGCTACGGACGGGTGGGTTCGCATATCGTGGACGTGATGGGGGAGCTGGGGATTCCGTATCTGGTCATCGATTTCCGTATCAGCCGGATCGAAAAATTGGCCAAAAGAAGTGTCCCCACGCTGCTGGGCGATACGGCCAACTCCGACGTTCTGAGCCATGCGGCGCTGCACCGGGCTCGTCTGCTGGTGGTGACTTTGCCTGAGGAGGCCGCCACCGAACTGACCGTCGCGGCAGCCCGGGACATTGCCCCGAATCTCCCGATCATCGCTCGTGCAGCCACCCGGGCCGGGGTCAAGCGCCTCTCGGAATTGGGCGCGCAACTGGTAATCCATCCGGAATTGGAAGGTGGCCTGCAGGTGCTGCGGCACACGCTGCTGCAACTGGGCTTCCCTCTACATGAAGTCCGGCGCTACGCCGATACGGTGCGCCGCGAAAACTACGAGGCCCTGGTCAAGGCGCAGGGCGAGCACGAATTGCTCAGGGATTTGCTCGATGCTTCCGAACTGATCGACATCGCCTGGCGAAAAGTACCCGAGGAAAGTCCGCTGGCCGGGAAGATGCTGGGCGAGGCCGCCCTCCGTACCCGGACCGGCGCCACCCTGGTGGCGATCAAGCGTAAGAACGAACTAATGGTCAACCCGTCTACCCAGACCGTATTTCTTCCGGGAGACCGCATCGGCCTGCTCGGAAACCCGGAGCAGTTGGCGGCCGTGGAGCATTTGCTGGCCGCGCATCCGGCTGAGTTTGATGCGGCGTGAGGGTGTGGGGTGCTGTCGAGTACCGGTGTAACCTGCAAGTTGGAATGGATCGCGCTGTTTCGCCCTGCGAACCTGACCGCTGTGAGGAAATTTACTCGACGGCTCGATTCTCGCTTGCGAAGTTATGACGTAAGAAGCGCTGAGCTACGGCAATCGGTAGAATCGCCGACTTTCACGGCGAAGCCGTCCACGGATTGCCGGACTGGGATTGTCCGGCATGACCCGTATCAGGCGCGAACGATGCCTGTCCTGAGCCTGGTCGAAGGGCGCTTCACAGGGAAATATCACAGATGATGGACATGCTATTGACCCCCGTCCGCAAAAGCATTGCAATAATTTAGTACGACCTCTCCGGACGTCTTGCGGGTTATGTAGTGCTTCAGATTCAATTGAATCACCGCCTCATCCGGTTCACCTTGCTCGATACGTTGGAGTTTCTGGAGTAAGGCCCACCGCTCGTCCAAGCGAATCTCGCGGTTAGGATCGCCCGGAGTGATGGCGATGAAGCGCAGTCGTATCTTGCCGCGGCAGTTGGGAGCCCGTAACGGGAAATGTTCCTTAGGCAATTGCAGTTCGAACTGTCCCCAGTCGCGATCCAGTTCTGAGGCGGAATCTGGAGCACCCGGATTAAGACGGATCTGGCTGGATGCGCTAATGCGTAGGATTTCTTGGGGACTATCCGAAGCAGCAAAAATAACACCTACGCCAAAGCCGAAGACGGAAACCGCTGATGCCATGGCAAAAAACGTGCAAGCGTCATCAGTCGCGGCATATATATCGTTATTCTCCAGTTCTGCGTCGGCGTTCGGTGCAGTCTTCAGTATTCGCTTTCTGGTTTGTGGGCATTTTTATCGTCTTACGGAAGCTCTGATTAAGTCTCCAATTCGGAGAAGCGACCTGTGCAACGGGTTGATCT
Source organism: Methylocaldum marinum (assembly GCF_003584645.1). GTDB lineage: Bacteria > Pseudomonadota > Gammaproteobacteria > Methylococcales > Methylococcaceae > Methylocaldum > Methylocaldum marinum. Next base: position 6,053,092 of record NZ_AP017928.1, read on the forward strand.
AACAGGCCCTTACCCAATCCTCTCCCTGCGGGAGAGGGCTTATTCAGAGCTTCCTTAATGTGTCGCACCCTATTCTTGTGCGTGAGCTAAAAAGTCTAGCAGAACAGCTAAAAGAGATTGGCGGAGGACGCAATATCTCCATTGAATACGAAGAGGCAATCCGGCCAGCTTTGAGGAGATACCCATGAGATTCATGAGTCTTGCCGTCATGCTCTTGCAGTTCGTTTTCGCTTCAGTAACGGTCGCGCAACAATCCACAGGCGATATCGATACGTTCGACGCCGTCAAAGAAAAGGTAATATCGGTAATAGTTGCCGGGTGGGATTCATATAGCATTTGCGAGCACGTAGATCCGTCGTAACTACTCAGCCCCCAGTTTCCTCTGATATTCTCGACAGATGAGCAAGCTACGCCGCCCGAGCCCAGCCGAACTGAGTCAGATGAGCCCAGCCGAGAAGGATGCGCTCATTCTGAAGCTGTTCGATCTGTTGGAAGGTTTAGAACGACGTTTGGGCGAAGTTGAGCGAAAAGTTGAAAAGACCCGCCGGAATTCGAGTAAACCGCCGTCGTCGGATGGGTTGAAGCGGCAACCGGCGGAGCTTCGCCAGACGGGAAGCAAGTCGAACGGAGGGCAACCGGGGCATGTTGGAGTGACGCGAGCCTGGACGGAGACTCCGGATGAGGTGAAGGAGTTACGGCCTTTGGGCACCTGTGGATGTGGTTTGGCGTTGGCGGATCAGGCGGAAATGATCGGCGAGCGACGCCAGCAGATCGAGGTTCCCGAACCGAAAGCGAAGGTGATCGAGTATCGGCAGGTGATCGTGAGCTGCGCGTGCGGATGTGAGCATCGAGGTGAGTTTCCGTTCGGCGTGACGCCACATGTGAGCTACGGCCCGCGCCTGAAAGCCTATGCGGTGGGGTGGGTCGAGGGGCATTTCGTGGCCTTGGCCCGGACGGCGGAGATCCTTGCCGACCCGTACGGAGTTCGGCCTTCGGACGGCACGATCCAGAAGTGGATCGGGCAAGCCGCGGAGTCGTTGCGGCCGGCCTATGAAGCCACCCGGCAAGCCTTGATCGCCGCGGAGGTGGTGCACTTCGACGAAAGCGGCGTGCGCGTCAACGGCCACACCCACTGGCTGCATGTGGCCGGCACGGCTGACTTGGCCGTGTACGTGATTCATCCCAAGCGGGGCGGCGAAGCCATGACGGCGGCGGGTATCCTGCCGTCGTTCGAGGGCCACGCCGTCCATGACCACTGGGCCCCTATTACGGCTTCGAAGCGACGACCCACAGCCTGTGCAACGCCCACCTGCTGCGGGAACTGCGCTATTTCGAGGAGGCCACGGACGGGCATCGTTGGCCGATCCGACTTCGGGAAATCCTGGTGGAAGGCAAGAAGGCGGTGGAAGCCGCCCAAGCCGAAGGCTTGAGCAAGGTGGACGCCGCCACGATCGGAAGCCTATTGGCCGACTATGATCGGTGGATCAACCTCGGCTTGTGGGTGTTCCCCGAGCGACCGAAGGAGCCGGGGCAGAAAGGCCGGCCGAAACAGGAACCCGCCACGAATCTGCTGCGACGACGGCGTGATTTCAGGATCGAGGTGTGGCATTTTCTCCACGATTTCCGGGTGCCCTTCGACAACAACCTGGCCGAACGGCTGGTGCGCCCGGTCAAGGTCAAGCTGAAAATGGCCGGTGGGTTCCGCGCCCTCGGTGGTGCCGAAGCCTTCTGCATCATCCGCTCCCTCTGGGAAACTCATCGACGACAAGGCATCAATCCCTTTTCCACCCTCAGAACTGCTTTTGCAGGGGCTGAGTAGTTACGATCCGTCTAACAAGCCTTCATACGTCAGCAAACTAATTCCGGCGAGTGAATTGCCGGCGTCAGATGATGCCATTATGGCGCGCTATTCTGTGGTACAGAGACAAACTGAACCCACCGGAGTCGATTTTTCCCTATACAGAATACAATTCGCCTCTAACGAGGCAGCGATGCGTGCTCTTAACCGCATCCGGGATGGAAAAATCGGAACCGTGGCGGATGGAAAGGTTCTTACAAGGTACGCGGCGCAGTTGGATGGTAATAACATCTACATACTTCGTACACAGAGTTTCCTTGACCCGGCAGTACGGTTATTTATCGAGTCGTTCGCAACGGAAGAAATCAAGATCCGCTGAAAGACGAGAAATCCGTCCTGAAATTGTGCGGAGAGGTGGTAGGGCGGGTTAGCGAAGCGTAACCCGCAAAGGCCTGGATGCCTCCCGATCGATTCCGTACGGGCATTGCGGATCTTGTCCCTGATCAATTCCGAATCACCCAGCTCCCGTCAGGCTGGCGGCAGGCAATGTTATTGACCGAGTCGCGCTGCTTGCCGTAGGTCATGCGGGTGGAGAATTCGCGGCAGCGTATCCCGTTGTCGTTGAAGGTCCGCAGGGGCGTGACCAGGTAGTCCACCTGGTTGTCCGGGTTCATCCAGTGAACGCTGCGGCGGTCGGGGGCGAAATCGAGCGCCCGACCGGTGCAGAACATGTCGCTTTCGTCCATTCGGCGAGCGATGTGGTCGCCGATGATGGCGCCGATCACGGTGCCGGCGACGGCGCCTATGATCGTCGCACCGGTGTCGCCCTCGCCGACCCGCGAACCGATGACCCCGCCGAGCGCACCGCCCGCAATGCCGCCCAGCACCTTGCCGACCATGGTGCGGTCGCAGCGTCCCGACCGCACGCCGTAGTCGTGGTCCTGGCCGTAGTCGTGATGGATTTCGCGGCGTTCGTAACGGTCGTCGTAGTCATCGCGATGTTTGTCCCTGTGTTTGTTCCGGTAGCCGTGGGCAGGTGCCCAGTCGGGCGGATCGCTGTATGCGTCCTGGGGAAAGCTCAGGCTAAGCGCCAACAGAGTTCCGCCGAGAAAAACGAAAGGGTTGAACCGATCGAATACGGGTGACGTTTTCGTCGCCGCCATGAATGCCTCTTGTTGATCAAGTTAGTTGTTATGCGCTCGGGCTTTGAAGCAATGCGCGAGCCTGGCCAGCGTTCGAAGTGGGTCGGCAAGCCTTTCCCAATCGCAAACGGTCGCTTTAGTCGCGACCCTTCCAATCGCAAACGGCGTCTTCGGGAGCGCCGAAGCCACCCTTCCAATCGCAAACGGCGTCTTCGGGAGCGCCGAAGCCACCCTTCCAATCGCAAACGGCGTCTTCGGGAGCGCCGAAGCCACCCTTCCAATCGCAAACGGTCATCCGGGGAAGGGGTTGGCCGGCGCTCCCGGCCAACCCGTTTGCGATTGGAGCGCCCGAATGACCCTTCCAACAAAGCCCCTCGCCGACGGCGTGTGTCGGCAAAGGATTGCCGGCCTACGTATTTCCAATGCTCACCGCTAAACCGCAGTGAAATGAGGATGTTCCGCCGCCCCGGGGTAAAGCCCACAACGATAGTGTAGCCAAGAATTCGGCCGTCCTGCTGCGTTGCCTTTGGCAACTTGCTAATATCTGCCGACTTCGAGGGTTCGGTTACGCCGTTTGAAGGTTTGTGCTCGATGCCCTTTTGATCCCCCTTTCCGTATCCACCACCGAGATAGAAAAAAGGTGCATTCATGTCCGACATCGAAATCGCTCAAAAAGCCAAGATGCTGCCGATCATCGATCTGGCCAAACACAGGCTGGGCATCGCGCCCGAACATCTCGACCCACACGGCCACTACAAGGCCAAGCTCTCCCTGGACTACATCGACGGCCTCGAGGACAGGCCCAACGGCAAGTTGATCCTGGTCACGGCCATCAGTCCGACGCCGGCGGGGGAGGGCAAGACCACCACGACCGTGGGTTTGGGCGATGCGCTGAACCGGCTGGGCAAAAAAACCATGATCTGCCTGAGGGAGCCCGCTCTGGGGCCGTGTTTCGGCGTCAAGGGCGGAGCGGCTGGCGGCGGCTACGCTCAGGTCGTGCCGATGGAGGACATCAATCTTCATTTCACGGGAGATTTCCATGCCATCGGCGTCGCCCACAACCTGTTGTCGGCGATGATCGACAATCACATCCATCACGGCAACCGGCTGAATCTCGATCCGCGCCAGATCGCCTGGAAGCGTGTCATCGACATGAACGACCGCGCGCTGCGCGATATCGTCATCGGCCTGGGCGGGACTGCCAATGGCTTTGCACGCGAGGACGGCTTCGACATCATCGCCGCCTCCGAAGTGATGGCCATCCTGTGCCTGTCGAGCTCGCTGAAAGAATTGAAAGAGCGGCTCGGAAATATCCTGGTGGGTTACACGCGTTTCGACAATAAGCCGGTTTTCGCCCGCGATCTCAATGCGCAGGGTGCCATGGCCGCGCTGCTGAAGGACGCGCTGCGGCCGAATCTGGTCCAGACCCTGGAAAACAATCCGGTATTCGTCCACGGCGGTCCCTTCGCCAATATCGCGCATGGCTGCAATTCGGTGGTGGCGACCAAGGCGGCCTTGAAGTTGGCCGACTACGTGGTGACCGAAGCGGGCTTTGGCGCCGATCTGGGTGCGGAGAAATTCATCGACATCAAATGCCGCAAGGCTGGCCTCAGGCCCGACGGCGTGGTGCTGGTGGCCACCGTGCGGGCGCTCAAGTCGCATGGCGGTGTGCCGGTCAAGGAACTGCAACAGGAAAACCTGCAAGCCCTCGAAGCCGGCTTCGTCAACCTGGCGCGGCATCTCGACAACGTGCAGCAGCGGTTCGGCCTGCCCTGCGTCGTCGCCATTAATCATTTCACCTCGGACACGGACGCAGAAATCGCGCTGCTCAAGCGCAAGGTCGAGGAAAAAGGATCCAAGGTCATCGTTTGCCGGCACTGGGCCGAAGGCGGAAAGGGCGCGGAAGATCTGGCGCGGGAAGTCGTCGGAATGGCCGATGCCGGCCAGTCGGATTTCAGCTTCCTTTATGAAGAGCGCGCGCCGCTGTGGGACAAGATCAAAACGATTGCCACCCAGCTGTACGGGGCGGCGGATATAACCGCGGACATCAAGGCCCGTCAGCAGCTCGAGCGCTTGAGCGAGGAATACAGCCATTTCCCGGTGTGCATCGCCAAGACGCAGTACTCGTTTTCGAACGATCCGAATCTCAAGGGGGCGCCGTCCGGGCACGTGCTCTCCATCCGCGAAGTGCGGCCGTCCCACGGCGCCGAGTTCGTGGTGGCCGTCTGCGGCAGCATGATGACCATGCCGGGACTACCCAAGGTGCCTGCGGCCGAGGCCATAGACGTGGACGACAACGGCCGGATCACGGGTTTGTTCTAAAGTTTCAAAGAAGCGCCGGCGGAAGTATCGGCAAGGGATTGCCGACGGCTGAGCGGAAGTTTTTCCGGCGCAAGGCTTGAGGGCGACTTAAGCGCTCTTACGTATAAACTTCTCAGTACGTCCACGCATAAACTCGTGACATCGCCGGGCGATTGCTCGTTTTTCGAAGCAGGCGGCGCGAAATCGGTTTGACGTGAGTGGGCGCGCGGAGCAGTGCAAACATGGGAAACCGAAGAGAGACGATGCTTTGAATACAATCGCTCGGACCAAGAAGATTTTTATCGTTGCCGGTGCACGGCCCAATTTCATGAAGATCGCCCCGATCATCCGGGAGCTTCGGCAGGGCTCGTATCCGTTCGAATACAAGCTGGTCCATACCGGGCAGCACTACGACAAGGAAATGAGCGACGTGTTCTTCGAAGAATTGGAGATACCGTCGCCGGATTACCATCTGGACGTGGGTAGCGGCTCACACGCCGAGCAGACCGCGAAAGTGATGGTGCGTTTCGAGGAGATCTGCATGAAGGACCGGCCCGATTTGGTCATGGTGGTGGGCGACGTGAATTCGACGCTGGCCTGCTCGATCGTGGCCAAGAAGCTCGGGATCAAGGTGGCTCACGTCGAGGCGGGACTTCGGAGCGGAGACATCAGGATGCCGGAAGAGGTCAACCGCATCGTGACCGATTCGATCTCCGACTATTTCTTCGTGACCGAAAAAAGCGGCGCAGATCACCTGCTGGCCGAAGGCAAGCCCAAGGACAGCATCCACTTCGTCGGCCACGTGATGATCGACAACCTGTTCCATCAGGTGGAAAAGCTCAATCGTCGGCCGGAGACGTCATTCGAGACGACCTTCTTCAAGCAGCGCCATCCGTCCTACGGCGTGGTCACCCTGCATCGGCCTTCCAACGTGGACAACCAGGAGACCCTGGCCGGGATTATCCGGGCGCTGACGGAGGTGAGCACCGCATTGCCGCTGATCTTTCCCATTCATCCCCGTACTCAGGCGAACATCCGGAAGTTCGGCCTGACGATTCCAGATGGCATCGTTACCACCAAGCCTCTGTCCTACATGGCGTTCCTGAATCTGTTCAAGGATGCCCGGCTGGTGCTGACGGACAGCGGGGGCATACAGGAAGAGACCACGGCGCTGGGTATTCCTTGTATCACCTTGCGTGAAAACACCGAACGCCCGATTACGGTCGAAGAGGGTACCAACGTGATCGTCGGTTCCGACCCGGAGCGCATTGTGGCTGAGGCGAAGAAGGCCTTGAGCGGCTCGGGAGCAGCGGGCAAAAGGCCGGAATTATGGGACGGCAAGGCGTCGGTCCGCATTCTGACCACTCTTTCGGATGCGCTGTATGCCGACTGATTTCGTCGCGGGAAGCGCGAGCCGGGCAAGCGGAACTCATGCGAAGGAAAGAGCCGGCTTTTTGTAGAGTATTTTCCGGTTTGGCGTAGGGCTCCGTGATCCGGTAGCTCGGCAACCCCCGGCCGACAAGGCGTCTGGCCGAACTTCCGTGGCGGCGCGGGATTGTCGACCTACGATTTTTTTAATCCTCACCGCTAAGCGGCGGTGAAAGAAGTTCTGGTTCCGGCCTCAAGATGCAGTCTGAGGCGTCGGCAGGTGCCCCGAACCGGTCGGATTGCCACTCGGGTTGATTCGAGGCCGACCGGCATCATTTTTCGGCAGTACGTTTCGGCTGCGGCTCACATGGTCCGAAGCCGAATTGCATGGTCGCGCAGTGGTTTATTGGAAGGATTCCATAAGATGCCGAATTAATATCCATGTTTTTAATATTATTCCTCGTCGCGGCAAGTCTATATGGCTTACTCGCTCTATGTTCGCCGGTATTACTGCTGAATTATGCTTTACTTACCGGCCCCATCCCCTGGACGCTGGGGAGTAGTGAGCTAATCCAGACACCGGTCGGACATATGAGTATCTCGGCCATGAGATTATTCGGGCTATGGCTTGCCATGTTCCTGGTTTTGGCGGCGCGATTTTCAAAGGTCAACAAGTGCTTACTCCATTACAAACTACATTTGTTGTTTCTCGGATTCTGTCTGATATCCATGCTATGGGCCCCGAGCTTATCGTACAGTCTTAGAATGCTCGCAAAATTGAGTGCGCCGCTGCTGATCATGATCCTTATCATGACAGTGATATCTTCAATGCGCCAACTCGAAATGATGGAACGCATGGTATTGGCGAGTGGCATTGCCGCCGCGTTGCTAGCCCTGGTGACCCGATGGATCGGCCTGAATTCAGATCCCAGATTTACAATTCCCCACACCAGTCCAGCCACGTTTTCTGCCCATATAGTTGCTGTCAGCATGTTTGCCATGGCTGGGTTTGCCGTTACGGACAAAAAGCTGCTCAGAGGGATGATGATCGTCGCATTTTCAACTATCGTTCTGGCGGCATTTACCCGAATCACGATCGTCGCAATGTTCATTGGATTCTCAGCGATTTTGTTTTTGGGCGGTCGCGGTATAGGCAGGATTATTCTTCCCATGTTAAGTGCCGCAAGTCTACCGGCGCTATTTTTGCTGAGCCCGAAATTCCGGAACAGGATGTTCATCGGCGGCGACGAAATGAGTGTCGAAAGGGTGGTGGATGATCCCGAGATCGCCATCGGAAAAATTCATGGCTCCGGTCGCTTCGATGCCTGGGAAATGGTACTGCATCGATTTTTTGAGCCAAGCCCTTTTTTCGGGTCAGGCATCGGAGCGACCCAGGATTTCTTTTACGAGCAATCGGTTGGCGGTTTGGGGGTTATTCATTCGGAGTATGTGAGAATGTTGAGCGAAATAGGTATTCTGGGTCTGACATTATTTGTCGTCGTCGTCCTCGGCTATCTGTGGCGTCTATTCCGAATTCTACGATCCCGGAAGCGCACCGATATTAGAAAATACGCGCTGGCCGGCACCGGTGGTCTGACGGCTTATATGATTTTTATTGCGACCGATAACGGGTTTGATTACGTAACACAATTTGGGCTTTATGTATTCGCTTTCGTGGCAATGGCCGAAAAAGCAAAAGAATTGGCTGAGGGAACCACGGACCGTACCGCGGTGAAAACGCATCGTGGGCATCGCCTATCGATGCCGTTGGCCTGATTTCGGGCAAAGAGAAGGGCGTATGCAACGCTTCTCCGTTCTGCGAAAGGCAAGGTAAACGCGATGACTTTTAACCGTCGGCAGTTCTTGATGGCAACCGCCTCCTTGTGCCTTTATCCGGTTTCCGGCAGATCGGTTGAAGCGATGAAGGAGAGCCGGGCGATTCTCGACGAAGGGCTGCACTGGCTAGGTCATTCGAACGCGGAAAGGGTTTGCCGCCGCGTGAAAGAAGCCGGCTTTAATGTGCTGGTACCGTGTATTTGGCACGGAAGAGGCACTACATGGCCTAGCCGTCTTGCGCCTCGGGATGAGCGGCTTCAATCCTATATCAAAGCACAAGGCGCAAAATTCGACCCACTGCAAATTTTGCTGACTACCGCAAAGAAACATGCGCTCGAAGTGCATCCCTGGTTTTCACTGGGGTTATGGAATAGAAAGGACTTGTTTCCGGACCTGGCAGTAAAAGGCACGAAGTCGTTCGATTGGTATAAGCCTGCGTTTCGGGATCGAATTACTCAAATCGTAATGGAAGTAGTCTCGAAATACGCTGTCGACGGCGTGAACCTCGACTATGTCCGCTTCTCGATACCGCAGGGCAAGCGGGCTGACGAAGCAGAGCGAGCGATATCCGAGGTAATGCGGAGAATAAACAAGGAGGGGAAACGTTTAAAGGCGAACTTGGTAATCAGTGTCGATGCCGCGCCATGGAAGCCCGACATAAAGGCCTTTGGGCAAAATGCGCCGAAATGGGCGGACGAAGGAATCGTGGATGTGGTTTATTCCATGCAATATCACGCCAATCCGGATTTTGGAATCATAAAATCGATCCAATCCAGGATGAAACGCCCCGAAGCGCTGGTCGTGATGGTAGGTAACTTCGACCGCCTCGGTCCAGGACATGCGGTAGCTGAACGCAATCCAGCCAGAGTATCCGAGCTTATCTCGAAAGCGCGGGCCATATCCCGGGGGAATGGCGTCGCGCTGTATTATTACGGAAGATTGAGCGACCGACAGATTGATGCTTTGAAAAAAGGAGTGTTTCAAGCTAAAGCAAGACCACAATGGAAGACGGCGTAAACCTGATGGAATATCGGATATACACCTGCTGTCGATACCGTAATGTTGCGAATTTTAAACGGTAGGTGTCTCGTTTAATATGAATTTTTAGGTTTCACGCTATTGAACACATGGATGTAGGTGTGACGGCCGGCATATCGGGCGGGCCGAAGGTATCGATGATCATGACAGCATTCAATGCGGAGCGGTTTATTGATGCATCCGTGCGTGCCGCCCTCGATCAGGACTATGCGAACTTTGATGTGGTCCTTTTGGACGACGGATCAACCGATGCGACACGGAGCATCTGCGAGAAGATAGAATCCGCCCGCTTCCATTATGTCAGGCGAGAGCGCATGGGCAGATCGAAAGCTCTCAATGAGGCTATTCGATCGTCAGCGGGCGAATACATCGCGATCAATGATGCCGATGACCTGAGCTTTCCGGACCGGATTTCTTATACTCTCGGGTATTTGCGCAATAATCCGGACGTGGCTGTGGCAGCGACACAATACGTGACAGCCGATCATTTCCTTACGAAAGTTCCTGATGATTTGCGTCGCCCGGAAAAGCAGCAAAACAGGTCTGCGGCTCAGATTGGAGCGGTTCGGCTTTATCGCAGTAATCCCTTGGTTCATTCCACCGTGATGTTCTCGAGGAGGCTATGGAAACTCGTTGATGGATATGACGAAACCCTGCAGATGTGCATCGATTATGACTTTTATCTGAGATCGATACGGCACGGAAGCATTATGTTATTGCCGCTGGCGACAGTAATCTATTTTCAAAATGCCGCTTCGTTTTTTAAGACGAGCAGCCGTCTGGATTACCTGAGAACGCTATACGGAGTCCGCGCTAGGGCGCGGGAGACACTGCCAATGCCGATGTGGACAAGAATGTTTGACCTTCTTCCGATATATGCCGTTTTCAAAGGCCGGTTAATACGCCTTATGTCAAATATGGGAACATAATAGGCTATGGCCCTATAGGCCATTAGACAGGTACTATGGTTGAAAGGATTCTGGTAATTGGCCAACGCCCGCCTCCGGTACACGGGTCCACTGTAATGGCCGAGCGCTTTGTGGATGCCTCGATTCAAAACGGATTTAACACGGAAATCGTCCAGAAGACATTTTCGCGGGAACTCGAAGAGGTCGGAAAGGTATCGCTTTCAAAGATTGCGAAGGTTCCGGGCTTTTTTCGGCGAGTGGCCGACGCCGTTTCGTGTTCGCGACCCACTCTATGCATATATTTTATTACCGTCGGGTTGCCTTCTCTCCTTGTCGACTGCATGGCGATACGGATTCTTAGACGGCGGCAAATACCTTATGTTTTATATTTTCACGGTAAAGGTTATAGACGCTATGAGGAAAGACGGTATTCTACCGTATCGCGTATTATAAGAAATGCGCTCGGGCATGCTTCGGGTGGACTGGTTCTTGGAGAGTGCTTGAAACATGATGTAGATCATTGCATTTCCAATGATCGCCTCTATGTTCTTCCCAACGGCATTCCGGATGTCGAGGCATATAAGCGGGTTTGTAGACGCGGAAACAAAGAGCCCATAAAAGTCATTTTTCTTGCGAATCTTATTCCTAGCAAAGGACCCATGACCTTTATCGCGATGGCCCGAAAGATCCTTGAGAGCGAAGAATGGGTCCGTTTTGTCCTGGCCGGACGTCCGGCCTCGAGCGAGTATTTCCGCCAGATTCAGGCTTTCATCGAGAGTAGCGGTCTGGAGAACAGGGTCGAGCTGCCGGGCCCTCTCTATGGCGAAGCCAAGGAAAGACTTTTCGGAGAGGCCGATATCTTCGTTCTGCCTACCGAAAAAGATGTATTTCCTCTGGTCAATCTCGAAGCGATGCAATGGAGTCTACCGGTCGTCTCTTCGCCCATAGGTGCCATTCCTGAGATTGTGCGGGACGGTGTGGACGGCTTCATCGTCGATCCGAAGAATGTCGACCTGTTGGCGCGGCGCGTGGTGGAGCTGGTGAGAAATTCCGAACTTCGCCGTGGCATGGGTCATTCGGCCAGAACACGCTACGAGGCCCAGTATTCTTTGACCGCTTACGCGCGGAACCTGAAACGGGCCATGGATCGTTTCTTGCTGCCCGAAGCGACGAAAGGATATCCGGTCGGGCGTGGCTAGGAGGCGTCTACGGGAGTTGAGCACATGCTCCGTGTCGGTAACTGGCGCCAGGCCGTGTTGGAAATGGTGCAAAACAAGGCTCCGGTTTGGGCATCCTTGAAATTGATGAACATCAACAAGGATCCGGAAATCATCTATGGCGCGGCGTATGCTCGGCAAAGACGAGAGCTTTTCGAAGGCTCCGGTGGTGCCGCCGAAACGGAGGCAAGGCTACTCGGCGTGGTTAATGATGCCGTTGCAAACGTTCCCTATTATAGCGATAGATACCGGCGGCCCATTCATTCTTTGGCCGAGTTTAAGGAGACGTTCGGATTTATCGACCGAAATATCGTCATGTCGAATATTGATGCATTTGTGTCGCGGCGTTTGGATAAGCATTTCTACGATGAAGGAACAACCGGAGGTACATCGGGAAAACCTTTGAGATTGGTTCTACCGAAAAAAAGATATCAAAAGGAGTGGGCATTTTTGCACTCGGTCTGGCGAAATGTGGGATTTGATTTTGATGTCAGGGGTGTATTGCGTAATCATCGCTTTACCTTGCGCAAGGATTTCCTGGTCAATCCCATCAGCAAAGAGGTGATATTCGATAATTTCCGTGTCGATGGCGAATACGCGAAGACCGTACGCGATGTGATCAGGGGGCAGGGGATAAGATACTTGCACGCCTATCCGTCGGCTGCTTATCAATTGTTTGGGGAATGGTGCAGGGCGGGGATCGAAGTGCCGCAATTGAAGGCGGTCCTGACAAGTTCGGAGACGATTTTCGATTACCAGCGGGAGCTCATCGAACGAGAGCTCGGCATTCGGGTTTACGCCTGGTACGGGCACAGTGAAAAACTGGTGTTCGCGGGTTTGTGCAGGTATTCCAATGATTATCATGTGGAGCCGGCCTACGGATTTTTTGAATTGATGGACGAGGACGGAAATCCGGTAAATAGGGCCGGGAGGATCGGGGAAATCGTGGGTACGGGCTTTGATAATTTCGGGATGCCTTTGATTCGCTACCGTACCGGTGATGTCGCGGAATATGTTAGTGACAGCTGCCAGCTGTGTGGGCGAAAGGTTCCCGTTATCAGAAATATTACCGGAAGGTGGACCGGCGAGCGTCTATTCAATGCCGATGATAGCTATGTGACGACGACCGCGCTAAATCTGCATGACGATCTATATTCCGTAATTAATGGAATACAGTATTATCAGCCCAGGAAAGGTGTGCTTTTTGTGAATATCATAAAAGGATGCGGGTATCGTGCAGAGCATGAAACGCGATTGAAACGGCATTATCAGGAGCGATTATCCGGTTGCACGATCGAAATCAAATATGTCGATAGATTGATTTTTCAAAAAAACGGTAAGTTTCTTCAGGTCGTGAACGATTTGAACTAGCGGCATGATGAAAATGCAAAGTTTCGACATTGCGGCGTCGCTGAACATAATGTGGAAAGCGCTTGTGCGTAAGTTTTAGAGATATGGCATCGGGATAGCGGATTGCCTACCGAAGGAGACAGGTCAAGGGAATGAGGCAACTGACGCAGAAACTCAAGGACGGGTCCATGGGTGTTATCGAGGTGCCGCCGCCACGGCTTTCACCGGGTAGGGTGCTGGTCCGCAATCATTTTTCGTTGATCAGCGCCGGGACCGAAGGCAGCACGGTGAATGCCGCCCGAAAAAGTCTCTTGGGCAAGGCCAGGGAACGGCCCCAACAGGTCCGGCAAGTTCTCGAGACGCTCCGGCGCCAAGGCCCGACACAAACTTACCGGGCGGTGATGAAAAAGCTCGACGCCCATTCTCCGCTGGGTTACAGCAGTGCCGGTGAAGTCATCGGGGTCGGTTCGGGCGTTCGCGGGCTGGCTGTGGGCGATTTCGTCGCCTGTGGCGGCGCAGGCTATGCCAACCACGCGGAAATCGTTTCGGTTCCCGCCAATCTGTGCGTGAAGCTGCCGGCCGGGGCCGATTTGGCCTGTGCGGCTTACAACACCCTCGGAGCGATCGCCCTGCAAGGCATTCGCCAGGCGGATTTGCATCTTGGCGAAACCTGTGTCGTCATCGGCTTGGGACTTTTGGGGCAACTCACGGCGCTTATGCTCAGAGCGTCCGGGGTTAAGGTCGTGGGGCTGGACATCAATCCCCGAATGGTGGAGATGTCTGGGAGGCACTGCGCGGATTTGGCATTCGACAGCAATACGCCGGGCCTGCCGAAGATCGTCGAAGAGGCCTCGGGTGGGGTAGGGGCCGATGCGGTCATCATTGCCGCCGCCACGCATAGCCTCGAGCCGATCAATCTTGCCGGACGCCTGCTGAGAAAGCGGGGTACGGTCGTCGTGGTGGGCGCCGTGCCGACCGGATTCGACCGGGAGCCGTATTTCTACCGCAAGGAACTCGTGCTGAAGATGTCTTGTTCCTACGGACCCGGCCGTTACGATCCGGACTACGAGGAAAAAGGCCTGGACTACCCGGCGGGCTACGTCAGATGGACCGAGAACCGCAATATGAGAGCCTTTCAGGAGATGCTGCATTCCGGCCGTATCGACACGTCCTATCTGTCAACGCACCGCTTCAGGTTGAACGATGCGCCGGCCGCCTACGATTTGATCCTGAACCGTACCGAGGACTTCCTCGGCATTCTGCTGGAATACGACGCGGCGGGCGCCGATCTCGAAACACGCGTCGAGATTGCCGGTCGTCGCCGCCGGAGAGAGCTTAAGTCCGGCGCGGGAGTTTCCTTCATCGGTGCGGGCAGTTACGCCATGAGCCATCTTTTGCCGAACGTGGCGGATTGCGACGGGGTTTCCCTGATGGGCGTCGTAACATCTACCGGAACCAGTTCACGAACCGTAGCGGAGAAGTACGGCTTTCGATTCTGTTCGGCAGACGAGCGTGATGTTCTCGATCACGAGGATACCGACACGGTGTTCATCGCTACCCGCCATGACAGCCACGCCGAGTTCGTGCTCAAGGCGCTGGAAGAGTCCAAGCATGTTTTCGTTGAAAAGCCGTTGTGTCTGACGTTCGAAGAGCGCAACGCGATCAGGGAGACCTACGAGCGGGTGCAGAAAAGCCTGACGCAACCTTTGCTGATGGTTGGATTCAACCGGCGCTACGCCCCGCTTGCCGTGCGTTTGAAACAGGCGCTGGGAAGCGGTCCGATGTGTTTGATGTATCGGATCAACGCGGGATCGGTTCCGGCGGAAAGCTGGATTCAGGACCCGGAACTCGGCGGCGGCCGAATCATCGGTGAAGTTTGCCATTTCGTTGATCTAATGATCTATCTGACGGAATCCTTGCCGGAAACGGTCTATGCGGCCCTCATGGGCGACCCGGCGGAGACGGAAGATACGGTCGGCATCACGCTGTCCTTCGCCGGCGGCTCGATGGGCGTGATTCTCTATTGCGCCAATGGTGCCGGTAGCGTGGCCAAGGAATATCTCGAGGCGTATCGTGCCGGAATTACCGGAATATTGCGCGACTTCAGGGAGTTGGAGATTCATGGCTCCGGCAGGATGAAACGGGAGCGGCTGCTCAATCAGGACAAGGGGCAGAAGGAAATGGTCCGCCAGTTCGTATCGGCGACCTTGGGGAAAGAGGGCCGAGTGATCCCGTTTCGGGAGATTCTGGCGAGCACCGACACGAGCCTTGCCGTGAAGGAGTCGCTGCGAAAGCGGAGCGTCGTCCGGCTCCGCGACACGCCTACGGATGTCTCAGCGTGCGCGGGGCAGTTCTCCGCTCAAAAATGAGCGGTCGCCGGCGGCAGCAGCGCCTTGTTCCAGCCGTTTTCGCCTTAAGGAAGCGCTGATTAAGTCTCCCATTCGGAGAAGCGACCTGTGCAACTGATTGATCCAAACAGGCCCTCACCCTGCCGATTTGTCCCGGAGGGGGAGGGCTTATTGAGAGTTTCCTTAAGGGATTGCCGCGATGACTAGCCACAGCCAAGTGCCACCGCAACACTACAATTTTGAAAGCTACGTCACGCCCGCCCGGTGGAACTCGTACTGGCACCAAATCAGGGAGGTTGTTGCCGCGAAGCCGAATGACGCGCTCTACATCGGGATCGGGGACGACATAGTTCCGACCGTGCTGGAGGCGCGTGGCATCAGGGTGAAGCGATTCGATTTCGATCCGAGCCTTCGCTGCGATTTTACCGGAGACGTGCGGGAAATCGCTTCGACCGTGCCGGTCGAAAGTGCGGATGTCGTCGTGTGTTGCCAAGTTCTCGAACATCTGCCGTACGAAGAATTCGAAGAGACGCTGAAAGGGATTTTCCGGATTGCCAGAAAGCGCGTCGTGCTAAGTCTTCCCTACGCTCATGTGACGCTTGCGGCTTTGCGGATGAAATTGCCGAAGACGCCGCGGATCTCGCTCAATGTGAGTGTGCCTTGCTTTTGGCGAGATTGGAAATTCGACGGACAGCATTATTGGGAAATAGGCACGAGGTTCTATTCAAGGAGGCGAGTTGAGAATGCCATATCCAGGGTGGGGCGTGTCGCCTGCAAATTTTTCGCCAGCGACAACAAGTATCATCTCTTCTACATCTTGGAGAAATGAATATTTCCGCTGAATGAACATTCTCTTCGCACAGTGACGGAATGGAAATGCTCCGGGCCTGGCGCCGGAAACTGCAGTCGCATTTCGATGCTTCGTCCCGCTTCAAGAAGAACTTTCTCAGAGTCGCTTCGGCGAGCGTGTTCGCCCAGGCTCTGCCGATATTGGCGTCTCCGATCATGACGCGCTTGTATTCGCCGCACGACTTCGGCGTGCTCGCCCTGTTCGTCGCTCTATTGGGCGTGAGCGTCGCCATGGCCACCATGCGGTTCGACTGGTTGCTCGCCGCGGCCCACACGCGGAAAGCGGCCGCCCACATCGTAGTCCTCGGTGTTCTTTTTGTTGTGCTGGCTTGCTTGGCTTTTGTAGGGATTTGCTTCTTCGGTCTCTATCACGAAGTCGCCTTCGTCGACTGGCATACGCTCGATCGCTTTATCTGGCTGATGCCTGTCGCGGTCCTCGGGAGCGGCCTCCAGACTCTGCTTTCGGGCTGGTTCATTCGCGCGGCCCACCTTACCCCGGTCGCGCGGGCACGGATCCGGCAGAGCCTGGCCGTGGTCGCACTCGGTCTGATCGGCGGCGTTCATGCGCTGGGCGCGCTGGGTCTGATTGCGGCCACGGTGCTTGGCACCTTCATCGGTGTCGGCGGCCTCTTTCGGAGTGCCCGGAATGACCTGGCACTCGGCCTCGCGCATATCCGTACGCTTTCTCTATTCGCCAAAGCCCGATCGATCCGGCGGCGCATGCTGGTTTCGGGAGCCACCGGCATCATCAATGTGAGCGGCCTGCTGCTGCCCGCCATCATGATTTCTCACTACTTTTCCGCGGTCGAACTGGGCTGGTACGCACTCATGCAGCGTCTCGCCACCGGGCCGGTAGGCACCGTCACCGGGGCGGTGGGACAAAGCTTCTGGGGCGAGGCGCGGAGCCTGTCCCATACCGATACCAGGGCACTGCAAACGCTTTTCGAGCGAACCTCGAGCCGGCTCGCACTGCTCAGCATTCCCGTCGCTGCGGCATGCCTCGCGGGACCATGGTACGTGGGTCCGATTTTCGGACGAGAGGAATGGCAGGGCGCGGGCAAGGTTCTCGCCGCCCTGACACCTTTTGTCGTTGCCCAGATCATCGCAGCGCCCTTGTCTTCGGTCATTACCATCAAACGCCACGAAAAATGGCTGTTTTTCTGGGATCTGACCAGAACGCTATTCGTTATCGCTGTGTTCTCGGTAGGCGGATACTACGGGATCGGACTCACGACCGCGGTGCTCTGGTATGCCATCGGGATGGCGGTGATGTACGCCCTTCTTTTCTGCAAAACGCGGCGGATCATCTGTGCTTAATTCCTCCGGCATGCCAGCCAACATAATCGTGGGATGGGTAGAGTTAAGCGAAACCCATCGATGGCGGGTTAGGCCCTGGTCGCCGCTTTCGGTGTTTGTTTCATTTATACATACCGCCTGGCAAAGCTATGGAAAGCTTAATCTGGTACGCAAAACGGCTAACCGTCATGAGCGGGGCGGATATCATTCATCGGTTACGCGAGTTATGGACGCTGAGGCGCTTGTGGCGGGAGCATCGCCATGGAAAGCGATTTCCGAACCGTCTCGACCCGGCCGCGTTCTCGTTCTGCCTATCGTCCGGTCGGCAACTGCCCGATCTTCCCTTTGTCTTTCATCCCGGCTCTTCGGAAACCGAGCGTTTGCTCGACGGGGCTTGGCCGGCATTGGGATTTCGCTGGGCCTGGGCGCCCGAGGCGGACATCTGGCGCATCGCTCCCGATACCGGCCGTTTTTGGCCGCGAAGTTTCTTCGGATCGGTCCCGTATCGGCAGAGCAATCCCTACGGCGATGCGCGCGTGGTGTGGGAACCCGCCCGCTTGCAGCAGCTGGTGAGTCTGGCGCTGCTGGCGCGGGCGGACGAGCACCGGTCGCGGGAAGCGGTTGCCCTGCTGGAGGCCGTGCTGGATTCCTGGGTGAGGGAGAATCCGCCCTTGACCGGGATTCATTACGTCTCGTCCATGGAATGCGCCTTGCGCCTGATCGCCGCCTGCCATGCCGTGGATCTCGCGAGGAACCGATTGACGACACCGCGGCAGACCTGGCACAACCTGTTGGCGCTGGTTTCGTCGCATGCGCCGCTGATCGCGCAAAGACCATCGCTGCATTCCTCGGCCGGCAATCACACCATCGCAGAGGCAGCGGGGCTGGTTTATGCCGGGGTTCTGTTCCCGGAGCTGCCGCGGGCTCCGCGATGGCTGGCGCGCGGCCTTAGGCTCTTGCAGCACGAGGCCGCGCGCCAGGTGCTTCCGGACGGAGGCGGATTAGAGCAGGCGTTTTGGTATCAACTCTTCGTCGTCGATTTGCTCGGATTGGTGCATGCCTTGCTCGCTCACCGCGGACAGCCGGTACCCATCGCCCTGGCCGATGCCGTTCGCCGCGGACGCCGCTTTCTGAATGCGCTGGCCCTCGGGCCCGACGACTTGCCCCGCGTGGGGGACTGCGACGACGGCTACGCCCTATCGCGCCATCTTCGCATCAGCTGGAACGAGCCGGTGCCGGAGGAGAATCCGGCGACCTTTCCGCACGCGGGTTACACGGTGGTCAGGGGGCGGGGCGAACGGCCGGTCCGATTGATTTTCGATCACGGTCCGCTCGGTATGCCGCCGGCCCACGGGCATGCCCACGCCGATGCATTATCGGTTCATGTGACGGTCGGCGGCCGCGAGCTTCTGATCGATCCCAACACCTATACCTACACCGGCGATCCGGATTGGCGTCGCTGGTTTCGCAGCACCGCCGCCCATAATACGGTGCGTGTCGACGGCCGGGATCAGGCGAAACAGGAAACGCCGTTCCAATGGTCGAACGGTAGCGTGGCCCGCCTGATGACGTCTCGCCGGGACGAGCGTGGAAGAATACTGCTGCTG
Source organism: Methylocaldum marinum (assembly GCF_003584645.1). GTDB lineage: Bacteria > Pseudomonadota > Gammaproteobacteria > Methylococcales > Methylococcaceae > Methylocaldum > Methylocaldum marinum. The sequence continues at coordinate 6,072,150 of NZ_AP017928.1, forward strand.
GGTCGGCACGACGGATACCGCCGCTTGGGGGTGGCTCACTGGCGGGCGGTTGCATTCGACGGATCCGGCCATGTGTTGATCCGGGACTATTTGACGGGGCGCGGATGCCATGTCGCCGAACTGATCTGGCATGTCGGCGTCGAAACGTCGCCCACGGAAACCGGTTTCCTCCTGGGCGGCCAAGCCCGCCTGGATATTGCTTGCGGCGACGTGACCCTGCATCGCGGCGAGAAAGATCCTATCCTCGGCTGGCAATCGCCCCGCTACGGCATCCTGAAAACTGCGAATACCATTCGGGTTCGCTATACCGGCGAATTTCCGCACCAATTTCGCACCGCACTTTCCCTTAACGGCGCGCGCACCGAGGAAATGGTCGCCTTGGACTCGTTCCTTGACCGCCTGATCGATCAGCTGAACGTGCCATTTCTGTTTGATCTTGCTCGATATTAAAAAATTAGAAAGTTCTACTTGATTGCCTCGGCCATAAGACATAATCTGGCATGACAAGGATAAATAAGGAAACTCTTATAGAGAGGTTGCAATGCAGGGAAGCGCATATTTGGCATGCGAAGAAGCCATGTATTATCCATCGAATGAATGATAGGTCGGGGTATGAAAGAGAAATGCCTTATTTCAAGGCTCTATTCCGTGGTGCCGGCGCTTATTTTGGCGCACGGAGTTTCAAACGCGATGCCCGGTATGGCGATGCCGGGTAATGGTGATGGTCCAGGGGCTACGCCCGTATCAAAGAGCATGGGCGAGGCGCTCAACTCGGAAGGCGCAGACTTCGAGATCACATACAGCGCTGACGGCAAGACCGCGGTGTTCGTCTCGACCCGCGCGGGCAGCATAGAGTCCCCGGGAACTCCCTACAATTTCGACATCTGGATGTCGCACTTCGTGGATGGCGCCTGGCAGACGCCCGTCCACTTGGGGCCGGACATCGATCCTACTGTGGGTCCGAACATCAACACGTCTGCCTGGGAGCTGGAGCCCAGTCTATCCGATGACGGAAACGCTCTTTACTTCACGCGGTACGAGGAACCGGGCAATCTGTCCACCGCTGACCTCTACGTCGCCCGGAAAGTCGACGGCGTCTGGCAGCCGGCCAGAAACTGGAACGATGTTCCCGAGCTGCCCCATATCAATACGCCGACCGGGGAGGAGCACTGCCCGATCATTGCCTCCGACAGTCTGATTTACTTCAGCTACCAACAGCCTGGCGTAACGCAGGACAGCGACATCTGGAAGGTCGAGAAGAAGCACGGCGTCTGGCAGAAGCCGGAAAGCCTGGGTCCGAGAATCAATTCGCCGTACCGCGACCATCTGCACTGGACCGGACTATCGAAGGACGGCAAAGCCATAATCGTTACCAGCACGCGGCCTGATCTCGGCTCGCGGGGCGGACATGACGAGTGGATCTCATACCAGAATCCGAAGGGGGAATGGCAGGAACCGTTGAACCTCGGTGACACCATCAATACCGCAGGCGAAGATATGTGCTGGACATTCACGCCCGACGGCAAGAAATTCACCGGCGGCTGGGGACCTCAGGGCACTTACGATCTGGGTATCAGGTGGGTCGACAAAGACGATGTGCCCCTGCTGAAGAACTTCGACCCGATCGGCCCGCCGCCCAACCTGCTCGCCAACAGTAAAACGGAGCAGACGAATATCAAGTGACGGCAGCGGGATCGATCGAGAGCCGGCTTTTTCCATTCGTCATTCGAATGAGCATTAATCAAATGGGTAGAGCGAAGCGAAACCCATCGATGGTGGGTTAGCCCTCGCTAACTCACCCTACAAAAAATTAAGGAAGCTCTGAATTAGCTTCTTAATTCCTTGTCGAAAGCGATTCGGAATTACCTTAGCGGCGCGGCCTCGAAGACGGCGAAGGAACGGTGGTGTGCCTGTGAAACGGAGAGAGTCCGCACGGATTCTCTCCGTTTGCTTTTTGGGGACATCCGCTTTGCCTTGGCCGGTCAGTCTCCGATTTGCACCCCTCATCGCCTGAAAGCGTTACTCAAGCGACTTATCCGGCACGAAAATGGTACGTAGTATTACTGCGAGCTCCGACCGTTTAGCCGCTTCTGGTGTCGATATCTATGAGCGCCGGTAAGTCGGGCGCAGTTCGGGTTTGGTGGTTGTCGAGCTTCGGTGCTCGGCAAGGAAGGGATTCCATGGATAACGAGAGAATCGATATTTTCGGCGTCCCGGTCGACGTGGTCGATTTTCCCCGGTCGCTGGCGACCGTCGACGAGCTGTTGCGAGGCGACGGCGTCGGTGTCATCGCGGCGGTCAATCCGGAAAAAATCATGCGCGCCCGCGAGGATTCACGGTTGCTGCAGGCCTTGAGGAGCGCCAAGCTGCTCATCCCCGACGGGATCGGCGTAGTCTGGGCGACGCGTTGGTTGGGCCTGGGGCGCCCGAGCCGGGTTCCGGGAGCCGATTTGATGCCGGCAATCTGCGAGATGGGCGCGGCCCAAGGTAGAAAAGTGTTTCTGTTCGGGGCGAGCCCGGAGGTGAACGGGAAGGTAGCCCGGATTCTTCCCGAGCGGTATCCGGGACTTCACATCGCCGGCCGCCAGCACGGCTATGTCCGCGAACCCGACATGTCGAAGCTCGTGGCCGATATCAATGCTTCACAGGCCGAGATCCTCTTCGTCGCACTAGGCAGTCCCCGGCAGGAATTCTGGATGACGCAGCACGTGCGGGAGCTTTCGGTGAAAGTGTGTCAAGGCGTGGGCGGGAGCTTCGACGTCATCGCCGGAAAGGTTCGGCGAGCTCCGCTGTTGCTCAGGCGCATGCATCTCGAATGGTTTTATCGGCTCGCCCGCGAGCCTCGAAGACTCGGGCGTCAATCCGAATTGCCCAGATTCGCCTGGTGCGTGATCCGTGCGAAGTGGGCGAATCGTTCGAGTCCGGCGATGAACTGAAGGGCTTTGCCGAATTGTACAAAGGATTTTGGGCGTGCGGCAGCTCAAACCTCGGAAAGTTTGCTTTTTGTGGTAGCGCGGTTTCCGGAACTTCTTTTCGGGAACCGGTCGAACCGGCGAACCTTGGCCGCCGGGAGAGGGACGAGGGAACCAGTGAGTCCGAATACCGTGCATAAAGAAAGTAAAGCCCTATTCGAATCGCCTTTACCCCAACCCAATCACGCCGCACATTCCCTGCGCGGAGCTGCAAGCGGAGCCCGCGCGTGCACCGGTTCGCCGGGAGCGAACGGGAACGTGCGAAGCACGGCCCGAAGGGCGAGCCTCAGGGATGAGGCGAGTAAATCGGCCTCGCCACGCCACGCTGTCCCGCTTCGCGCGCGAGGCCGGGGCAGCCCATCCCGGGCCTGCCCGTTCGTCGCGTTGCGCCTCGCCCTGCCGATTTGTCCCGGAGGAACAGGGAGCTCTTGTGGCTTTACTTTCTTGACTATTAGTAGCATGGGAACAAATCGAAACTGAGCGGGTGTTGCGGCAGTTTGCCGTTGATCTCACTGCAAGGGACGTGCGGGGGCGCCTCGGTTTATGGTTCATTTTTTCGTTTTTCTCACCGCCCTGTGTGTTTCCATGGTCTTGGTCGCGGCTTTCATGCGGGCGGCGCCGATTCTGAAGTTCGTCGACCTGCCGGACGGGCGCAAGGTTCATCGCACGGCGATTCCGCGGACGGGCGGAATCGGCATGGTCCTGGGCGCCGTCGCGTCGGTCCTGGCCTGGATCGATCTGAGCCGAAGCACCGAGATGTTTCTGCTCGGTATCAGCGTGATTACTGCCTTCGGCTTGTGGGACGATCGCTTCGATCTCGATTACCGGGTCAAATTCGCCGGCCAACTTCTGGCAGTTTCCGTGGTGGTCGGGCTGGGTGGAGTGGTGATCGAACGACTGCCCGGCCTCGAAAGCCGGGAAATACCCGGCTTTATCGCGTATCCTTTGACCGTATTTTTTCTTCTCGGAACCACTAACGCGACCAATCTATCGGACGGTCTGGACGGCCTTGCCGCCGGTCTGAGCCTCTTGAGCCTCCTCTGTATCGTGTCCTTGGCCGATCTCGCCGAAGGCGACGAACTCGTGTTTACGAGCTTGGCCATCGCCGGCGCTACCCTCGGCTTTCTTCGCTACAACACCCATCCCGCGATGGTGTTCATGGGGGATACCGGCAGCCAGTTTCTTGGTTTCAGCCTGGGCGTGCTGGCCCTGACGCTCACCGAACAGGTGAATACTGCCTTGTCGCCGGGACTTGCCCTGCCCATCCTGGGGCTGCCCATCATCGATACTCTGATGGTGATGGGACAGCGGATAGCGGAGGGCCGATCTCCGTTCAAACCGGACAAATGCCATGTTCACCACAAGCTTCTCGCCCTGGGATTCGACCAGTACGAGGCCGTGCTGGCAATCTATGCCGTGCAATCCTTGTTCGTGGTATCCGCTTACCTGTTCCGGTATGAGTCCCATTGGCTGCTCGGGTCGCTGTATGTCGGTCTGAGCGCGGTGATCCTTCTGTTTTATCCGCTTGCCGAAAAACACCGATGGCGGCTGCACCGCGGTACGCATACGGTCCGGGCCTCGCCGCTGACAGTCTTTTTGAAGAATGCGCGCAACCGGGCGAGATTGGATGAAACTTCGAACCGAGTGCTATGCCTGCTGATTTCAGGATTTCTGATCTTGGGGAGCGTCATATCCGGGGAGCTGGTTCCGGATGTTGGTTGGCTGGTCGCCGCCAGCCTGGCGGCATGGCTGGGTTCTCGGGCGTTCCGGCTGCCGGCCGCGGGATGGATAGAGCGGTTCGCGATCTACACCTGCGTGATCCTGGTAATCTACTCGATCGAGCTTTCCGGCCTGAGGGAACGGCCCCTCTGGCAACTCGGACTCAAATATTATTTCCCGGTCCTGGCTGCCATCATCGCGGTCGGCGTGCGGTTTTCGCGGCCTTATCAATTTGCCGTGACGCCGTCCGATTTCCTGGTCGTGTTCATCTTGCTGGCGGCCGCCAAGCTGCCGGTTTTCGACCCGGTGAACTATGCCAAGCTGGCGATTCAGTCGGCCGTGGTGCTTTACGGCGTGGAGTTCGTGCTGAGACGGCCTGGTGCCTGGAGCCTCGCACTATCGATCGGCGCCATGGCGGCCTTCGTGATCATGGGGCTCAAGATGTTTTAGTCCGGGACAGATTATCAGCCCCTTTCAGAAACAGCTGAGAACCTGCGTTCTAGGGTGGTTTCCACGTGGCCCGGAACACGGAATTCAAAAAGAAGTTGGCTACCCAATGGCTCGACTCTTTGTCATAGGCAGACACATCCGGAATCTCCGCCTGCGTGAACGAAGAAGCATTCAGCGCGATAAATTTTGTCGATTACGTAGTTGGGGAACTGCGCCATTGTTTTACGCGTAACGCCGGTTCAAGGACGTGTTAGCTTTTGTCATCGAATTCCAACTCGTAGTACGGCCCGTCTTCCCCAACACCTTCTTTGGTTATTCGCCACTTGTGCGAATGGAGGAGGAAAGCGCGCCATGATTTTCTGTTGAGCATTTGAGCCTTGCAGGCCGACCGATATTTAGAACCGCGGGGCTAACCATACGGCGTGCCGTCTTTGCGAACGAATCTTCCATCGGAGTTCGCGCTTTTCATGTCGATGTCTGAGCACGTTGTGAGATCATCTGGATGGCGCGAACCAATTTCCAGATAGATCGCGACTGCTGTGGAATGGTTGATCAAGTGATGACCACTGCGTCTACCTTTTGGAAACGCAGCGCACTCGCCGGCCCGCAGCAGAGTTCTTCCTTGATCTTCAATGAGCGTGACTTCGCCTTCGAGTACATAGACGAACTCGTCTTCGTGACTATGCCAATGCCGTTGGCTCGACCATGCACCGGGAGGCAGCGTCATCAGGTTGACCCCGAAGTCCTCGAGCCCACCTGCGTCACCCAGCCTTCGCCGAGTGCGCGTCGCGCACGGCTCATCGAATGGACTGGGGTATCCCGAGCCTTTCTTTATGGGTACCGCCGCGATGTCGATTTTCGGCATGGACGTGAACTCCGTGTGGCTAACGGCGAAGTCCAGCGGCGGACGGACAGCGTAGCTGACTGACCGTCCGCTGGATCGAAATGTTGGAGGTCTTAGCCTTCACTCACCGCCCTCCACCTCATTGCAATACAAACTCGAACGACTCGGATTGTCGACGACCGCTTCCAAGGCCGGAGCCTTGCCTTCAGCAGATTGGGCGGATGGTGCGAACACGCTTCCGAATCGACGCTTAAGAGTCTTTCGAGCTTTAGCAAGCGGAACATCAAAGACAATTGCATGAAGGTCCCACGTGCCGGGAATAATGATTTCCGATACAGGAAGACCGAAGAGAGAGTCCTTCACCTTGAAGTAGTAGAGGCCATTGTCTTCTTTGTATGGCGTTAACCCTCTCTCGGCGAGGTAGGGATGAACCTTTTGCTGTGGATCCCATGGCGCGTAGTAGAAGCCTTTGAACTCGCACTTTCGGAAACCAGCGAACGCTTCCTCCAAAGTAGCAGGGTTTGCGAACAAGGGGGCCGCGGACAAGAGGAAACAAACGAGAGGCGGACGGCAGTGGACACGCAAGATTTCTAACGCAGAGCTAACCGGGCGTGGCACGGAAGGAAACCTGAAAAATCAAAACCATATTATAACCGTGCTTCGCTTGAGCGCCATATTAGGCCCAGCTACCTCACAGGCGTGCGTATTCCAGGATCTCTTGGGAGGGTGTAAAAAGAACTGTGTAACTGGTTTGTAAAATCAGCCAGAAAAAGAGACTAAAACATGACCAGTGACACAGCCAAACAAGACGCCTTATTGGATGAATTGCTCAAAGGCTATACGAATCCGAAAGACATTCTGGGGGAACACGGCTTGCTCAAGCAGCTGACCCGGCGTCTGGTGGAACGGGCGTTGGAGGCGGAGATGACCGCCCATTTGGGCTATGCCCCCCATGCGCCGGAAGGGCGCGGCAGCGGTAATTCTCGCAACGGCAAGTCGGCGAAGACGATTCAAACGGAAACCGGACCCTTGGCGATTGAGGTCCCGCGGGATCGCAACGGAGACTTCGAGCCGCAACTGGTTTCCAAGCGCCAACGCCGGCTCGAAGGATTTGATGAGAAGGTTTTGGCGCTGTATGCGCGGGGCTTATCCACCCGTGGTATTCAGGGGCATCTGGAAGAACTGTATGGCGTGGAAGTCTCGCCGACGCTCATCTCCAACGTTACCGAATCGGTGTTGGCGGACGTGAAGGCATGGCAGAGCCGGCCCTTGGCGTCGGTGTATCCGATCCTGTATTTCGACGCTTTGATCGTCAAATCACGCGAAGCGGGACCGGTCAAGAACAAGGCGGTCTATCTCGCTTTGGGCGTCAATCTGCAAGGCGAAAAGGAGCGGCTGGGCCTTTGGATCGCGGACACAGAAGGCGCCAAGTTCTGGCTGTCGGTCTTTACCGAGTTGAAGAACCGAGGCGTTCAGGATGGCTTTATCGCCTGTGTCGACGGCCTCAAGGGACTGCCGGAAGCGATTGAAACCGTGTTTCCCAACATCCAGGTCCAACGGTGTATCGTCCATAAGGTGCGCCACAGCCTGCAGTATGTCACCTGGAAGGAGCGCAAGGCGGTGGCGAAAGACCTGCGGGCGATTTATGGCGCCGCGACCTTGACCGAGGCCGAAGCTGCCCTGGCGCGGTTTGCGGACACCTGGGACGCGAAGTACCCAGCCATCAGCCAAAGCTGGCGGGCGGATTGGACGCGCTTGACTGTGTTTTTCGATTATCCGCCGGAGATCCGCAAAGTGCTGTATACCACCAACGCGATCGAATCACTCAACTTCAGCCTGCGCAAGCTGCTCAAGACCCGCGGCGCGTTTCCGAACGATGAGGCGATTCTGAAAGTCCTGTATCTGGGACTGCAGCGGATCGAGAAGAAATGGACCATGCCGATCCAGGATTGGAAACGGGCGTTGAACCACTTCGTGATCCTCTTTGGTAATCGAGTTACCCTATGAACTAACCCCAGTTACACAGTTAACTTGACACCCCCCTGTTTTTTGGGATCGGCTGGGTTGCGGATGGATGGCAGCTCTTTGGCCTTATTCTCGATTGAAATTTGGTCTCCCTCGCCGAAATGCAGCGTGAGCAGAGGTTTAGCACGAGAAATCGCATCACTTGCGCATGAGGGCGTCTCTGCTGCATAGCCCGCGCAGGGTCCGATTAGAAGAATGAGAAGGGCAACTTGTCGAATCATATGGTCTGACACCTCTCGCGGTAGGAACGCCCGTTACCGGGCGCCCCCCGCACAGACCCGGACGTGCGGTTTTCCCGCATCCGGTTCCTCGGTTGTACTCGCCTTCGCGACGAGCGCGTTGTTATACAAAGGCCACAGGCTCGCGCCGCCTCTCGGTTGTCCGGGGCAAAGCCACCTTTAACTTCTCCAGCGCTGCGCTGAACTGAGCCCAGTTAAAGCTGCTCCGCTTCCCACCCCGACGATTGAGCCACTTGAAGGCACACTGAATCGTCCCGGTGTAGAAACTGTTCAGCGACTGCTCATTGCTCCGCAGCCCGAAGTCGTTGTAGTGTCCCACCAACTTACGGTTCAGCTCCAGTACAAACTGGCGACCGCGTAGGTGGCGGTTGGCCCTGATCCACTCTTTCATCCGTCGCTTGGCGCTTTGCAGTTTCTTTCGCGCCGTGCGCTTCATGACCCGCAGCTCACCTCGCCAGTCCGGGCGCCAGTACAGCTCGAAGCCAAGGAACGCGAAGCGGCGAGGGAGTCCGGGGTGAAAGCGGCTGAAACGGAGGATGCGGGTCTTCTCCGGGGCCACCTGCAACCCAAACTTATGCAGGCGCTTCGGCAGCACTCGGTAGAACCGCTCGGCATCATGCGGATACTGGAAGGCGCAGACAAAGTCATCCGCGTAGCGGATGAGAATGACCTGACCGCCGCAACGTGGCTTGACCCTGCGCTCGAACCAAAGATCCAAGGCATAGTGCAAGTAGACGTTGGCCCGTATCGGCGACACGATGCCGCCTTGCGGGGTCCCGGTCACCGGGTGCAGTACCTGCCCGTCGGTGTCCAGTATGCCCGCCTTCAGCCATTTACGGATGAGGTTGAGAAAAGCCCGGTCGTCGATCCGCAGGCTCAACATTTCCAGTCGCCAGTCGTGATCGATGGTGTCGAAGAAGCCTTTGATGTCGGCCTCCACCCCGTGTCCAATCTTGCCGTATTGAAGGTTGAACCCGAGATCGCCAACCGCATCCTTGGCCCCTCGCCCGGGACGGTAGCCATAACTGACGGGCAGGAAGTCCTGCTCGTAGATGGCGCCCAACAGCTTGGCGCAGGCGAGCTGCACCCACTGGTCTTCCAGAGCGGGGATCCCCAGCGGGCGTTCGCCGCCGTTTTCCTTGGGGATGTAGCAGCGTCGGACCCGTTTGGCCCGGTAGCGTTTTGTCTTCAGTCGCTCCGCCAGTGACTCGATGCTGGCGGTGAGGTCCTGCTCGTACGCCTGTCCCGTTACATCGTCCACGCCACTGGCCGCTCGCTTGTTCAGGTCGCGCCAGCAGCGGTGGAGTAACGGGCCATCCAGGCACCGGTAGAGGTCCCGAACACGGTGGTCTTTGCAGGTCTGCGCCCGCCGTGCTATTCCCCGCAGTGAGGTTTGCTCGTGTTGTTCCAGTCCGACTGTGTCCGGCATGAGTTTCCTTTGTGGGCTACGTACTTCCGTCAGGTCCTTTCCCATGTACACGGCTTTCCCGTGCTCAGAGTACTCTGCCTGATAAGACACCCCAGGGGCTCCTAGCCGCCTCGCAGCGACCCACCTGGCATGGTCCGTTTCTTCCCCTCGTTTAGGCTTCGGTCTAACCCTGTTTCCGGGTTTCCCCTTCGTGCCTCAACAGCCGCATGCCTTGCGAGCGGACAGACCACCCCAGGTGCCTCTCCGGGGCTTCCCGAGTTCTACGACGTATCTCTTCCTGCATGCCACGGCCTGAGGACTCCGCCGGATCTCCACACCCTCGCCATATACGGGTGCTTCTGTGTTGCCTTCGGTGCACGTTAAGACCCTCGGCATCCGGATTGAGCTTTTCGAAGCTGTACCCGCACTTCAGGGGGCGCGACCACCCCTACGGCCTACAGGATTCTCTGTCTACGCTTATCCTGCCTTGTTCGTGCCTCCGCACTCCGCCGCAAGTCCAAGACTCGATTCGGGCGGGTGGCTAGCCCTTACCCGACGGGGACTTCCACCCGGCAAGATACGCCGAGCTTTGCTCGGCGCGATAACGTTACGATCCAGCGGCGACGCGGCGCGCCGTCCGATGCAACCGGTTGTTGGACCGCCGGCATCTCAGCCGCGGCGCGCCGCCTCGATCGTGGCGATGTCAATCTTTCGCATCGTCATCATCGCATCGAACGCGCGCTTAGCGGCAGCGGAATCAGGATCGGTGATCGCTTCCGTCAGGGCCAGCGGCGTGATCTGCCAGGACAATCCCCACTTGTCCTTGCACCAGCCGCAGGCACTCTCTTGGCCGCCATTGCCGACAATCGCGTTCCAGTAGCGATCCGTTTCGGCCTGGTCAACGGTCGCGACCTGAAACGAGAACGCTTCGTTGTGCTTGAACGCAGGACCTCCGTTGAGCCCGAGACAAGGAATGCCCATCACGGTGAACAAGACCGTCAACACATCGCCTTCCTTCCCGGACGGAAAGTCCCCCGGTGCGCGGTGCACAGCATCGACGGAGGAGTCTGGAAATGTAGCGGCGTAAAACCGTGCCGCATCCTCGGCGTCACCATCGTACCAAAGGCAGATCGTATTTTTTGCGATCTTTGTCATGACACTTCTCCGTTGAAATTGAGTTTGTTTGGATCACCCACGCCCGGCTTCACTGCGCTTCGCGTTGGCCGTCTAACGACGAAAGTAACCTGCCGCCTCGCGAGGCGGCAGACTAGAGCGACGACGGTTTCCGGCGGTGCGTAGTTAGGGCTGGCGGCCAAAACTGCCTGTATTTTCATAGTCGCTTACCCGGATAAGATGTACTGAATGGCTTGAAGCTTCTCTGCACTCAGACCATGTAGGTCTTTTTCATCGATCCACTTCTCGCCCAGTAACCTGGCAAATACAAAGATGAGTTGCGAATAGCGGTAATCGTATTTTTCATCAATCGCTCTTTGTTGCTTGGTAAGGTAGTCGTGAACCGCCCAAAGGTCTTCGGGTTTTTCCACCTTCGCGGCCATATCTTTGAACCTGGCCATGATTGAAGCGCATTCCTTCTCGAGCGCTTTATCAAAGGCTCGCCTTGCGACTTTTTTCTCCGAATCAGACCACTTGAAGTTCATGATTACGTAATCCTAAGTTGAGCCCTAACGGCTCGGCTCAGGCGACCGCAAAAGCGGCTGCACCAACGCGTGAAAGAACACAGAAGCGGTGTCGCTTTTGCGGGGCGCTTGGAGCCGATGGTCAGGCACGCGTTTAGTCTCACTAAAGATTTTTTGTCAGGACAACAAAAGGAACATATTTTCAGCGGCAAACCCGTTTGGTTGGCGTACATAAGAGCCTCGGGATACCTACTATGCATCTGATAATGTTTCTGTTCATCGACGTGTTCTCCGCCTCTTTTCCGTAGCTGTCCGCATCCGATGTGATGAATTGAGACATGACGATTCCACTGGTTTTCGTAAGTTTCAAAGGCCACGTTTCCTCGCACCTTCCCTATTGCTATGAGTGGTAACAATCGAATGGTGGGTGTCCTCTCTACTCCTCGCCGGTTAGCTCTCGGGGTCGTACTGGAACTCGCGGAGTTCCTGCGAACAGCGGCAAGCTTCAGCGATCTTCGCGGCCTACCGGATGGCGGCTTCGCGCGACGGAAGTTCCAGGACACAGAAGCCGCCGTCGAATTCCTTGGTCCGCGGATAGGTCCCGCGCGTGACGGTGCGTCGGCGGCGACCATCAGCGGTTCGACCGCTTCGTTGATACCACCGCCGAACACGTAGACGCCGGCATTCTTCGCCTCGCGAATGACGGCGTGCGCAGCTTCGCCGACGGCGGCCAAGTCCTTGTCGGCGATGTTCATCGCCGGCCCAGGGAAGGAGATCAGGGACTTCGTCATCGTTCAGTCCTCCGGGTGACGTCGGTATTGGTTGTAAGGCCTAACGTTCAAATTGAAGGGCGCGCCGTTTTTGGCGCGTCCCCCTCGAATGCAGGGGGCGGAGCGGGCCTGGCAAACCGACCGATAATGCCGAGATGGGTAAAACCAAACCCCACTGAATATTTGAGCCCGTAACCAAGAGCACGGTCAAAGCCAATGTGGGCGCACCATATGACACCCGCACATGAAAGCACGGGGGCAGGGAGGAGGAACCCTACGAGAAGACAGGCAATCGCGCCGATATACGAGTGTGCGGCATTGTAGGTTATGGCACCAACCCGTGACCCAGCGAGATAACCTAGAAACGAAACGTCCGGAGTGAGAAAGAAAAATGCAAACGTACCCCAGCTAAAGCCCAATTTGGAGTAAGCAAGCACCGCTGCGAGGAGAACACACAGCCCCTCGAGTCGAAGCATTAAACGTACAGCACCTGTAGTTTCACCAGACATTTGATCTCCTTGCTTAGCGCCTAACGCCGAAGCTCACCCGGAGCGGTACGCGGTCGGGTGAAGCACCGATTTAGGCCCTGAACTCTCACAGCATCCCCAGCGCTTCAAGGCTTGCTTTTCCAATCGCAACACGTTTGCTTGCGTCGGATGCCTCCTGAATGTCGATCGCTGCGAGACATGGAGCGAGTGAGCGAGCGAGTCGAGTAGTCCCCGGAAGCCCGAGCGCCGGGTGTGAGACCGAAGGTCGACGCGATAGCGGCGGTCGGAGGTCTCACACAAGGCATCGCGACCGGGCGTCGAGTCATCTGCGAGCGGTGTCCGGACCCCTTGTTGGGTCCGGACCAGACGAGCGGGGACGGCCGGGGCGCCGAAGGCAATAACTCGTCGCCAATTTTTTGCTCCTTTTGGTGACTTGGAGGTCCCAAAAGGTTTCGCAAAAAATGGCGACGCAATCGATTTAATGCAAAGGTATACACGCGATCATCTTTTTGTACCCATCCGACCCACCAGCCAACATCACGGCCAGGCGCATTCTCCCAACCCGTTTTCCCATACAGTTGCCAATTATCGCCTTGCTCTAAATGGACAATCTCTCGAACACTCTCTTGGATATCCTCGCGTATTGGCAGTTTGCCCTGAGCCAGCCTCGCCAGAAATCTGGTCTGCTCGACTGCGCTAATCTTGAGCGGTCCTTTAAGCCAGAACGTATCGACGGTCGCACCTATATCTCCATTTCCATAGCCAAGCTTTGAGACGTTCGCGCGCATCCGCTCTAAGCCAACGCGACGGGCAAGCTCCTGGTAGATAGTGCCTGAACGGAAATCAATTAAAGTCATAACTATCAATGTATTATAATTATTTCGCAGCACGAAGATGTGTTGTTCTGACACCAGTTTTGCCCTATTTCGGGCGAAAATCAGCCTGCAACCACCTCAAAACCAAAATCTTCGTTACCCGAAATCGTATGCGTACCGTCATTCAGCCACAACTCAAATTCGGTGAAACCGATATTGCCGCCATCGTCCTCGATCCCAAATCGCGCGATGACATCCCTCAATTACTGCGTGGACTGCAATACATTTATACCGAGGTCAGCTTGCGTCAGCGGGTATTTGCCATTCTGGAAGAGATGATACCTGACCGTGCGAACGGGCAAGGCAAAGCTGGCGCCACGACCCCATGCCGGGGGTCCTCCGCGCTGCCTGGACGAGACCGACGAGCGGCTGATTCGCCAGTGCCTGGAACAACAGCCCGACCTTACCTTGGACGAACTCCGCGAGACCTTGGCCCAGCAGAACGGCAAGTCGGTCAGCCGGGCAACGCTGGGGCGGGTGGTGCAACGCCTGAACTTGCCCCGAAAAAAAGACTCTTCACGCGACTGAGCATGAGACGGACCGGGTGAAGCAAGCCCGGCAGGACTACCGCGCCGAAGTCGCCGCGTTGCCCGTGGGCTGCCTGCATGTCATCGACGAATCCGGCATTCCCTCGGCCTGACCCGGCGCTACGGCCGAGCCGCTCCAGGGATCCGGGGGGAAGATACGGTGCCGTTCAACCCCGGCCCCCATGTGAGTGTCATCGGTGCCTTGTCCTGTCGGGGCATCGGTGCCGTCATGAGCATTGAGGGCGCAACCGACGGGCCCGTTTTCCTCGCCTATGTCCGGCAGGTGCTGGCCCCGACCTTGGCCGAGGGAGATGTCGTGGTCATGGACAATCTCAGCGCCCACAAGGTGGCGGGGGTCCGCGAGGCGATCGAAGCGAAGGGGGCCAAGGTCCTCTACCTCTCGCCCTACTCGCCCGATTTCTCGCCGATCGAGCCCTGTTGGTCGAAAATCAAGACCGCCTTGCGCGCCGCCAAGGCCCGCACCCGCGAAGCCTTGGATGAGGCTCTCGCCGCCGCTCTGGCAACGATTACCCCTCTCGATGCTCGAAACTGGTTCACCTCTTGTGGTTATGCCCTACACTGACCTGAGAACCACTCTAACGTCTTCCTTTACAATTATGTCGTTCATCGTTTCTCCGATCTCGATTCAAGCAGGCAGCTAACGACCAAGCTCACCCGACAAAAACCGCGTAGCGGTTTGTGGTCGGGTGGAGCGCCTGGTTAGCAACATTGTCAATCGGGCTGCGCACAAGATAACTCAATAACAAGTTTTTTCTTATTGATTAATTTTTTTTCAGCTGAGAGAGGGAGGAGCTTGTGTGACGAAGCGATAAAGCCTACTTTCCCTCCAAGAATGTATGATTTAAAGTCTCCAGAAATAGTGTATACGGTATATGCTCCTAGGGCTGATTTACAGCCACACTCAGAAATAGGCTTGTCAACTTTTAGATCAAACGAAAAAACGGGTATTTCACTATCCTCAGATACTGCAGTATTAGTTACAGTGATACAGGATGAGAGTTGGTTGCTAATATTTATACTACCCGAATCATTCGCCACCGCACACGAAGAAACTAGGAATACAAATATAAACTTATATTTTCGTGCCGCCATTGGTAGCTCTCCCGTTGACATATGAGACCTTGAGTATTAGCGTATTTTTCTTGGTCGTTTTATGATAAGTGCGCAGTAGTGGAAACAGCCTCATTTCAGCTTCGATACATCCATGACTGTAACCTTTAGTTGAATCATGCAAGTAAAACCCACCACGCATAACAGGCGAGCACCGGTTCTTTGTAAACGCATCAGCCGGTTCCATTCGGGCTCTATTTCTACCCCAATTTGCCCAGTATGGTTCACAACTTCCTGCGGCAGCACCACGAGGGATTTCCTGAATTCCCCACGATGGTCTCAGTGCGCAATAGCCTGTACCATCATCTTGTGCAGTACCTTGATTTGAAATAAAAACCTTAGATAACCCCTCTGGGATAGGTCCGCTATCTGGAACACAAGAGTTCTTTGGTAGTTGTGAGCCCGGTAAGCCTGAAGTTGCTTTAAATGTGCCCCTGCCTGGCCACGTAATAACTTGACCATCATATGTCATATCTACAACCATATTTATCTCCTTGTTTAGTTGCTAACGCTTGAATTAAGCCGAGCCGCGTAGCGGCTTCGGCTTGAATGAACTGTTAGCTGCCTGCCCGTGCAGACAGCATGTGAGAAAAGTACTCGCCGTAGGCACCGCGCCCGACAAATGCGGATAGAGGCGGCCCGCCGGGCTGAAGTTTGACGGCCTGGCTGGCAAGAAGGTGACCGACCTCCACCCAGTGTGCCTCGTCTCCTAAGCACCAGGGAAAAAGCTCAGCCATGAGCCCCACGGCAAAACACACTTCCGGATCCGAGCTGCTCGCACCACCAAGCGCTGCAAAGGTCTCTGAGCAGATGCTCGCAGTTTCTTGCTCTGTAGGAAGGCCGGTGAGGAATGGGGGCTCACAGTTGGCGTACCAGCTCAGGAACAGGAGTCGGAGAGCCGTTTCCCGATCCCTTTCACCCGCGGCCCAACGCGCAAGCAGCATTTCAAAGGCTTGACCAAGAACGGGGCTGCCGTTGCGACCCAGATAGCCTTGCTCGGCTTTGTTGATGTCGATGAGCGATGGAACCATGGAGGCAGCTAACGTCAAGCTAAGCGGCGCGGTTTTCAGCGTCCGCTTGAGCTTTTTGTTATGCAGCCTTATCTCAACACCCAAGGCTCACCATCAATTTGATTGATATTTCTCTTAAACATATTCAAAATGAATTTTTTTTGACCATCCTGCTCCCAATCAATATCAAGCGTTGAAATATAATTAATCCAATTACTGTTTTTTGGCCGATTGTGAAACCAAAGAAAATCATTGTTAAATATAATGTTTTTAATTGCTTTTGGATATTTATTTATTCGCTTAAATATTTTTTTATCTTGTGCGGAAGAGTTATAAAAATATAACGACATGAGACCTCCGTAGCAAATATTATTTGCCATAGCCTGATCTTCCGAAAGACAGGCTTTTTCGATAATATCTAATGTAGCACCTAATGACTTATCGGAAGATAAAGAAAGTATAGAACTTTTTCCCTCCTTGAAGTGTTTGTACACTTCAAGGCATGGTTTATTCTTATACTTTATGCAGTTATTTAAGGCGCTTTCTGTATGAGGAAAATCCAAGGCGTATTTAGCGTAGTATATTTTCTCAAATGAAGCCTGAAGTGTAAGTGTTAATTCTTTTTGTTTATTACTCACCAAATTGCAGGACGCAAGAAGTATAAGAATAAAA